>NZ_JCAPEU010000010.1:0-74176 GCF_059735265.1 Mangrovimonas sp. sgz306409
TGGTTTTGGAGAATGCGATGCATTAGCTTCGTTGAATCTACAATGTCGAGAACTAGGAGAGGTGTGCACCTATAATACCCGAATTACTTTACACGGATTCCCCTCTGCAAATACATCTGAAGGCATATCTTTTGTGACTACACTCCCTACCCCAATTACAGTATTGTTGCCAATAGTTATACCAGGGCAAATAACCGTGTTTCCACCAATCCAGACATCTTCACCAATAGTTATGGGTTTGGCATATTCAAGACCTGTGCTTCGGTCCTTAGAGTTTATAGGATGTGTTGCCGTATAAATTTGCACATTGGGGCCCAATATTGTTCTACTGCCAATTTTCACCTTCATTACATCCAATACCACACAATTGAAATTAAAGAAGACACCTTCACCCGTAATTATATTTGTGCCATAATCGCAATAAAAAGGCGGTTGCACCCATAAATTATCACCTGCAAATGGTAGTAATTTATATAATATTTCATCCTGTTTTATGACATCGTCTTCTCGTGCCTCATTGAATGCCCTTAACAGCAATCGTGCTTTTTCACGTTCTTTTATGAGCTCTTCATCCAAGGCTTGGTAGAGTTCTCCCGAAAGCATTTTTTGTTTTTCGGTTTTCATTTTTTTTACTTTAATGTTGCTCGCGTAAAACGTTTAGCCAACCAATTCCTCAAAGGCTCATCATATCGCTTTAATGCAATATAAGACAACAATAAGGTTCCTATCAATAGAACCAATCCAACTAAAATCCCTTGTCCTAAGGGGATATCATTATTAACAACCCAAGCATAGAAGACATAGGTAAACGGAAAGTGAATAATATAAATAGGGTATGATACATCCCCTAAGAACGTACACAGTTTCTCTGTAAAACCAGCTTTTACTTTCCCAATAGCCCCTAAGTATATAATCACAGGGAACACCAAAATGACAGATAATGAATCATAAATTCCGTTTGCCCATAAGTGGTCGTATCCGCCTACTCTTGGAAAGGATAAAACGGCTACTAACAACAGGCTACTCAACAAAAATGTTGTTTTACCTTCCACCACTTTCACAACTCGTCTAAGCAACATTCCCGCCATGTAAGGAAACAAAAGACGGGTGAAGCCAATTCTTAATTGGTCGGGCTCTACAGACCAACCGCCAATAATATCGCCTTTTGGACTTGTCACAGCCAAATGGATCAAGGCAATAGCAGCTATAAAAACCAAGATTGAGAGTATTGTTTTTGATAACTTTCTTAGCACTAACGCATGTAATATATTGGCAATATATTCCAAAAACAAAGACCAGGCAGGACCATTAAGCGGGTGCATTTCATGCCACCCCCTGATATCCATGGAAGGAGGCACAGGAATTAAAGTATAGCCTATGAGTGTTATTAATATTAATTGCCAAAAAGAAGTGTCTGCTATTTTGGGAAAATAGGGTGACTCTCCAAAATAAAAACATAAAGCACCAACGGTCATTCCAAATATAATCATGGGATGAAGCCTAATGAGGCGACGTTTAAAGAAATCCTTTACCGTCATTTTGTCCCAACGGTCATCATAGGCATGGGCCATTACATAACCAGAAAGCATAAAAAAGAAATCCACTGCTAAATAACCATGATTGATGAACTGTTTTACATGATCTCCTCCTGAATAGACTTCAAGAACATGAAACAAAACCACTACTATTGCCGCAACACCACGCAGGGCATCAAGGATTAGAAAGTGTTTTTTTGAATCTGAAAATGTTGAACTTGCTTTTACCATAAATGTATATCCTAAATATTTTTTTCACACCTAAACTAAAGATGTTAATAAGCATCAAAATTAGAGCGATGTCAATCTAAGTTATTGTCTTATATTAGATTTTTATTGTTTTATATTTACAATAATTGAGGAGTTTGGACATGGAAATCACGGAAAACATAAAATATAGTCATGTAGACATCGATTCCGATAAGTCTTTCTTTTTTGACCATGTCCATATTGTTTGGGATGAACAGATTTCTTTTCATCAAAGTGATGATTGGGAATTGTCATATATTATAACAGGTAGTGGCACAAGAGTAATTGGCGATGTCATGGAAACGTTTTCAAAAGGTGAAATCATACTGCTTCCTCCAAAGCTCCCACATGTTTGGTATTTTGATGAACATGTTCATGATGAATATGGAAAGATTGAAAATATCACCATCATTTTCCCTGACTCCTTTTTAAAGAAGTGCGCCGATGTGTTTCCAGAAGCAATAAAGCCTATTGAACATATAAAAAACATAAAAAAAGGAATGAGCCTTGAAGGTGAAATTTTACCTTATGTTCAATCCTTAATGAAATCCATGACTGGCCAAAATAACCTGGAACAGCTATCATCCCTACTCCGAATATTTTCCTATATAGCTTCCAGCAAAGAAATGCGAGTGGTAGGCTATAATGAAAGAAGAAATAGGAATGCACAAAAAATGCAAAACATATATCGGTATATCCTTGTTAACTATAGCAATAAAATCACACTTGATGATATAGCTAAACATGTTGGAATGAATCGGTCATCGTTTTGCACCTTTTTTAAAAGGGAAAGTGGCAAATCTTTTTTTTCTGCCATCAGAGAATACAGAATAAATTCTGCATGTTTAATGCTTAAGGAAACAGAAATACCTATTGCCGAAATATGTTTTGCTGTTGGTTTTAATGATATCCCCTATTTCAATCGTTCTTTCAAAAGCCAAATTGGCTGTTCTCCCAACGACTATAGATCTCAATTCAAGAGAAATTAAGTGAACAGGCTTCATAAATTGCAATGCATGCAACATTGATTTGCTCTAAAAGTTCTTTCATAAATTCAAGATTCTAAAGAACAACACATTAAAGACTATATAGAAGAGATAATTTAGCTAACCGCCCTTCCTGGACTTTCACCCCAACCCTTATTAATTAAGAATGAAGAAGTAAAAAAATAAAGAATTGATTTGGGTAGCGAGAGCAAAAAGTAAAGAGTAAAGAACTTAGAGGATAGAAAAAGATTATAGAGCCAAGGGAAAAGACGGTTTTACGGATCCTATTTGCCGATGGGTTTAAGTTGGCCAGAATGACAAAAAAATTATACTACTTTTGAATTGTAACGAATTTCGCGGGTAGTTCCAAGAATGTGGATGCACAGAAAAAGCGGCATCCATTGGAGCCGCTTTTTATTTGTATTTACTTGAAGTTGATTATAACTACAGCATAACAACTAATTGAAAAAAATCCCTTATTGCTTAGAAGCTTCTAAGGACACTTTACGAAATTCCTTCATTAACTTGGTCATTTCCAAAGTTGCTTTACGAGCTCTTGTACCTGCTGCTTTGTTTCCATTTTCCAATTGTGCTGTAGCATCAGAAGAAAATGCTTCGAATTGTGCGCTGATTTGTTCTAAAAGTTCTTTCATAGATTCAAGGTTTAAAATTAATGCTGGCGAAAATAGCATATTAAAGGCTATATACAAGAGATAAATTACCCAATTTCAACGTATAGACCTTTGGGTTGAAAAAAGTCTTTTGGTTGGTAAATCATACGCATTGTTGACAAGGTCGGTAAAATTAGGCATAAAAAAAACGGTTTGGGAACACCAAACCGTTGATTATACTTGACTTTTTATTAGTAGCGGGAACTGGACTCGAACCAGTGACCTTCGGGTTATGAGTCCGAAACCAAAAATTAAAAACACCTTTTTACAAGGGTTTCAAGCCGCCTAATTTATAAAATCGTATTCGTTTTCGTATTCGAAACGTATTCAGTTTGATGTCTGATTAGACTTAATTTTTCTTACTCAAATATAAGAGATTTTTTACACCTATTCCCCACCGAAAACAAATAAAAATTTCAGTACAAAAATTCATGGTTTACAACTTCAAATCCGCCTATGAAATACATCAATCAAATCTTGTTTGTTGCACTTTGCATTTTTAATTTTATGCCGCTACTCTCCAACTTTTCACAGTAATTGCAATAAAACGAATTAGCCCATCGATTCAACCTTACCTTTGACCACTTTTGTTGTCGTCATAACAACTTTCTAATTAAAACAACTCAATTATACGTAAAACAAACGTTTATTTTACGCATAATTCAACAACAATTTGAAATTTACTCCTGCAAAGTATCACCTTAACTAAAGAAATACATTGGCATCCTTACAATTTCAATATCAATCAAAGCTAAGTATAATACCCCTTATACTACAAAATAGAGCATTTTCATACAAAGTATATTGATAAATGCCTAACTTTAGTCAAAATAACATACACTAAGCCACATCAATAGGAATCATGCAATTACCTGATTCAATACATAATTAAAAACTACATTATGAATAAAGTTCTGTTAATCCTACTACTTTTCTCATTTGTACCTTCTGAACAAAAAATAGACAGAAGCACATACTATGATTATTCGGAAGATGTTGAATTTAGAGTTTATTCCCTAAGAAAACCAAAAATGATAGATAGAGGGGGTTCAAATTATTCAAACACAATTTTTGCAGAAAAAGGAAAACGATTTATTTCGATTGTCCTAGAATTCAACAATAAATCATCCGAGGATCAGATAATTGACTTCGAAAAAATGTTTATAAGAGACAACAACTCTGAGTTGCACAAAATAGATCTTGTTGTCATGGCTATGAAATTGACAGCAAGAACAAATAACATGCAGCAAAAACTTAAACCTAATGCAAAAAGAAAAATAGGTATAGAATTTATACCTGCAATGGACAAAGATGAAATGATTGACGAATTAATAATCGGAGACAAAACTATTGAACTTAAATATAATTAACCATAAAGCCTATTTATCAACTTTTTTTGCCCCATTTAATCACCCAAAATCATATGAAATTTTACATGTAATGGAATTTTTGCATTAAAAAAATCAAATATTATAATTTGCATTAGTAAATACAGAGAACCAAACATGTAATTAGTTTAGGAGGTTCAAAGGTTGAATTTCACAAAAATTGGTTAATTGGCAATAATGAGATATAAAGAATCAGTAGTGTCCGATAAAAGATTTTAAAAGCGGGATTTCCAAGATAGGATTTCCCGCTTATTTTATATCTTGAAGTTACCACACATCCAAGATATGAATAAAAGTAAAAACTTTAGCGGACAACCCATAATCAAACAGGTCTTAAATTTTATTTTGCCCAAGGATGTTTATCGGACAGCCAAAAAGCACAACAGCGATCGCTATACCAAAAAGTTCACCACCTATGAGCATTTGACTACCATGATATTTACCGTGATCAGCGGCTGCAGCTCACTTCGCGAGGTTTCCAGTATTATGCTTGCCTGTGAGGGAAAGATCAACCATTTAGGGCTCAAGGACTTTCCAAAACGCAGCACCCTGTCCGATGCCAACAAGAGAAGAAGCTCAGCTGTATTTGCAGAAATCTATCATTTGCTCTACAAACGTTACCATCGCTTTTTATCGGACAGCAGACTCTCAGATCCTGCGGTGAAGAACCTTAAGATTGTCGATTCTTCGACCATAACGCTATTCAGCGACATCCTTAAAGGTGTGGGAAGGAACCCGCTCAACAGCAAGAAGAAAGGCGGCATCAAGATGCACACTATGATAAATGCCATGGAAGACGTGCCTTGTCTGATCAAGTTTTCAAGCGCAGCCACGCACGACCACACCTTTCTAAAAGACCTGGAACTCAAAAAGGGCTCTTATGTGGTCTTTGATAAAGGATATGTGGATTATGAGCAATACCAAAAATGGACCCTGGAAGATATTTACTTTGTGACTCGGCAAAAGGACAATGCCCGCTATATAGGCCTTGAAGAGTTTGATATTCCCGATAGAGTGGACGATGCTGTCCTAAAGGACGAAAAAATAGGGCTTACCGACCAAAAGGGCAACCCTTTTTTCCTGAGGAGAATCGCTTTTTGGCACGAAAAACACCAAAAGGTCTATGAGTTCATCACCAATGATTATGATCTTGGCGCGGACAAAATAGCCGACATCTATAAAACAGGTGGCAGATCGAGACGATGTTCAAGCGGCTTAAACAGAACTTTCCGCTAAAGTATTTTCTGGGCGACAATCAAAATGCTATCGAAATACAAATCTGGGTCAGTTTGATAGTCCAGCTCATTATGCTTGTGATTCAAAGGAAAGCCCAAAGAAATTGGGCGTATTCCAATATGATGTCCGTCATACGGTATCATTTGATGACCTATATCGACCTGTTCAAATTCCTGAAAAACCCAGAAGCAAAATGGGAAGAGATCACAACCAAAAACATTGGACAATTAAGCCTTTTTGATCCATAGGGAGGTTCTGTTTTCAAAATACAGAGAACGATCAATAAAAAAGGTCGACAACAAAGCTTTTTAAGCTACTTCTGATTTTTATCGGACAACAATGATTTATATAATTTAATAAGATGAAAAAAATACCTAAAGGCAACAAGGCACTGAATAAAAACAATAATAAATAATAGTTTGAAATAAGCCCTATACCAAAGTAGAATCGTACGCCTTGAATTAACAAAATCCCCTCGGTCAATACAAATCCAGCAAGAAAACTGTAGACGCCTGATTTTAACAATAAGGATGGTTTCTGCTTACGAAACAAAAACGCAAAAAGAAACCCAGAAATAACACCAAGCATTACTAAATGGATAAATCCGATAACAAAATTACGGTGCATAAAAACCACTTTCGAAAATTCCGGCAATAAAGTAACGCCTTGTAAAAGTATTTTAAGTAAAAAACAGGACACACTGAAATAATACAGGGTAACGACGAGTTTAGATTGTGTATTTAAGGCTTCCTTAAACTTAGGTTTTATAAGTTTAAAAAATAAATATAAGGTTACAAATTGAAGCAGAACCCCAAATATATTTATATAAATTAAAACGGGATGCGGAGCAAACCATTGTACAGGCATGGCAAAAGTAAGTACGGTGGATGCAACTAATAATTTGAAAAAGTTTTGAAACCCACGGGAATCTTCAATTTTTAAAAAATGTAAAAACAGAGTCAGAACAGCTATTAAGAACCATCCTTTAAATTGAAAATGCAAGAAGAACTGAATGGCAATCTGGTAAAACGCCGAAGCCTGACCTAACAACCCTACGGCTGGCCCCAAACACCATACTCCTACTGTAGAAATCAGCAAAAACACTAAAGCTGCTTTTAGTAACAGTCGTGTGGATTTGGAGTCTACTTGATGATTTTTCCATATTAAATACACAAAGTAATAGGAACAAAAAATGTGCAGGGTTGAAAACGTAATGGAAATTGCGGCATATCCTTGAAATGGGAAACTAAGCATCATACCTATAACTGCAATCTCGGTTAGCCAGAATAACTTATTATAAATTGGCTTTTTAAGCGGAACAAAATAATGAACTATAAAAGTATACAGCATTAAATACACCCAGCCTAACATGGCTACATGGGAATGCGCGTGCGTTAAAAACCGATAGTTTATCCCGATGGATTCTAAAAACGAATAACGCAGTGCCAATCCCATTAAGGCAGCGATTAAGGAATTTATCAGGCAAACGACAATCTGTTTTTTTAGCATAAGAATTCTGTAATACTTTTAAAAGTAAGAAATCCTACCTTGTTTCAAGACAAGCAACATAGGATTTCTGTACATCAATTAATTAGAGATTAATACTAACAAAATCTGCTTTCCAGTTTTTCAGCCGCTGGAAATAAGATATTATTTTCTAAATGAATGTGTAAGTGCAGGTCTTCTTCAAACTCCTGAAGCATCGCAAATGTTACACGATAGGTATTACAAGCATCAGCTGGTGGCGTATAATTATTGGTAATCCCTGCAATTTTTCTAAATCGTACACCTTCATTATCGTGTTCCTGCATCATCATAGCTATTGGGTTTTTAACCGTTCCAAATCCTGGCGCTTCAATCGCTGTATTGGTTAATTCGGCCTTCACTAATTTTTTAACAAATGGGAATAATACCAATTCTTCCTTTTTCATATGCTGAGCCAGTTCTCCTGCCGATGCCGTAAACAACTCATTTATTTCAAAAAGTTCAGGATGTCTTTCACCATGCACTCGACACAATTTGTCTAAAAACTGTTTTAATATGGGTGTTTTTTCTTCTACATAACGGTGGTGTTTCTTTTCTATATAATCGACCAACAAATCTAAAGGCCAGGATTTATAATCAATGGTTTGATTGCCTTGCGAGCTTAAAACCTGCTCTAAGCGCAGTGCTAATTCGGCTACTTCTATACCGTTCTTTTCGCAAACTTCATCAAGTGTTCTATGTCCTCTACAACAAAAATCGATGCCGTATTGTGTAAAAACTGCTGCTGTTCTAAAATCTTCGGCAACAAACTCTCCTACTTGTTTTTGTGTTATTGTACTCATAATATCCATTTTTACTTATTCTTTGTTATTTTATTTTTTAAGGTTAATCGAATACAAACCAACAGGTTGAAACGATACCTACGGCGAAAATGACATCGCCAATAGTTCTAAGCCATTTTAATGTGATTTGATCTAGTCATTAGTCCTATTAAACCCACTCAATACTCTACTACTGCAATACAGCAAAGGAAATTACAGCCATGACTTTATTCGTTTTCATGAAAATCATTTGTTTGATTCAAATTTAATTCGGATAATTTTATCCTAATTAATTATAAATTTTTTTACCGTTTTAAAAATGTCTCTCCTTCTTTAATCTCAAAGGCTAAAGTTTCAAGATTTGTAGATTCTAACATGGCTTTAAGTTCGTCTCTCACAACTTTAAATTTATCATGTACCGGGCAGGGCTTATCTTCATCGCAAGCATGCAATCCAAGTCCACATCCTTTATAAATACTATCTCCATCTATTGCATCAACAATATCAGCCAATTTAATGTCCTTAATTCTGGTTTTATCAATCTCAAAACCTCCATGGGCTCCTTTAACTGAATTAATAACATGATGTCTTACCAGTGCCTGTAAAATTTTGGCGGTAAAAGCTACTGGAGAATCTATTTCTTTTGCAATTTCTTTTGGACTCACGCGTTTACCCTCAAAAGAATTTAGAGCTATAAAAATAGAGGCTCTGATACCGTATTCACAAGCTTTTGAAAACATACATTCAATTTAAAACACAAATATATAAAGAGGATTTTAATTAAGATAAAAATATCTTAATTAATTTTTTGATGATTACTCGGCAATTTTTCCATAAGGCCCCGGAATAAATCCTGGCACTATCAAACCAAAACCTACTTCCATCCAAATGCAATATAAAACATAAAGCAGGCAACGTATAACATTTTAAAATTATTCCTTAACTTATGAACTGTTAATAAAATAGTTGCCAATACATTTAATGGCATTGCTGTCTAAATCCATGATAATAAGGCGTTTTTTCCGTAAAGACCGAAAAACAAATAGTAAGCACTTTCACTGTGATGAGTTGGTGCGTAAAATTCTTTGAAAAGTTCACTAACCAACATAATTAAATTAATTTGAGCAGCTACTGTTACCACCAGTGCTATTTTTTTATGGTTTTATCTTGAATATTGAAGGCCAAAAAATTTCCAATTATAACCAAAACCATTGTTTATTTTGCCAATTTAGATGGCACAGAACCAAAAAATCGAATTATGTGTAAAATAAAGGTTGATTTTACACATAATTCAACGACAATTGGAATATAAACCTGTAAACTCTCACCTCATCTCAAAAAATACACGGGCAATCCTTACAATATCAAAATAACTCGAGTCATCTGCTCAATTAGAAAAACAACTATTGATAAAAGACAAAAATATCCTATATATGACTTTTGTCATTTTCTCTGATCTTAAAGACTTTTAAATTTGCTCTGTAATTGGGGTAAAATCATCCTGATTCTCGAACAAATGAAAAGTATAGTCCTCATATTAGTTTCACTTACAATGCTTTTTAAACCTTTATGGCCTGTTGCAGACTATATATCTAATTATGAGTATATTGTAAATGTGCTTTGTGAGAATAAAGAGAAGCCTGAACTTAAATGTCACGGGAAGTGTTACCTCACAAAACAAATAGCAAAAGAAGCAGAACGGTCTGAAGATACTCCAGTTAATTCAACAGAGAAAATTGAAATTCCCTGTACACTTTTCTACGAAAGTGGTACAAAATACGATTTATCTGTTATGATTGTGGAAAGTAAACAACACCATTTTGATGACGTTCAAAACCTATATCACAGATTAATGTGTTGTGATATTACTACTCCTCCCAAATAGTTACCCGCACATATTTAGGTCGTGACATTGTGATGTTTGGTTTCAATCACACAGTGATGTCTCGACATTCATTAACTATTTAATTATTTAGCTTATGATACCTATCAAAGTTTTCAGAGGATTCTTATGCCCTAATATTAAGAGTGTTTTCCTTAAAAAACTATGTCTCACATTGGTCATGCTGGCGGTATACATATACAGTTACGGGCAGGAAGAAAAACCATCAATATGTTCTGAAAGCTGCACTTTACAGTGTGTAGAATTTTGTCTGGATTCCACAAAAATTCAACGCCTTTTCGAAGTCATTGTTGTGGCTCCTAAAAAGCAACTCGCCTATCAGCGTCAATCAAAACCGCTCTCCTCGGTAGATGAGTATTTAGAGAAGGCACGACATATAAATATGATTAAGCGCGGTGCTTACGCCTGGGAACCCAATATTAACAATATGGCAACCGAGCGATTGTCGGTAACCATTGATGGAATGCGAATCTTTGCCGCTTGTACAGATAAGATGGACCCAATCACCTCTTATGTAGACGTGTCTAATTTATCTAAAATTACCGTGGCATCAGGTCAAGAAGGTAGTGAGAATGGAGTCTGTGTAGGTGGTGCCATTGACTTAGAATTGGACAAAACTGGTTTTAAAGAAGACTACCTAAAAATAAGTATTGAAAATGGCTTTGAAACTAATAATGAGCAAAAAATCGTAGGAGCAGATATTAATTTCTCCGATAGTGATTTTTACGTAGATGCCGATATCATTTACCGGGATGCAGAAAATTATACTGCTGGTGGCGGAGAAGAGGTTTTATACTCGCAGTTTACAAAATACAACCTCTCTCTCAATGGTGGTTTGTTACTGAATGAAGATAGTAAGCTAACAGCGACGTTTATATTTGATGAAGCTCGTGATGTAGGTTATCCGGCGCTTCCAATGGATGTTTCGTTGGCAAGAGCCTTTATAGGTTCAGTAAGTTATGAGCAATTAAACTTGGGTGCTTTAACCAATTGGCAAACTAAATTATATGCTAACTCAATCACTCATATTATGGATGATTCTCAAAGACCCGATGTACCTATTCGTATGGATATGCCAGGTTGGAGCGACACCTATGGTTTTTACAGTAAAGCAAATCTTAAAAGGAAAAATCACCAAATGCTATTCAAGGTAGATGGTTTCTATAACCGTTCGCTTGCCGAAATGACAATGTACCCTAATGACCCAGCCCAATCACCTATGTTTATGTTAACGTGGCCAGACGTGCGTACTTTAAATACCGGTATTTATGTGGAAGATAATATCACTTTCGCGAAATCGAGTTCAGGAGATTCACGACCAGCGGGAGAGCGTAGCGTTAAAGCTGAATTAAAACTAGCAACACGCCTTAGCTTCCAAAATAATCTTATAGCTGATGAATTTGGACTCAAAAGTTTACAAATCTTCTATCCCGAAACAACAGCATCTCAAAATAGGCTTCTATCAAGTATCTCAGCTTCATTTATAAAGAAATTTGGGGTATTTGATATGACAATGGGAGCTTCTTACGCTACAAGGGCGCCATCGGTTTCCGAGGGTTTTGGTTTTTACCTGTTCAACAGTGCAGATAATCATGATTACATTGGAAATCCTGAGCTTAAAAACGAGCAAGTCATTGAATTGAACGGAGCCTTAACTATGAGTGGTAAAAAAGGAAAAGTATCACTTAATGGTAATATTTTTCGAATGCCAAATTACATCATTGGAGAGGTTAAAACAGACCTGAGCACAATGACTATAGGAGCCGAGGGCGTGAAGATTTATACAAATCTTGACTACGGCACCATAACCAACGTATTTCTCAATGCAGACTATAAAATAAACGCTGCTTTTAAGTGGAATGGAAGTATTTCATACCATCGTGGAATAGACAGTGACAACCGTAACCTGCCGTTTATAAGCCCTATATCTTATGGAACAGCCATTAATTATCAAAAGAACAGCTTCTATAGTGCAATAGAGATGCAGGGAGCAACTAAACAAGTTAATTTCAATCCTGTATTCGGGGAACGTCAAACAGATGCTTATACAGTTTTTTCTCTATCTATGGGCAAAACCTTTTACATCTCAAAAAACATATTGTATGTAAAAGCAGGTGTTCAAAATATTTTTGACACCTTTTATTCCACCTATGCAGACTGGAACAACATTCCAAGAATGGGGCGAAATTTCCATTTTACACTTTCCTATAAAATAGGTTAGCACAAAAAAACAATTATTAATACTAAATTTAAAACGATGAAAACAATTAAATATCTACTACCAATCTTTCTTTTAACAATCACCTTTTTTTCTTGTTCTACCGAAGATGATGATGAGCTTTTTGAAGCAAACCCAGTCACAGATTTAATGTTAGTAAAATCTATAATATCCAATGAACATACCATTGAAGTTTATAGCCCAGATTCACAGTTTACCGTTGGGTATAACGAGCTAAGTGTCCGCATTAAAGACAATGCAACAGACACCTATTTTGACAATCCTACAATCAACTGGATGCCGATTATGCATATGACTGCAATGAGCCACTCTTGCCCAAAATCAGCACTCACAGCTTCAGAACATCCTACAGTAAAAAAAGGATTTATAATTTTTCAAATGCCTGGAAACGATACCGAATATTGGGATTTAAAGTTCACTTATGAAGTAGATGGAGGCTCTTTCGAAACGACCGAAAGAATAAATGTACAGGCTCCCGCTGATGGTATGAAACGCATAAATGTATTTATGGGCTCAGACGAAACAAAATATGTATTGACTATGGTAGGTCCGAAAAATCCTGAAGTAATGGTAAACGATTTTACTTCTGCCCTTTACAAAATGGAAAATATGATGACGTTCACTCCTGTTGAAAATTATATGATAACAGTAGACCCAAGAATGCCTGGAATGGGCAACCATAGTTCACCCAATAATGAAGATTTAACTTATAATTCCAGTACACAAATGTATGATGGCAAATTATCCTTGACTATGACAGGGTACTGGAAAGTAAACCTAATGCTCTATAACGAAGATAGCGAACTTGTTAAAGGAGAAGAAGTTACCGAAAACAATACAGAAAGCTCATTGTATTTTGACTTTGAATTCTGATTCTTTGATGGTTCTATTTTGTTAGTTTTTTAAATCCTCTTGTAAGATTACGAGAGGATTTTTTTAATTAGAAAACATATAAAGATTTTTGTCACATAAAAGACAAAAATGTCTTTTATATGACAAAAATCATATTTTCGGACAAAAATGTCTTTTACTTTTGTGTTGTTACAAGACCTAAATAATCACTAATTAACAATAATTTAAATAATACTATAATGAAAACAATTCACCGACTTGCATTACTCATTTCCTTAGGTTTATTAATAAGCTGTGGCGGAAAAGAGGAAAAAAAGAAAGAAGGCTTTTCATATGAAAGAAAGGCCCCAACAGAAACAAAGAAAGAAGAAGCTCCAAAATCTGATGAAGTTCCCGCTTCCAAACGAATTACACTGGACAATAAAGGTGTGGGTAAAATCAAAAACCTTGAATTGCCAGCTACCATAGATAACGCAATGGTAGAACGCGGGGCTGCCCTATTTAAAACCAATTGTACAGCTTGCCATAAAGTTGGAAAACGATTTATAGGGCCTTCACCTTCTGGCATCATGGAGCGTAGAAGTCCTGAATGGATTATGAATATGATTTTAGACCCACAATTAATGGTAGAACAAGACCGTTGCGCAAAAGATCTGTTGGTTGAATTTAATGGTGCTGCCATGGCAAATCAAAATATGACAGAAGCACAAGCTCGTGACATATTAGAATACTTCAGAACCCTAAAATAATAATCATATGAGAACCATTCATTTATTTAAAATAGTTCCTGTTCTGGTCTTTCTGTTTTTTGGTTTTAGTTGTAAAAATGAGACCAAACAACCAAACACCAGTACACAGACAACAACTGAAGCTGTTCCTCAAAATCAAAAAGGACAAGCCTTTGTCAAAGATGATGTTTCAAACCCTAACGTGTTGCAGATTGCACTTAAATCACCAGACCATACAACTCTTGTAAAAGCAGTACAGACGGCACAATTAGAAAACGCATTGGTTAATGCAGGACCTTTAATGGTTTTTGCACCTACCAATGAGGCGTTTGAAGCATTACCTGCTGGCACCGTTGAAAATCTTTTAAAACCAGAGAATCAAGAAACGCTTGCCACCATACTCAAACATCACGTTACTGCCGGTAATTATGACATGGGCCTTCTAAAAAGTATCAAAAAATTAGGTCAAGCCGATGATACCAGTGTTGCAGTGGAGACAAAGGGCGATGATATTTATGTTGGAGGAGCTAAAATAATCGGCGCTGTAAAAGCAAGTAATGGAACCGTATATGTGGTAGATAAAGTCATATTACCACAATAAACCAAAATAAAAATTGATAACAACTAAATTATATAACTAATGAAAAAACATAAATTTCAATTATTATCACTATTAGGTGCTACACTATTTCTAACAAGCTGTGGCAATAATAATGGTAATACAGGTTCCAACGGTGCTTTAAATTCAAGCGCCGCTGAGAAGGTATATGTTGCTCCCGGCGAGCACGATGAATTTTACGCATTTATGTCTGGCGGTTACAGCGGTAACTTGACTGTATACGGCTTACCGTCAGGCAGAATGTTTAAGGAAATTCCTGTTTTCTCTCAATTCCCAACCTCAGGGTATGGGTATTCTGAAGAAACAAAACCTATGCTTAATACTTCTCACGGATTTATCCCTTGGGACGATGCTCACCACCCTGACATTTCACAAACGGCAGGCGAGCTAGATGGACGATGGATTTTTATCAACGGAAATAATACACCAAGGATAGCACGTATAAGCCTAAGTACTTTTGAGACCGAAGAGATTCTCGAAATTCCAAATAGCGCTGGGAATCACAGCTCATCTTTTGTGACCGAAAATACAGAATACGTAGTCGCAGGAACACGCTTTTCGGTACCAATTCCGCAGCGTGATATGCCAATTAGTGAGTATAAAGGAAACTTCCAAGGAGCTTTGTCATTTATTAGTGTAGAACCAGAACACGGTCATATGGACATCAAATTTCAGGTGATAATGCCAGGTTTTAATTACGATTTGGCACACCCTGGTCGCGGTAAATCCCATGGATGGTTCTTCTTCACCACATATAATACGGAAGAAGCTAATTCATTACAAGAAGTAAATGCTTCTCAAAATGACAAGGACTTTATTGCGGCTATTAACTGGAAAAAGGTTGAAGAGTATGTCAATGGTGGTGGCGGTAAAATGATGCCAGCAGAATATGCACACAATGTATATGATGAATCTACACACACTGGTACCAGCACAATCAAAAAAGAAGTGCTAACCGTGAATCCCTTAGACGTGCCTGGTGCTGTGTTCTTTTTACCAACTCCAAAATCACCACACGGATGTGATGTAGACCCTACAGGGAATTATATTATAGGTAACGGTAAACTTTCAGCAGACCTTACAGTACATTCATTTGATAATATGATAGCCGCTATAGAGGGCAAAAAATTTGATGGCGAGGCCTATGGAATACCTATCCTTAAATTTGAAGATGTACTTGCGGGAACGGTTAAAAGTGGAGGCTTAGGACCACTTCATACAGAGTTTGATGGTAAAGGAAATGCTTATACCACATTCTTCATATCATCAGAAGTAGTAAAATGGGAACTGGGCAGCTGGGAAGTAAAAGATAGACAGCCTACTTATTATTCAGTAGGACACTTAATGATTCCTGGAGGTAATTCTAAAAAGCCATTTGGTAAGTACGTGGTAGCGATGAATAAAATTACCAAAGATAGATACCTACCTGTAGGGCCAGAAATGGAACACTCTGCTCAGATTTATGATATCTCTGGTGAAAAAATGGAGTTACTCTATGACTTTCCTACTCACGGAGAGCCACACTATGCTGCTGGTTGCCCTGCAGATTTATTAAAGCCTAAAGCCTCCAAATTTTACAGGCTGGATGACAATAAACACCCTTATGCAGTGACAAGTCCGGACAAGGCAAAAGTAGAACGCAAAGGGAATGAAGTACATATTTATATGTCTACTATCCGTAGTCACTTTACTCCAGATAATATTGAAGGTGTTAAGGTGGGCGATAAAGTGTTTTTTCATATAACGAACCACGAACAAGATTTTGACGTACCACACGGATTCTCTATGATTGGCCAGAATACTTCTGAGTTATTGATTATGCCTGGCCAGACCAAAACCTCGCTCTGGGAACCCAAAAAAGTAGGTGTATGGCCATTTTACTGTACAGATTTCTGTAGTGCGTTACACCAGGAAATGCAAGGATATGTAAGAGTTTCGCCTGCTAATTCGGATATCGAATTAAGTTGGTCGTTAGGAGAATAGATTTTTGATAGGTTTTAGTGTAGCAGGCAGTAGTAGTATTACGCTGCTGCCTGTTTAATTTATCGTTTCCTAGATACGCTTTAACAAAAGCGTTTTCTCAATACGTTTAATATTATGAAAAAGGCTAGTATTTTTATGATTATTGGTTCCCTGCTCTTATTGGGACTATTCAAATTTCCACTATGGAATATAATGCTAGGTGCACCACAATACCCCGAACCTTTGGGTATGGACATCTACATCAATGGCATTAAAGGGATGAGCGAGTTTGATATCCAAAATATAGACGGGCTTAACCATTACATTGGGATGAAAACACTGCCCAAGCCAGAGGATATGTGGGAGTTTAGTGTATTTCCTATGGTAATTGGCGGTATGGCTGCACTTGGTGTACTTATTGGTTTACTAGTTTTTTGGGGAAAGGCAAACTATAACTGGTTTTTGGGCTGGCTTGTTTTAATGACTATTCTTGGTATTTTGGGAATGTATGACTTTAACGCTTGGATGACCGATTATGGAACAAATCTAGACCCAAATGCCATAATGAAATTACAAAATCCAGACGGTACGCCTATGAGTTATAAACCACCTTTATTCGGACATCAAAAGCTTCTAAACTTTGACGCATATTCATACCCAAGCTTGGGTGGTTATTTAATGGGAGTTGGAATGCTACTTACATTCGTAGCTTATTTTGTAGGTAAAAAATCAAATAAAACATTACGATGAAAAAGACAATAACTTCCATAATCCTTAGCGCAACATTTCTGTTATTTCTTAGCTGCAATACAGGTCCGCAAAGCATTGACTATGGAAATGATGGATGCCACTTCTGTAAGATGACCGTAGTAGATAAAATACACGGGGCAGAATTAATTACTGATAAGGGAAAAGTATTCAAATTTGATGCTACAGAATGTATGCTCAACTTCTTAGCTGACGACAACGATGTAAAGGTAAAAACATTACTGACTAATTACCATGAAGCCCCAACAGAATTTATAAATGTAGAAAATGCCACTTTTTTAATAAGTAAAAATCTACCAAGTCCAATGGGCGCTTACCTTACCGCCTTTAAAACCGAAGAAGCTGCAAAAAAAGTACAGAGTGAAAAAGGAGGCGAACTTTACAACTGGAATTCTTTAAAGGATAAATTAAATCATTAATGGTATTAAAACTTGTCATATTTATACACATACTTTGTGCTACTATTTGGACTGGCGGGCATCTAATATTATCCATTGGATTTTTACCAAAAGCTTTAAAAAAGAATGATTTTAAAATTATAGAGAGCTTTGAGTGTAGATATGAAAAAGTAGGTATCCCTGCACTTGCTATTCTGTTGATTACTGGTATTTATATGACTATATTCTACGCTCCCAATATTTTTAGTTTGGATTGGAACGACCATTATACACGTCATATAGTGCTAAAGTATGCCACCTTATTAACTACCATAGCATTTGCGATACACGCCAGATTTTATTTAATACCCGCCAGAAAATTGAAACCATTGGCTATACATATTGTAGCAGTAACATTACTTGCCATATTTTTTGTATTTCTAGGCTTTAGTGCAAGAAGTGGTGGTTTACTTTGAATAGTTAAAATTTGAATTATAGAAAACAACATATCGCCTTAGTAATCTTTACTGCTTTGGTATTCGCTTTCGCTAAAGCGGAAACCAAAACAGTATGTATTGGTTGTGATTATAAATTAGTAGGTGATGCTATTACTGCGGCAACAGCAGGAGATACCATTTTAGTAAAAAAAGGAACGTATAAGGAATACAATATTGTGGTAGATAAACCTCTAACTATTATAGGAGAACAATATCCAATCATCGACGGGGAAGATAAAGGGGAAATTATTAGGATTGTCTCAGACGATGTTACGATAGACGGTTTATTTATTATTAATGTAGGAACCAGCTATACCAGTGACCACGCTGCCATTCGAGTGGTACGTAGTGAAAACTTTTTAATACAAAACATCGTACTAGAAAAGTTATTCTTTGGTATCTATATTGAGAAGTCTAGTAATGGTAAAATTTACCACAACAAAGTTATAGGTGATGCCCAAGACGAATATAATTCGGGCAATGGCATTCAATTATGGTATTCTAAAAATGTTGTTGTAGAACAAAACATTGTCCAGAAAGTAAGGGATGGCATATATCTAGAGTTTTCTGATAACATCACTATCAATGAAAATGTAAGTACTGGCAACCTACGCTACGGATTGCACTTTATGTTTTCTAACGATGATATGTATACCAACAACACTTTCCAAAATAATGGTGCGGGTGTGGCGGTGATGTTTTCAAAGCGCATTAAAATGTTTAACAACACCTTTAAGAAAAATTGGGGTACTGCGGCTTTTGGCATTCTTCTTAAAGAAATAAATGATGCTGAAATTAAAGACAATGTTTTTGAAGAAAATACAGTAGCAATAAATATAGAAGGCTCGAATAGAATAGTATACTCTGGAAATAATTTTATCAGTAACGGGTATGCCATTAAAGTGTTAGGTGCTTGTTATACTAATACCTTTGAAAAAAACAACTTTCTTTACAACTCCTTTGACTTATCGTATAACAGCAAGATTAATGATAACATCTTTAAAGATAATTATTGGAGCAACTACACTGGCTATGACCTTGATAAAGATGGTATTGGTGATGTACCCTTTAGACCTGTAAAACTATTTTCCTATGTGGTAAACAAAACTCCGGAGACCATTATCTTAATGCGCAGTCTTTTTATTGATATCATAGATTTTTCTGAAAAAGTATCACCTGTTTTTACACCTGACAATTTGCAGGACGCAACCCCTAAAATGACACCATATAAATGATACACATAGAACAACTTTATAAAAAATTTGCCAAGAATCAGGTGCTCAAAGGTGTGGATTTAGATATCTCCTCTCCAGGGATAATTGCTATTTTAGGGCCTAATGGTTCGGGGAAAACCACCTTAATAAAAGCCATACTCGGGATGGTACTACCCGACAAGGGTAAAATTGAGGTGAATAACAATTCTGTAAAAACAAATTGGAAATATAGAGATGATATAGATTACCTTCCTCAAATCGCAAACTTTCCACCTAACCTTAAGGTAAAGGAACTCATCACAATGATTAAAGACTTGCGTAATCGGCCTGGAGAAGATGACCAACTAATCAAACTCTTTAAATTACAACCGTTTCTATCGAAAAAATTGAGCAATCTTTCCGGAGGCACAAAGCAAAAGGTAAATCTGGTATTGACATTGATGTTTGATAGTCCTATCATCATTTTAGACGAACCTACAACCGGTCTCGACCCCATTGCACTCATCCACTTAAAAGAACTCATTGCCAAAGAAAAGACGAAAGGAAAAATCATTCTGATTACCTCACATATAATGAGCTTTGTTGAAGAGATGGCAGATGAAATTGTTTTTCTGTTGGAAGGACAAATCTATTTTAAAGGAAACATAGAAGCTTTAAAAACACAAACCAAGACGACAAATTTTGAACAAGCTATTGCTAACCTTTTAACCTACGAATATGCTTAAAATCCTAAAATACAGCTTTTTTGACCTCATACGTAGTAGGTGGAGTTATGTGTACTTGCTCTTTTACCTCGGTTTAGGTAGTGTGTTACTGTTTTTGAACAATGACTTATCAAAGGCGGTCATTACATTAATGAATGTTATTACCATTTTAGTACCTCTAATAGGAACCATCTTTGGCGTAATGTATTATTACAACTCCAGAGAATTTACAGAACTTCTTCTTGCTCAACCTCAGAAGAGGTCGTCTATTTTCATAGGGCAATATTTGGGCGTCGCCTTATCCCTATCATTAAGTCTTATCATAGGGCTTGGTATTCCATTTGCTTTATACGGTTTGTTCCAATCTGATAAAATATGGGATTTTGGTTTGTTATTAATTACAGGTTCATTTCTTACCTTAATCTTTACTGCACTAGCATTTAACATCGCTTTATACAATGAAAATAAGATAAAGGGGTTTAGTTATGCGATTTTGTTATGGTTATTTATGGCTGTCATTTACGATGGACTTTTTCTTATGTCCTTAGTGGCTTTTCAATCCTATCCATTAGATTCATTTTCAATAAGTGCCACAATGTTTAATCCTATTGATTTATCACGTATTCTAATTCTCTTAAAGCTCGATATTTCGGCACTATTGGGCTATACAGGAGCTGTTTTTCAAAAGTTTTTCGGAACTTCCCTTGGTTTGTTTGTTTCACTCATTTCACTATTGCTTTGGGTATTATTTCCTGTATTTAATATTTACAGGAAGAGCAGAAAAAAGGACTTTTAAAGCGATGCAGATACTAATATTCTTTTTTTGCTGCGTCTTGTTTCTTGAAATAAAAGCTCTTACTGTTATTATTGATTTGTTTAACCGTAAAGTTATTGGGTAGGCTCTAAGTGATAATTTAAGCACAGAGGATACTATTATTACCAAAATAACCTACCTAAAACTTTAAACACTTTTGCCGACCAAAATAATTTAAAAGTTATCATTTTTTTGGAGCCCCATATAAGTTCTCAAAATAATCTGATTTCATAAACCTATGAGTTCACGGTTGAAGGACATTACAATGACATCCTTCTGCTTATCTATAAGATAGAACAACAGACAAAACATGGCAAAATTATTAGCCTTCTATTCTAAAAGAAAAAAACTATAGGACTGGAAGGTATTTTTTACAGGCAAGGGGGTTACTGAAAAGTTTTGGTTAGCTATAAGAGCTCTCTATTATGAGTTTCGAGACACTCACTTCTAACAAAACATTCTCAGTCTCACAATACAGCTGTCATATCAATTTTGTATCACAAAAAAACAAACTATTGCAACAGTTTATTTTTGAAGATTGACAGTTAAATACAGCTATTTTACAAGGCCTTTGAGAGCAAATCAACAGTTCAAAAAACAAAAAATATTTTTGTGATAATTTTTTATCACAAAAATATCACAGAAATTATCACAATTTAAAGTCTATCGAATAGCATATATTCATGTACTTCAAATGGATTTAATTAAGATTAAAAACACATGTTTTCTGCCTAGCCCCCATTAACACTTGAATATGCTACTATGACAACAAAAAAATAAAATTAAATACTCCTCACCGATCTTTAAGCTAAAAATACGGAGCAACAACGTATGCCAGGAAGGCTTCTAACAAAAAAAGGTTACCAAAAATCAAACCTTTTAATACTATACCTAACGAAAGAAAAAAGACAACCTTTTCAGAAATGATTTTTACATCCTTAAAATCAAATTAACTTCATGAAAACAAAAATTTGTCTTACAAACAACAATACACAAACAATTACATCAAAAACCGTTATTAAACAACCACCACCTAAAAACCCCTAAAAACAGGCTATTTTTGACTACAAATATGGTCAAATCAATAGTTCAAAAAACAAAAAAGAAATTTGTAAGACATTTGTCTTACAATTGTCTTACAAATTGTATTACAATTTTCAGCCTATAAAAAACACCTATTCTTGGACTTCAATTGGCTTTAATTTAAGATTAAAAACCTGTGTCATTAGGACATGTTCGGCTTCCTGTTTTGCTCTGTCCTTTAAATTCTGAAGATGTTGCTTCCTTTCATCCAATTTTGGCTCTGTAGACTCTTGTTCATACAGTTCCAAGGCGGGCAATGAAATATCTGCATTTGGGGCTATCATCTTCTTTAGTTCGGCTATTGTTTTGTTCAAGACCTCTTTTTGATCCTGTTCCGTTTTATCCCTTTTCTCAATCTGCGCAGGTTTATCAAAGAAGCGCTGCTCCACCTCCTCTTTATGTCGGGCCAAAGTGTCCCGTTGGGATATGAAAGCACGCTTTTGGTCTTTGGAGATTCCCTTCACTTCTACTTCCATATTTTCCGCAAACCAATTGTAAAGCATCGAAACGCCCTCTACATAGGTTTTATACCGTTCCAACAGAAAATCCACATCCCTTCTTTTCTGGTCATCGCAAAGCCCCAATAGTTTCAACAGGTTTTTATCAAGCAATCTCTGCTTATGCATCACCTTCAAATGGATCTCACCTGACTCCACAAAATAATTGCTCCCATTTTCCTCAATGAGCAACACCCTATTTCCAAACATGGAGAAATCCTTTTGCGCCTCTGCTTCGCTCATTTCCAACAAAAGTCTTGGAAAGTAGTACACACCTGCTACAAACAGGTTGCCCATAATCTCCATCTGTAAATCGTCTAAATTCATTTCCATTCCCTAGGCTTTTAACAACTCTGAATAATCTTCTGGCAATTCTGCATCAATATCCCTCAAGTATTTCTCCAGAGCTTCCATGGAAGTATGTCCAGTAATGAGCATTAATTCACTCTTTACCACATGAGGGGATGAAACTTTAATCTTTTCCCTGTAAAGCTTCGTTATAAAGGTATGCCTGAAACTATAAAGACCGTAATCCTCATCGAGTCCAAATTCATCCTTCACAACCTTTTTAAAGCGCTTTGAAAAATAGTTCCGCTTGTTGTCATCGCTCAGTTCCCATTTTCCGCCCAAGCCTTCAGGAGTAAACAAAAAATCCCCTTTCTTCATTTTGCTCATATCGGGAAGTTCCTCCAAAAGTATCTCTGGAATCAGCTTGGTTTTCAATGGACTATTCTTTGCTCTGAATGTAACGGTTTTATGCTCCACATCTATATCCCCCACTTTTAGGCGACATACCTCAATGGGACGGATAAAATTATAGGATACAAACTTGATGAACAGCAACAGCATGGGATCGTTCTTTTCCAAATACTCGAAAATTTCCTGTTGCTCCCCTTTGGTATAGGTCTTGTTCCGTTTGGGACTGCTCTTTAAAACTACAATCTTCTTTATAAAGTTGGAGCTAACAATATCATTGTCTTCCAAGGTCTGGAACATACTGCTCAAACTTGCCCTGTAATTGTTTCTGTTCCTTGGGGAACTGCTATCCATGATATGGTTCAAAAACTCCATGACCACTGGCCTATCCACCTGTTGGATATGGGTGATTTCCTTATGCGATTTTTCGAGCCATTCCCTAAACACTTTTATATGGCTTTTATAGGAACGCATACTGCTCTCACGCAATGACCGTTGTTTGATGGACATATCAAAGTCGAAAGCCTCCTCCAAAGTCTTCCCTTTATCCTCTTCCTTTATAGCGGGATGCCCCAAATCCAGTTTTAATGGTTGCTCTGATACTTCCCCTTCTTTAGAAGCTGTCTTTTGTTTGGCTTTTTTATTCTGCTCCTTTTTGAACAGATCCACATTATCTGCATACGGATCGTAACCCCGTTTGAGAAGTTTGTGCAAGGTCTGACTATAAACCGTGAGGATTGCCATTCTCTCCTCCTTGGTCTTGTAACGGTTGGCACTAGCGTAAATTGGAGACTGCCTAGTGAGTTTATTGTTCTTAGGGTCTCTAAAGGAAAAGTAAACATACCAGCGCTTGCTCAAATCGCCATTTGCTGTGTATATTTTGGGCTTGGAAAATTGTTTTTGGTTTGACAAATCGTATGCGTTAGCGTATTCACTTTCGTATTCGCCGCGCAAGATATCTGAAATTTTGAACATAAAAAAACGGTTTGGGGACACCAAACCGTTGATTATACTTGACTTTTTATTAGTAGCGGGAACTGGACTCGAACCAGTGACCTTCGGGTTATGAGTCCAACCCTCATTTCAACAACTATTGATTTTCAACAGTTTAAAAAACCACATTTTCCAAAAACATATGCATAATCTTATGCATATTTATATAAAGTTTGAAGTTGTTTGTTAAACAAAATTTAATACTCGAATATAGGATTTTTTTTACTTCAAAACCAATAAAATTTATTTTAAAAAATGACTCTCAAAAACCTCCTCTTCAAGAAAAAATAATTACGGAAATCCTTATAAAACCATCTTATATTTATATTATTTTACTAATACCAGTAACTATTACAAATTTACTGAATGAATATCTTTAGGATTTATCGCCTAATCTCTCGCCATTGGCACCATTGTTTCTTTAGGCAGAAACATTTCCAATGTTGTGAATTGCTTTCAGTTCTTTATTTTTAATGAGGATTCACAGGTCTGTCTCCAAATTCATTTTGGCGTAGTGGATTGGGATGGGAAAAGCCATTGTGATAGTAGCGTGGCTGTTTGAAATAAGGTCGTAGGCTTTCATCGACCAATTTTACTTTAAAATTCCTTTCTAAATTTTCTGGCTCTTGATATGTACTGATATGGAAACACATGACTTAAATTTACTAAAAATAAAAGTTTAAAATTATGTTTAACCTGTAGCCGTATTTCAGGGCATGATACTATTCAAAGTTAACCAAAACCTCATCTAGCAAAAACAACAACTGCCAAATGAAGTTTTGACTTGTTAGTGATTACATTTCATGTTGGGAATGGTCTTCACTTTTTACTTCTCCAGATTGGTTCATCATCATTTCGTGATCATATTGACAACAACCTGGCAAATTGCTGTAGGCTTCCTCATTTCCAGCTACTTTCTCCGTATCATAACCAGATGCGGCAATGGCATTGTGGATTACCATCTCATTGGTTTTAGAGCCATCAAAAGACACTTCGATTTTCTTTTTATCCACATCCCACTCTGCACTTACTACTCCATCAACACCATTAGCTGCCTTTTCAATAGTGCTTTTACACATTCCGCAATTACCTCTAACTCCGAAAGACATATCTGTCATTGCTATTTCTTTTGAAACTTCCGTATTAGTTGCTTCAACTTCCTTTTTGGTTTCGTTTTTACAACTTGTTAAACCCATAGCTACTATTACAGCTACACTTAAAATTACTTTCTTCATTTTTTAAAATTTAATTGTTATTACTTGATTTATTATTCTATTACTTGTTTTACTTCTCCACAGGTTAGCATTGCTTCGCCAAAATATGGATTGATTACTTTTTCTTCTTTGCTTAACCAATAGGCTCCGTTATTGTTATCTGCCATAGGGCAAAATTCTACATAGACTTTTTCATTGACTCCAAATATTTGAACCGCTTTTATTAAATGTGAAGACAAATGTTTAAAATGATTCCTTTGAGTTTTAATGTCTTGAGAACCGGCTATTGAGGTCGTAGAAGATTTTATCTCATCTACTAATGACATCCAATGATTGTGTGCTTCATCTTTAAGCAATTTCATATCTGTCTTACTCAAATTTGATAGTAACGAAGTTGCATTTTGTGAACTACCTTTTAAGTCTTCTTTTACTAAAGCATCTTTTAAATTAATGTAATCATTGTATACCTCTTTTAATTGCTCTTGAAATTTCTCCGATACTTTTAAGCGTTCATTCATATTAGTATGGTCGCTTTCATTTTTTGAATTATTATCCATACCTAAATGACCTTCGTGACCTGTCATTGTTTTTCCACCTTGCTTGTTCATCATTGATTTTTTGCCTTGTAGTTGTGCAGCAGCATCTACAGTAAATGTACCATTGGTAACAATTTCATTTCCTGTAAATAATCCCTCTAATACCTCATAATTATCACCGATTTTTTTACCTAAAGCCACTTCTTTCAATTCAAAAACAGGTTCGTTTGGATTTGATTTGATATAGACTACAGAACGTTCTCCTGTCCAAAGTACTGCTGACGATGGTATCGTTATTACTTCTTTTGCATTGGTTTTAGTACTTTCAATTTCTGCGGTTACAAACATTCCTGGTTTAAAAATGGCTTCTTTATTATTTAAAACCACACGTAAATCTACAGTACGAGTTTTGGTATTTAAAATTGGGTCTATAAAATCTACTTTTCCTTTAAATTGTTTATTAGGATAAGCATTGGTAATTATATTAACTTCTTGACCTTTTTTGAATTGTTCAATTTGATTTTCATACACATCAAAATTTGCCCAAACCGTATTGAGATTAGCAATTTTCAACAAAGGCTGACCTTGCTTAATATAATCGCCTTGTTCCACTATTTTTTCAGTCACTGTGCCCGAGACAGTAGCATACACAGGGAAATTTTCAATGACTTTTCCAGAGGATTCAATTTGGTTGATTTGAGTTTCAGACAATTTCCAAAGCTTTAATTTATTACGTACCGCTTTGTATAAAGCAGGTTGCGATGCTTTTAAAGAAGCCGCTGTAATCAATTCTTGTTGAGCTGCATATAATTCTGGTGAATAGATTGTTGCCAACAATTGACCTTTACGTACTTCTTCACCTGTAAAACTGATATTCAACCGTTCAATTCTACCAGAAAAATAACTCACTTGTACTGCATTGGCTTCTTCATTTTCAGCTATTTTACCTGATAGTTTTATGATTCCATTTTCTGCTGAACCATTACCAACCACCGTAGTTTGAATGTTTGCCAAAGCCATAGCATTAGCGGTTAATTTAAACTGGTCTGCTGTTAATCCATCTGCACCAGCTTCGGCAGGAATTAAGTCCATACCACAAATAGGACAATCACCTGGTTCTGGTTGCATAATTTGTGGGTGCATAGAACACGTCCACATTTGATTAGCTTGTGTAACTTCATTGTGATTATGGTCTGCCTCTTCTTTTGATGAACCACCGAAAAGCAACCATCCAAACAACAACCCAACTGCCAATATTCCGAAGTAAATTATATATTTTTTCATAGTGTTATATTTTAATATTTCTTAATCTTAATGCGTTCACTATTACTGAAACAGAGCTAAAACTCATTGCCAAAGCTGCTATCATTGGTGATAATAAAATTCCAAAAAATGGAAATAACACACCTGCTGCTATAGGTACACCTAACGTATTATAAACTAACGCAAAGAATAAATTCTGTTTTATGTTCTTCATTACTGCACTACTTAAATGACGAGCTTTTACTATACCGTGTAAATCGCCTTTTACCAATGTAATCATAGCACTTTCAATAGCAACATCTGTTCCAGTTCCCATAGCAATACCTACATCACTTTTTGCTAAAGCAGGTGCATCATTAATGCCATCACCTGCCATAGCAACCACTTTACCGTTGTTTTGAAGTTTCTCAACTTCTTGTAATTTGTCTTCGGGTAACATACTCGCTTTAAAATCTGCTAGATTTAATTCAGAAGCTACTGCTTGAGCTGTATCGTGATTATCTCCTGTAAGCATTATCACATCAATCCCTTTGCTTTGCAGTTCTTTTATAGCTTTTGCACTGGTATCTTTGATTTTATCACCTATTACAACATAACCCACCACTTTTTTATCGATAGCCAAATAAGACACCGTTTTCCCTTGTTTTTGGAAGGTTTTAGCTTTTTCCTTCATTTTAGAGGTGATTTCAGCATTTGCGTATTCCATCATTTTTGGGTTGCCTAAAGCTATTTTTTTACTATCAATTTCAGCTTCTACACCTTTTCCTGTAACAGCACTAAAATTGGTAGATTTTAGAATTTCAGCATTATGTTCTTTACCATATTTTACTGTTGCTTCTGCTAATGGATGCTCACTGTTGGTATTTAACGAGACGAGGTATTGAAGCACCTTTTTGTCGTTATAATCATCACTAAAAACACCTACGGTTTCAACTGTGGGTTTGCCTTCGGTAATAGTTCCTGTTTTATCTACAATAAGGGTATTTACCTTATTCATTTTTTCTAATGCTTCTGCATTTTTAATCAATACACCATTTTGAGCACCTTTACCCACACCAACCATAACCGACATAGGTGTTGCTAAACCTAACGCACAAGGACACGCAATAATCAACACTGCAATTGCATTAACCAACGCATATACATAGGCTGGTTCTGGACCCCAAATAGCCCAAACAATAAAAGTGATAACAGAAATAATAACTACTACAGGTACGAAGTAACCCGATACTTTATCTGCAAGATTTTGAATAGGTGCACGACTTCTACTGGCATCGTTTACCATATGTATGATTTGTGATAACAGTGTATCGCTACCTACTTTTTCAGCTTTCATTAAAAAGGATTGGTTGCCATTTATTGTTCCACTGCTAACTTTATCATCTTTAACCTTATTAACTGGAATAGGTTCTCCTGTAATCATTGATTCGTCAATACTGGTTTCTCCCTCTGTAATAATACCATCAACAGGGATTTTATCTCCTGGTTTCACTTTAAGAATATCGTTAAGTTCTATCTTGTCAATACTCACTTCTACTTCTTCACCATCAACCATTTTTATGGCTTTATTTGGCGCTAATTTGAGCAATTCTTTTACGGCTGAATTGGTTTTACTGTGAGCACGAGCTTCCAATAATTGACCTAAAAGCACTAATGTTAGAATAACTGTTGCAGCCTCAAAATACACGTGAACTGCTCCAGATTCAGTTTTAAACTCATTAGGAAATACATCAGGAAACACCATACCAATCACACTAAATAACCACGCTACACCTGCACCTATACCAATAAGTGTAAACATATTGAGGTTCCACGTTTTAATGCTTTTGTAAGCTCGTTCAAAGAACATCCAAGTAGCATAAAACACGACAGGTATGGATAAAATGAATTGTACCCAATTCCAATATTTCTGTTCCATTATATCGTATAACGGATTGTTATGTAGCATTTCACTCATAGCTATTAAGAAAATGGGCAAGGTGAATGCTGTTGCTATCCAAAACTTTTTCAATAGTTTTTTATAGGTCTTTTCTTCAGCAGAAAGGTCTGGTTGCATTGGCACTAAATCCATACCGCAAATAGGGCAAGAACCTGCTTCATCTTTTACAATTTCTGGATGCATCGGGCACGTCCATTCCTCTGCATTTGATGTTGATAGATTTTGTTCTTCAACCAAGTCCATTCCACATACAGGGCAATCGCCTGGTTTATCGTAGGTTTTATCACCTTCGCAATGCATTGGGCAGTAAAAAGTACCTGTCCGTTTGCCTTTTGGTGTTTCTTCTTTTTTAGATTCTGAATGATGGTGGTGATCTTCTTGATTATGGATACTATATCTACCACCATCATCTTTTAAAGCCTTTTGAAATGTTTCTAAAGAAATATGCTGTTCCATTTCTATAATGGCTTCGGCTTTTTCTAAATTAACCGATGCCTTTGAAACACCTTTTACTTTTGAAAGTGTTTCTTCAACGTGACTGCGACAACCGTTACAAGTCATTCCGTGTATATGATATGTATGTTTCATTGTTTACTGAATTAAATAATTAATTATGACACTTTGAACATAGTAGGTTTTAATGGATTCTATTTGGTTCATTTGAAACTTTAATTGCAATTCCTGTATATCCAAAACATCATTAAAATTAATCGTTCCTGTTTCGTAGCTTTTGATTAAAATATCTTCTGCATCTTTAGCCTGTTTTAAGTTTTTGGTTTGGGTAGCATAACTAATTCTTGCAGAAATTCGTTCGTTAATTGCCTTGCTTAAAAGGGTTTCCAAAATATTCAAGCGCTCTTGTTTTTGTGAAAGAATCTCTTGTTGTTGCAACTCATTCTGTTTGGTTTGTGATTTGTACTTTTTGTTGAATATTGGAATTGATAATGATACCATTGGCATTACAATGTCTTTTCCGTTATCGCTAAAATCCATATCTGGTCGCTTCTCAACATTGATATAATCCAACCCAAAACCAATCATTGGACTGCCTTCTTTTTGATTTAGTAATTCTGACTTTTCTACAGACTGATAGAGTTTGTCAAACTTTACCAATTCAGGATGTATTGATAAATTTTCAGTATTGATTTCAAAATCTTCTGCAGGAATTGTTAAACTATCTACAACTGAAACCTCAATTGCATTATCTCTATTTAAAAGATTATTAAAATTGGTTTGTTCTGCTAAAAACTGTTGTTGCAACACATCTTTTAATTGTTGTAAATCGTTTTGTCGCATTTGCAAACGCAGTACATCTACTGCCGATGCTCTACCAATCTCAACAGAAGTCAAAGCCATTGTTTCGTAGGTTTCCAACAATTTAATATTATCACTTAACACTTGCTGTTTTGCTTGGTTTGCATACAGATTGTAATAGGATTGAGATACCGAAGCCATTAGTTTACGTTTGGCAATAACGATGTCTTCGTATTTCGCATCTGCCAATGCGGTTACATAATCTTCACGAGAGGTAATTGTACCAAACCAAGGCAACATTTGTTTTGCTGATACTTTAAACCGTTGAGCACCTGTTCTGGTTTCGGGTTCGCTAGCAAAATACCCCACACCAAATTCGGTATTAGGCAGGGTATTGACTTCGTTTACTTTTTCTGAAACTCTCTTGTATTGCAACTCGAATTTTTGAATTTCGGGATTGTTTTCTAACGCTTCATTAATTAAAATTTCTAATTGTTGAGCGTTTCCTTTGAGACAAAAGAGAATTGAAAAAAGAAAAAAGACTGTTTTTATATGTTTCATTTTGATGCTCTTTTAAGTTGAACTTCGGCTTTCCAGCTATATAAAACTGGTACAACAAATAAGGTGATTAAAGCGATTAACATTCCTCCGAAACTCGGTATTGCCATAGGAATCATAATATCACTACCTCGACCTGTTGATGTGAGCACAGGCAATAGTGCTAAAATGGTTGTTGCTGTGGTCATTAAACACGGTCTAATACGTTTTTCACCTGCTTCTACAATAGAGGCTCTAATTTCCTTTTTTGTTTCTGGTGAATTTCTGTCGAATGTTTGTGTTAAATAGGTTGCCATAACGACTCCATCATCGGTTGCAATACCAAAGAGCGCAATGAACCCAACCCAAACGGCAACACTTAAATTAATGGTGTGCATTTGGAATAAACCGCGTAGGTTTTCACCAAAGACACTGAAATTTAAAAACCACGATTGTCCGTACAACCATATCATTAAAAAGCCACCTGCAAAAGCTACTGCGATACCTGTAAACACCATTAAGGATGTACCGACTGAACGGAATTGGAAATACAGAATCAAAAAGATGATGGCCAATGCCAATGGTACAACTACTGATAATGTTTTTTCGGCACGCAATTGGTTTTCGTAGGTTCCTGTAAACTGGTAGTTAATGCCTTTTGGTACAATTAATTCACCTGCATCAATCTTGCTTTGAATCATTGCCTGTGCATTTTCTACTACATTTACTTCTGCATAACCATCCATTTTATCGAATAACACATAGCCTACCAAAAAGGTATCTTCACTTTTTATGACTTGTGGTCCTTGTTCGTAACGAATGGTTGCCAATTCGCTTAAAGGCACAGGACTGCCTTTTTCAACAGGTACGTAAATTTGCTCTAAATCGGTTGGATTAGCTCGTAATTCTCTTGGGTAACGTACACGCACACCATAACGCTCACGACCTTCGACGGTTTGCGTTAAGGACATACCGCCAACAGCTACTTTTAATACGTTTTGTACCTCTTCAATACTTACACCATAACGTGCAATTTTTTCTCTGTTAATATCAATAAGTAAATACGGTTTACCTACAATTCGGTCTGCAAAAACGGCTTCATCCTTTACACCATCAGCTTCTTTCAAAATGGTTTCTAATTGCATACCAAATGCTTCAATCTGTTTTAAATCTTGTCCTTTTATTTTGATTCCCATTGGTGCACGCATTCCAGTTTGAAGCATTACCAATCGGGTTTCAATAGGTTGTAGTTTGGGTGCAGAAGTAACCCCTGGTAATTTGGTGACTTTTACAATTTCATTCCAGATATCGTCTGGTGATTTTATTTCTGGTCTCCAGTTTCTGTAAAACTCGCCGTCATCGTCTGGAATTAATTGAGACCTTTCGACTGCGCTCAAGCTGACATTTTCAGAGTTATTTGGATTTGCAATAAAACGACCATCTTTTAGCTCATATAATCCATCCTCATTGACTTTAAAGCGTTGACGTTCTCCTTTATCATTCAACATATATTCGGGTTTGTACTGAATGACATTCTCGTACATAGACAATGGTGCAGGATCTAAAGCCGATTCTGTTCTACCTGCTTTACCAACTACGGTTTCAATCTCTGGAATACTTGCTACTGCCATATCCAATTGCTGCAAAACACGTTTGTTTTCTTCCACACCAGAATGTGGCATTGAGGTAGGCATTAACAGAAAAGAACCTTCGTTTAGTGATGGCATAAACTCTTTACCTGTGTTTTTCATTATGAAAAAGCCTGCTATGACAATTGCTGTAGGTACGGAAAGAAATAATAATTTATTGTCTAAACACCATCTTAAAATACGTGTGTAATATTTAATGAATAATGAAAATACACCTAACAAGCCAAAACAAATAATAGCTACAAAAATGAGGTTTAAGAAGATGCTTTCGTTTACTCCTAACGGTCGCCAATATTCTGCTAATAAGAATACAATTGCCGAAGCAGAAATGATGATGTTGGCAAAGTTTGCTTGTTTATCTGAAATCTTGTTTTGAAGATTTAATAAAGCTGTGACACCAAAAGCGATGAGTATGATTCCTAACCAATATCCATAAATTATTGCTGCTATTCCTAATACTATTAAAACACCGTTTAAAGCATATTTAAAATGTTTTTGAATGCTCTTTTTTCGGAATAAAAAGGCCGCAAACGGTGGTATTAGAAATAAGGCTACAATTATGGACGCTGTTAAAGCAAAGGTTTTAGTAAATGCTAATGGTCTAAATAGTTTTCCTTCTGCACCAATCATTGTAAATACAGGAATAAAACTGATAATGGTTGTCATTACTGCGGTTACGATTGCACCAGATACTTCTGCTGTTGCGTTGTAAACGACTGTGTTTATTGGTAATTTGTTTTCGTTTTCGTCTAAATGCCTTACGATGTTTTCTGAAAGTATGACACCAACATCTACCATTGTACCAATAGCAATAGCAATGCCTGATAGTGCTACAATATTGGCATCGACACCAAAGAGCTTCATTGCTATAAATACCATTAACACCGCAACAGGTAATAGCCCTGAAATCAATACGGAAGCACGAAGATTAAATACCATTATGATAATGACCAAAATGGTAATGAGTATTTCTAAAGTTAAGGCTTCATTGAGTGTACCCAATGTTTCTTGAATCAATTCTGTACGGTCGTAAAATGGTACTATAGTTACTTGTGATGTTCTACCATCTGCCAACGTTTTTGTAGGTAGTCCTGCGCTTAATTCGTTTATTTTGGCTTTTACATTATTAATCACTTCCATTGGGTTAGCGCCATAACGTGCTACTACAACACCACCAACCACTTCTGCACCTTCTTTGTCTAAAATTCCACGTCTTGTTGCAGGACCTAAAGACACTTTTGCCACATCTTTAATTTTGATAGCTGTGTAATCTTCTGAAGTTACAACTGCATTTTCGATGTCTGCTATGGATTTCACATAACCCAAACCACGTACCAGATATTCGGCTTGATTGATTTCTAAAGTCTGTGCTCCAATATCTCGGTTACTTTCTTTAACTGCTTTTACAATATGGTGCAAGCCAATATTATATTGACGCATTAACTCTGGGTTTACATCAACTTGATATTCTTGCACGTAACCACCAATAGATGCAACTTCAGATACACCACTTGCAGATGACAATGCATATTTTACATAGTAATCTTGAATACTACGTAATTCGTGCAAATCCCAACCACCCGTTACATTTCCATTTTCATCACGACCTTCGAGTGTGTACCAAAATATTTGACCTAATCCTGTAGCATCTGGTCCCAAAGCAGGATTAACACCATCAGGTAATAAACCACTTGGTAAGGAATTTAGTTTTTCGAGAATGCGACTTCGACTCCAGTAAAACTCTATATCTTCTTCAAAAATGATGTAGATACTGGAAAAGCCAAACATAGACGAGCTACGAATGGTTTTTACTCCAGGAATACCCAACAATGATGTGGTTAATGGATAGGTAATTTGGTCTTCAATATCTTGTGGCGAACGACCATCCCATTTGGTAAATACAATTTGTTGGTTTTCGCCTATATCTGGAATAGCATCTACAGCTACAGGGTTGCTTGGTAAAAAACCTGTATCCCAATTAAAAGGTGCATTTACAGTTCCCCAACCTATGAAAAGGACGAGTAGTAAAACTGCTACGAGTTTATTTTCTATTAAGAATTTGATGCTTTTGTTTAGCATTGGTTCTGATAATTAAACAGTTAGACATTGGCGTTAGGACAACACCGAATACAGCAAATTATCCTTATGGCAAAAAGCCATAGGATAACACAGTCTAAAGTTTAAGAATCAAATTAAATAGGTCTCGTCAATCTTGTAGATACGCCTTATGACGAGTGGCGGTTTGTATTCTTCGTAAGCCGTTACGTTTTTTTCTAAACCTTCAAAAAGGTTGATGTAAGTATATACAAAGGATGCAATGAATACTTGTTGCTCAAAAGAAATTTTATCAATGGTAAGTTGTAACTCATCTTGACCATCAATTGATAATTGCTTATCATCACAACAATTTTTCTTGGTGATTGAACAGCCTTCGGTAGATGGGTTGGCCATTTCCATACCACAACCTTTCGCTTTTTGAAACAGTGCTGTTTCTACTAAAGTACCACCACAATAATGCATATTAACCGTAAATGACATTGTAGAGAATAACACTACAAAAGCCATTGCCAAAGCCATTATTTTATGCAATACTTTTTTCATTGTAATTGCGAAGTTACGAAATTTTAACAAATACTTATTTAATTAACAGAAGTTTAATGCTCAACTCCATTGCATTTTCTGTAACCTTACCGCATTCAATATTGCCAATAATGCTACACCAACATCGGCAAAGACAGCTTCCCACATTGTTGCTAAACCACCTGCTCCCAAAATCAGTACAATTACTTTTATTCCAAAAGCCAAAATGATATTCTGCCATACAATTTTTCGTGTGGAACTGCCTATTTTAATGGCTCTCACTACTTTTGAAGGTTGGTCGGTTTGAATGATAACATCTGCTGTTTCAATGGCTACATCGCTTCCTAATCCGCCCATTGCTATACCTACATCACTTGCTGCTAAAACGGGTGCATCATTAATACCATCACCAATGAAGGCTACTTTATTTTTTGAATTTTTCTTTAATGCTTCAACTTCATTTAATTTATCCTCTGGCAATAAACCTCCCTTGGCTATTTCTATTTTTAAATCCTTTGCCACTTGTTGGGTTATGGAATCTTTATCACCTGAAAGCATAATTATTTTTTTAATACCTACCCTATGTAAACTTGATATGGTTTCTTTAGCATCCTCCTTTAATTCGTCCGCAATTACCACGTAACCTGCAAAAATAGTATCAATAGCTACCAAGACAATAGATTCCACGATAGATTCAGTTTCATTAGGTACTTCTATATTATTGGACACCATTAACGCTTTATTTCCAACCAAAACTTCTTTACCATTTACCATACCTTTCAATCCTCTACCTGCAACTTCAGAAACCTTATTTGCTTCAAAATTGTTGGTTCCTTTCTGGTATTCCATAATAGCTTTAGCAATGGGATGTGTGGATTGCTCTTCCATTGCCATTAAATAGTTCATAAATTCTTTTTCATCCCAATCAAACGTCTTTATGTTTTTGATTTTGAAAACTCCTTTGGTAACTGTCCCTGTTTTGTCCATTACCAAGGTGTTTATCTTGGTCATAGCATCCAAAAAGGAAGCTCCTTTGAAAAGAATGCCATTTTTTGAAGCTGCACCTAATCCACCGAAATAACCTAAAGGAATAGAGATTACCAACGCACAAGGACAAGAGATTACCAAGAAAATTAATGCCCTGTACAACCAATCTCTAAACACATAATCATAAACAAAGAAGTATGGTAGAAATGTAACTCCTATTGCTAAAAACACTACAATAGGTGTGTATATCCTTGCAAATTTCCTGATAAACAGTTCGGTTTTGGACTTTCTTGCCGTGGCGTTTTGTACCAAATCTAATATTCTTGCAATGGAACTGTCTTCAAACTTACTGGTAACTTCGACTTCAATCACACTTTCCAGATTGATGCTTCCTGCATATACTTTTGCTTCTTTTAAAACAGAATCGGGTTTACTTTCGCCAGTTAAAGCTGCGGTATTTAATGATGCCTTTTCGGAAAGCAGAATACCATCTAATGGAATTTTTTCACCCACACGTATCTGAATTTTTTCGCCTATTTCGACACTTTCGGGCGATACACTTATATAATCACCATCACGAAAAACATTGGCTTCTTTTGGTCTTACATCCAATAAGTCCTTAATATTTCCTTTAGCTCTATTGACTGCTGCATTTTGAAAAAGTTCGCCTACTGCATAAAACAACATCACCGCAACACCTTCTGGATATTCCCCTATTATGAACGCACCAATAGTTGCTATAGACATTAAAAAGAACTCTGTAAATACATCCCCCTTTTTTATGCTTTCCCAACCTTCTTTTACTACCGGAAAACCTACAGGTAGATATGCTATACAGTACCAAATTATACGAAGCCAATCCTTAAAAAAAGAAACATTAAAATAGTCTAATCCTATTCCAGTAATAAGCATTGTAAAACTTATAATTGTAGGTATATATATTTTAAAATTATTGGGTTGGTCTCCGTGGTTGTGCCCATCATCGTGACTATGCCCGTTATCAGAATCAGGCTTTAAATCTCTTAACCTTATGTTCTTTTTTTTCATTTTTAATTTGTCTTAAATACAAAGTTCTATAAAAATGGGATGCAACAGAAGTGCATTATTAACCGCTACATTTATTGCAAATACCTTTTACTACCAAGTTTACATTTTCGGAAACAAAACCTTCAGGAACCTTGATTTGTGGTATTTTATGGTCTGTTAAGCAAATGGTTTCACTACAATTGTTACAATGAAAGTGTAAGTGTAAATCGGTTTTAATATCACAACTGCAACCTTGTTCGCAAAGGGCGTATTTGGTAATACCTGCACCATCGTCTATTTGATGTACAATATCCTTTTCTTCAAAGGTCTTTATTGTTCTGTAAAGCGTTGTTCTATCTGCTTTTCCAAACGCATTTTCAATATCACTTAATGTTACTGCGACATTCTTTTCTGCAAGAAACTTATAAATTAGCAACCGCATTGCTGTTACGCGAATATCTTTTGACTCTAATAATTGTTCTATTGTTTCCATAATTAATGAGCGTGTTCTGCTTCTCCTTTTTTCATTTCTGCTATAAGGTAATAGGCATTATTGTATGCAAACTTGGTATTAGCGGACACTTCTTCTGAAAAAGTAACTGCAATCCAATCTCCATCTTTTTCTCCAGTTATTACTTCTACAGGCTTAAAAGCCCAAATTTCACCTTCTTTTTCTACCGTAAAAACAAAAAATCTATCGCCATCTTTTACAATGGCACTTTCCGGCAATGCCTTTGTTAAAGCATTATCGGTTTGTATTCTTCCTTGAATGTACATACCTGGAATGAGATTACCTGATTTATTTTCGATTTCGGCGTGAACGTGAACCGCTTTTGGGTTGTCTTCAAAGGTTTTGCTTACCGAGTAAATTTCAGCCGTAAGTTCTGAATCTGGTATGGATTGCACACTAAAAGTTACCTTTTGCCCTTGTTTTACTCTATGTACATCTTTTTCAAATACCATCAAATCTGCGTGAACGTGATGTGTATTCACAATATCAAAGAGTTCGGTTTGTGGTACTACGTACTGTCCTGTTTTAACCTCGACTTTTTGTACAAAACCTTCAATGGGACTTCTTAATGGAATTTGCTGTGCAATAGTACCGTTGCGCACTGATGCTGTATTGATATTTAAAATTTTCAGTTGAGCTGCCAAACCATTTACCAAAGCCGTTGAACCTTTGTATTTTGCTTCTGCCTTTTGGAAATTGGCACCAGAACCTACACCTGCATCGTATAATTTTTTTTGGCGTTCGTAATTTTTCTTTAAAAGTTCGCTATTGCTATAAGCTTTTAGGTAATCGGTCTGTAAGGCTATAATATTTGGATGTGACAAATAAGCCACTACCTGACCTTTTTCAACTTTATCGCCTTCAATTACTTTTATGGATGTTACATTTGCTCCTATAACAGAAGTAATAGCAGCTTCGTTTTGGGGTGGTACTTCCAATGTGCCGTTTGCCTCAACATAGCCACTCATATTGCGTAAGCCCAAGGTGTCTATTTTCATTTTTAAGGCATCAAACTGTTGCTGATTAAGCGTTACTTCGCCTTCTTCGTGGTGTTCTTCATTTTCACTGGTTTGTTCTGTTTTATCGTGAGAATGTCCATCATTTTCTGAATGGTCTTTTTTATTGCCACAAGACACCATAAAAAGTGCTGCAAAAATGACTGCGATGTATTTGTATGCTGTTTTTTTCATAATGTTATTGATTGAAATATTGTAGTTGAAATGCACTTTCTAAATAATTGATTAAAGCGTTTTGAGCTTCCAGTTCTGACTGTACGGCTTCATTTACCAATTGTGTAAAGGTGGTATAATCTATTTCTCCTTCCTTATACGCCAACAACGCTCCTGATTTCTGGTCTTTGGTTAATGGTAACACTTGTGTTTCGTAAAATTCCCAAGACAGTTTCCATTTTAAATAATTTTCTTTTGCTTGTGCATATTGTGATTGTAATTCTTGTTTTTTGAATAGCAAATTACTTTCTGCAATAGCATTGTCAATTTTTGCCGATTTAATTCGGGCTTTGTTTGAACCTGACAGGAATGGAATGGAAATTCCTGCTTGATAGGTATAAAAACCTGAATTACCATTAACTTTTTGTAAACCACCCTGAAGGTTCAATTTTGGTAAATTATCAGCTTTTGCTGCCCTCAATTCTGCTTCGGCGACATTCAATTGATTTTCTGAAACAGTAACCATTGGATGTTCATTTGTTGATAAGCTATCAGTTTCAATCGTTGCAATGTTTTCCAATTCTTCTGATACAGTATAAATTTCGTCTTCAAATAACCAAAGATTTAACTGTTGTATGGCTATGAGGTAATCTCTGTATGCCTGTACTTTTTTATTTTGAATTTGAAACACTTGATTTTTTGCCGCTGAATACTCCAATTTAGAAATGGCTTCCACTTCAAAGTTCAGCGTAACTGCTTGTTCAAAATTACCATAGATGGAATCAAGCTCTTTGTACAATTGAAAGTTTCTCATAGATTGATAACATTTTGCCCACGCTTTTTTTACTTCCAGTTCTACCTCCAATTCAGATAATTGTACTATTTTTTGTGACAACACAATGCGTTGTTGTTGCAGTTTTCGTTTTGCTCCGATTCCAAACACATCCATGTTTGATTGTCCAACACCGACCGTTGTGTAGATTCCTGTTCCATCTTTGACTTCTTCACCACCTGTAAAGATTTGAGTAGAACCAAAATCGTATGCCGTAGATTTTAGGTTTTCTTGTTTGGTAACTTCCAATTGTTTTTGTTTCAATAGTGGGTAGTTCTTTTTAGATAAAGCAACAGCTTCGTTCAACGAAATTTTAGGCAAGGTATCCGTGATTTGTTGTGCATTACTTCGAGTTGAAAACACAAACATTAAAACCAGTACTGCGGTTGCACTCACTATTTTTTTGTTTAGCCTTAACCTAAACGATTTATTCTCTACCCAATGATATAAAATAGGCAATACAAATAAAGTGAGTAATGTAGAAGTCAATAATCCACCAATAACTACCGTTGCCAACGGACGCTGTACTTCTGCACCTGCCGATACTGAAACAGCCATTGGTAAAAAGCCCAATACATCTGTAAAAGCAGTGAGCATAATAGGGCGTATTCTTCGCTTTGTGCCTTCCAAAATCCGTTCTTTTAAATTGGTAATACCTTCTTCTTTCAATTCATTTAAGCCACTTATCATCACCAAGCCGTTTAATACGGCCACGCCAAACAATACTATAAAACCAACACCTGCCGAAATGCTAAAGGGCATATCTCGTAGCCACAACGCTACCACACCGCCAATGGTAGCCATTGGAATAGCAATGTATATCATTAAGGTTTGCGGTACTGATTTTAAAGCAAAGTATATCAGTACGAAAATAAGTAGTAAGGCAATAGGCACTACGGTTTGCAAGCGGTTACTGGCTCGCTCTAAATTTTCAAAAGCACCACCATAGCGTACAAAATAGCCAGAGGGTAATTCCAATTGTGCATCTAATTTGGCTTTAATTTCTTCTACCAACGATTTTACATCACGTCCTCTTACATTGATACCTACATAGGTTCTTCTGTTGGTATTATCCCTACTTATTTGCATAGGTCCCGCTTTATAAGATATATCAGCTACTTCACGAAGTGGAATTTGTGCCCCTGAGGGCAAATTGATAAACAGATTTTGAATATCTGATATATCCTTACGGTTGTGTTGATTTAAACGAACTACCAAATCAAACCGCTTTTCGCCTTCAAAAATAACGCCTGCATTTCCTCCAGCAAATGCCGATTGCACCATTTTGTTAAGTGTGTTGATTTGCAGTCCATATTGAGCCAACTTATCTCTACTGTAGTTTATAGTCATTTGAGGCAAACCTGTTGTGGCTTCGGCTTTCATATCACCAATACCAGGTGTTCCTGCAATTATTTTAGTAATTTCTTCTGCCTTTTGGGATAAGACTCCGATGTCTTCGCCGTACAACTTAATGGCAATATCTTCCCGCACCCCTTCAAGCAACTCATTAAAACGCATTTCTATGGGTTGGGTAAATTCATAATTGACTCCAAGGATAATTTCAACAGCTTCTTTCATTGCTTCAATTAGCTCATCTTTTGTCTTTACCGTAGTCCATTCATTTTTAGGTTTCAGTATAACGAATACATCGGCAATATCCATAGGCATTGGGTCAGTGGGTATTTCGGCTACACCAATACGGCTCACAATTTTTTCGACTTCGGGAAATTTTGCCTTTACTATTTGCTCTATTTTAGTAGTGGTTTCTACTGTTTCAGATAGTGAACTACCTGGTTTTAAAATGGCGTGGAATGCAATATCGCCTTCATTGAGTTGTGGGATAAATTCACCTCCCATTCGGATAAACATAAAGACTGTTACAGCAAATAGTGCCACAGCAATTCCTACAATTAATTTCCCTTTTAAAAGGGCTTTTTCCAATAAAGGTTTGTACTTATCTTCAACCCAATGCACAAATTTATCACCATAAGATAATTTATCATTTTTTGGTGTTCTCAATACTAAAGCCGACATCATTGGTACATAGGTTAAACAAAGTACCATAGCCCCCAACATAGCGAATATAAAGGTCAATGCCATTGGTTTGAACATTTTACCTTCAATACCTTGTAAGGCTAAAATGGGAAGAAACACAATAAGTATAATCAACTGACCGAAAAAGGCAGCATTCATCATTTTTTTGGAAGCCGATGCAGCAACCTCATCACGTTCCTTGGTTGTTATTTTTTTCTTTTTAAGTACTTGGGAAGCGATAAGAAATACAGTAGACTCCACAATAATTACTGCTCCATCTACAATAATTCCGAAGTCTATAGCTCCTAAACTCATCAGGTTTGCCCATACGTTGAATACATTCATTAAAATAAATGCAAACAGTAACGATAGTGGAATAGTTGAAGCTACAATTAAGCCACCTCGCCAATTACCCAACAAGAAAATGAGGACGAAAATAACGATTAAAGCCCCTTCAATAAGGTTTGTAGCAACCGTTGATGTCGTTTCTCCAATTAACTTACTTCTGTCTAAAAGTGACTCAATAACAACGCCTTCTGGTAACGATTTTTGTATTTCAACCATTCGCTCTTTAACATTGGTAATCACATCATTTGAATTTGCACCTTTAAGCATCATTACCAAGCCGCCGACAACTTCTCCTTCACCGTCTTGTGTTAATGCTCCGTAACGAATGGCTGAACCGAATTGAACTGTTGCTATATCACCAATGGTAATAGGTACATTGTTAATGGTTTTAACCGTTATCCTTTTGATGTCATCTAAACTTCTTACCAATCCTTCCCCTCTTATAAAATTAGCCTGATGGTTTTTTTCTATATAAGCACCTCCCGTATTTTCATTATTAGTTTCAAGGGCTTCAAATACATCTGTAATGGTAATCCCTATTGATTTAAGCTCGTTAGGGTCTACAGCTACTTCATACTGTTTTATTTTACCACCAATAGCGTTGACCTCGACAACACCAGGAACCATTGCCATTTGACGTTGTACAATCCAATCTTGCATTGTACGAACATCTGAAATGGAATATTTATCTTGATATTCTGGTTTTACTTTTAATGTGTATTGGTATATCTCTCCCAGACCTGTGGATATAGGTCCCATTGTAGGCTCTCCAAAACCCGCAGGAATTTGTTCTTTTACTTCGTTGAGTTTTTCAGCAACCAATTGTCTCGGAAGATATGTCCCCATATCATCATCAAATACAATGGTTACTACTGACAGACCAAAGCGTGAAATTGAACGTATTTCTTCCACATTTGGCAAATTGCTCATTGCCACCTCAACAGGATAAGTGATTATTTGTTCTATATCCTCTGTACCTAAATTTGGTGATTGTGTTATTACCTGAACTTGATTGTTGGTAATATCCGGGACTGCATCTATGGGTACTTTTGTCATACTCCAAATACCTGTTCCAATTATGGCAAGCGTAAGCAAACCAATAATGAATTTATTATTGATTGAAAAATCAATGATTTTATTGATCATATAAAATGTAATAATTCAGTTAAACATTTCGATTAAGGTTATTTTCTAACCCATCGAATAAAAATGACTAAACAGTCATAAAAGGATATAACTATCCAATAAAACCTGAATTAAACTCGAGGAGGTTGCAAAAGGGTGGTATTGAAATCTTTTTCAAAACCATCAAAATGATAGAATACTTGTGTTGAAATAACAGTATTTGTTAAACTGTAATCTACAACATTAAAATGTGTTACGTGGATATGGCAACAATGACACTGGCAAAATGGCGAGCATAAATCTGCACCTTGGTGTTGATGGTCGTTGTCTAAAGCATCTGAAATTTCTGTTTTAACTTCATCATAAAGCACACCATTATCTTCACATGGCACTAAATTGAGCCCGAAAATATAGATTGATAATATAAATGCTAAAAATTTCATCAAGACAAAGATATAAATTATTTTATGCAAAGGTTGTGCAAACAAACCTATATCGACAGCAATACTTCTCTAAGTGTTAAAACAAGCAACAACAACGTCAGCGGTCAATAACAATGATAGAATTCTTATTTAAAGAAAGCCTAAACTCATCTCAGTTAACCACCAAAAAAGCCATTTTTGTATCACAAAAAATCAAACTGTTGCAACAGTTCGATATTGAACATTGATAGCCAATTTCACCTATATAACAAAGGGTTTCAACAGCAAATCAACAGTTCAAAAAACAAAAAATAAATTTGTGATAAAAAAATATCACAAATTTATCACAGGAATTATCACGAAAAAAATCTGAAGCAAAATTTAGCTTCTACTCATATCGATGGTGAAGGTTCTTATCCATCCCTCGTTTAAGAAAAAGGATTCCAACACCCTAAAATTAAATTTACTTGAACCAGAGCCCGAGTCCGAAAAATAATAGCTTTGATAAGTCCATGTGTCTTTCTTTTTAAGTTCCAAAAGCTCTAGCAATACCTTATCGAATTCCGCACTCAATTCATCGGATACATGATCACCAACTTTCTTTAACGTGGCTATATACTTTTCAACTTGCTCCCGATTTTCCTTTACACTCCTATCACTACGCAAGCTATACATCCAAATCACCAACTGAATGAATTCCTTTGAAAACAGAAAATCTTCCCGCTCAAATTTCCCAAACTCCTCTTCACAATAGGTTCCATCATGAACCTGTTGCAATACCTCCCTAACATATTTGGAAACGGTGATATTACGTTTTTCAGCTCGTGACACTATTGTCGCCTTAAGCTCTTTTGGAATTCTAAAATTTAAGCTCTCTTCTTCGTTTTGAATCTTTTTCTTTTTAGCCATATGCCTTAATTGGTTATATCGGTTGTTTCCTCCCTAAATTTAACTTTGAAGATTTGTGTGAGTATCTGTTCCTTTGCATTTTTCATTGCTCGCTCTTTCACCTTATCCAAACGCTGTTTCCTCTCATCATTTTTGGTGACTTTCTCTGGTTCCTTTTGAGGCAGTGCGGGAACAACAATTGGCGCTTTGATTTGAACCAATTGTTCTTTCCACCTCTCTATAGCCTCACGACGAAGTTCATTTATATCATTCTTCTCCAAAACATAGCTTCCAAAATGGGATTTGAACTCCTCAAAATGCTCCTGAAAGCTTTTTAGCTGAAATGCTATCGCCCTCTGTTGATCCTTGGTAATATCGGGTATATCACGTTGCCAATTGTCAAGAAACCATTGGCTCATCAACACACAACCTTCCACCTGTTGCCCATACTTCTTCAAAAGATAGCCCAGACTCTCTTCTTTTATATCACCTTTCAGCTCCATTAACTTGAACAGATTATCACTGAGCAACATGGATTTGGACATGATGTGGTGACAGGCCAGTTTATCTTCTACAAAATAGTTCGAGCCATTGTTTTCAATCAAGATTAATTTATTGGCATGTTCCTCCCAAAGTCCCTTTCCCTCTTCATCCAAATACTCCGAGAGGTTCTTGGGCAAATAAAACACCAAAGACCTTAGAAGATTTTTTCCAAGGTCCAAAAGAATCTCTTCCATAGACAGTACATTCGGCATTTTTAATTCTTTAACATTTCTGAATAATCACTTGGCAGTTCGGCATCGATATCCCTAAGGTATTTTTCAAGGGCAGCCATTGAGGTATGCCCCGTAATCAACATTAGATTCCCCTTTGCAGTATGTGGATTTGTCTTTTGGGACATTTGCCTGTATAGTTTCGTAATAAAAGTATGTCTGAAGCTATAGATTCCGTAGTCTTCATCAAAACCAAACTCATCCTTTACCACTTTCTTGAAGCGTTTGGTAAAATAACCTCTCTTTTGGTCGGGAGTGATATCCCAAACACCTCCCAATCCATTTGGTGTAAACAGTGAATCCTTCTTTTTTAGATCAGAAAGGTCAGGCAGTTCATCAATGAGAATATCAGGGATAATCTTTGTTTTCAACGGGCTGTTTTTGGCCTTAAAGCTAAGGGTCTTGTTCTTTAGGTCAAGATCGCCCACTTTTAATCTGCACACCTCAATTGGACGCATAAAACTATAGGAAACAAATTTGATAAAATGGAGCAACAATGGATCGTTGTCTTCAAGATATTGGAATATTCGCTCCTGCTCTTCCCTACTATAGGTTTTATTCCTTTTGGGGTCCGTTTTGAGCTTTTTGATGTTCTTTACAAAATTGCTCGCCACCTTATCGTTGCTTTCAAGGGTTCCCATCATACTGCTCAAACTCGCCCTATAATTGTTATAGTTCCTTGCAGAGGTTCTATCCAGCACGTCATTCAAAAACTCAAGAACAACCTTCTTATCAAGTTGGGCAATATATTTGAGTTTGGGATGGTTCTCCTCAATCCATCTCCTGAACACACTCAGATGGTTCTCGTAAGACCTCAAACTGCTCTCCCGTAGCAAACGCTTCTTTAAATTCAGATCAAAATCAAGGGCCTCTATGAATCCCTCCCCTGTTTCCGTCTCTTTGGATTCCTGGGGAACTTCTACTTTTGCAACAGCTTTCACAGTTTCCACTTTCACCTCTGGGACTGGCTCCTTATTTACAACAACCTCTTTGCCTTCTTCGCTTGAATAGAAACGCTCGGTGTTATCCTCATAGGGATTGTAACCTTCCGATAAAAGTTTGTTGATGACCTTACTGTAAATCCCCAAAGCTGCCAAACGTTCTTCCTTGGTCTTATACTTATTGGCATCGCCATAAAATGGGGTCTGCATTTTGAGCTTCCCAGATTGGGGATCTCGATAGGAAAAATAGACATACCATCGTTTCTTGAGGTCGCCTTTTGCTGTGTAGATTTTGGGTTTGGAATACTTTTTTTTCAAGGACAAATCATATGCATTTCCATATGCACTTTCATATGCATTGTTGACAAGGTCGGTAAAATTAGGCATAAAAAAACGGTTTGGCAACTCCAAACCGTTTGTTATACTTGACTTTTGTCCTTTGTAGCGGGAACTGGACTCGAACCAGTGACCTTCGGGTTATGAGCCCGACGAGCTACCTACTGCTCTATCCCGCGATATCGTGGTGCAAATATAAGACGTTTTTTGAGAATACAAAGCATATTTTAAAAAATAACTCCCAACAATTTCTTGCCAGGAGCCACACATTTATTACGGACAACTTTTAATCTTCTGGGTCCAAGGTTACTATCACCCCTCTTCCCTCTGTATTTTGCACATCAAAATTTTTCATTTTTGGAAAGTTTTTTTCCAAAGCCGCCAAATCCCCCTTAAAAGCATTGTTTCCTAAGAGCAAAACTTTCAGGTTTACCAAGCTGGCAAGCTCATTTGGCAAATCTCCATAGAAAGCATTGTTAGCCAAAACTAACTCCTCCAACCCAGCTAATTTACCAATAGACTTTGGAACAATACCTAACATTTTATTATCAAAAACACTCAACACTCTAAGCGAAGTCATTCCTGATATTTCAGTGGGCAATTTTCCGGTTATTTTATTACTACTAATTAAAAGCTCTTTAAGCTTGGCCAACTTTCCTATTGACTTTGGAATGGTCCCTTCAATATCATTATTGTACAGTTCCAGATATTCCAAATTAGCCAAATTTCCTATCTGTCGAGGAATCTCTCCTTCAATTCTATTCATAAACAATTGTAACGACACCAAAGATTTCAGATTTACAATAGAACTTGGCAAAGTCCCATTTAACTCATTGAAAGCCATATTAAGCGTTGTTAAACTTGTTAAGTTCCCAATTGAGGAAGGAATTTTTCCCGTAAGATGATTTCTGAAAAAGCTAATTTTTTTCAAGTGGACCAAATCTCCCAATGCTTCAGGAAGTGTGCCTGTAAGGTTATTGGAATCCAAATTGAGCCCTACAACCTTATCATCTTCTATAATCACACCGCACCAGGTATATACCGGAGCATTAAGGTTCCATGTTTTAAACCAATTTTTACCTTGGGTAGAAACATTCAATGCTATTAAGGCTGCTTTTTCTTTGGACGATATTGCGCCAAATGACAATACACTAATTAAACAGAAGAGGAAGGATAGTTGGAGTGTTTTCATAACTGTAGATTTGATACGAGAAAAAATTTACATTAACGAATATAATCTTAATTCGGTGAAATACAAATTTTTTTCGACGAAATGCGCAGCCGAACAAAAAGAACTACAACATAAACCACTATAAACCAAAATAATGCACCCGAAACTGCCATTTATACCCCACTTGCTTGAAAGTAAAATATGTCATTATTTTTAATACTGATTTCCAAAGAGATAGGATTACAGCATACTTCACAATCTTCAATATAGGCTTGATTGGGAATAGACTTGTCTACCACAACAGAGATTTGTTGCCAACAATATGGACATTGAAAGACATACGTTTCCATACTGTAAGTTACAGATTTTTGAAACGATTTTAAATCCCTCTATTATAAATGGATGCCTATTAATTAAAACTATCAAGTTCCTCGTGAATTGTTTCCCAATCCAGCATCAGATTATCCAATTCATCCTTTTTGGCTTGATAATTTTTGAAAAAACCAGGGTCCGCTACTAAAGCATCATAATTTATAGCAAGTTCGGCATCTATAGCCTTAATTTCCTTTTCCAGTTGACTGATTTTAGCTTCAGTATTGCTCAACTTATTGGCTAAGGATTTCATCTTCTTTTGGTCCTGGTAAGATTGTTTATTGGCCTCCTTTGGTTGGTCTTTTACAACATCACGCTTTTCAACGTCTCTCAAACTCTCTACATTACGCTGTTCCAAATAAAAATCGATATCTCCAAGATATTCCTTGATTCGTTGATCTTTGAACTCATATACTTTGTTAGTCAACCCTTGAAGAAAATCACGGTCGTGAGATACTAAAATTAAAGTTCCTTCAAACTTCTTCAACGCTTCTTTTAAAACGTTCTTGGATTTAATATCCAAGTGGTTGGTAGGTTCATCCATTACCAACACATTCAAAGGTTGCAGCAACAACTTTGCAAGGGCCAAACGGTTTCGTTCCCCTCCAGAAAGTACTCGCACATATTTATCAACCTCCTCACCACGGAACAGGAAAGATCCCAAAATATCTCTTACCTTACTCCTATTGGTTTCGTTGGCAGCATCAATCATAGTATCCAAAACGGTTTTATTACCGTCCAAATATTCCGCTTGGTTTTGAGCGAAATACCCTATTTGTACATTATGTCCTAACTTTAAATGACCTTCATGCTTTATTTCCCCAACAATAATTTTAGCTAAAGTAGATTTACCTTGACCATTCTGGCCTACAAAAGCAGTTTTAGAATCTCTTTCAATACTTAAATCTATACCATTTAAAACCTGTAAAGCACCATAATTCTTGGTAATATTTTCGGCTTCAACCACCACTTTACCAGGTGTAATGGACACTGGAAAATTTAAAGTCATTACACTGTTGTCATCTTCATCAACTTCAATACGCTCAATTTTATCCAATTTTTTGATTAAGGATTGCGCCATGGAAGCTTTGGAAGCCTTAGCCCTAAACTTTTCTATAAGTTTTTCAGTTTGCTGAATTTGCTTCTCCTGATTCTTTTGAGACGCCAACTGTTGCTCCTTGATTTCCTTTCTAAGAACCAAAAACTTTGAATAGGGTTTGTTGTAATCGTAAATACGTCCCAAGGATATTTCTATTGTTCTGTTGGTCACATTATCCAAGAACATTTTATCATGAGACACAATCACCACAGCTCCAGAATAGCCTTTTAAAAATCCTTCCAACCAAATAATGGACTCAATATCCAAGTGGTTGGTAGGCTCATCCAATAGCAAAATATCATTGTTTTGAAGTAGCAACTTGGCCAATTCAATACGCATACGCCACCCACCAGAGAAAGTGTCGGTAAGTTTGTTGAAGTCCTCTCTTTTGAAACCTAGGCCCTGCAGGATTTTTTCAGTTTCACCCTGATAATTGTAACCTCCCAATATTTCGTATTGATGCTGAATTTCATTCAAGTCTACCATCAATTGGTGATAGCTTTCGCTTTCATAATCGGTGCGTTCAGCCATTTCAAGGTTGATTTCCTCCAATTTGCGCTCCAAAGTCTTAATCTCCTGAAAGGCTTCATAGGACTCTTCTAAAACGGTTCTTCCCAGAATAAAATCAATATCCTGTCTTAAAAAGCCTATGCTTAAATTTTTATCAGAAGCAATTTGTCCTGAATCAGGTTCCATATCTCCAGACAAAATCTTAAGCATTGTAGATTTACCAGCGCCATTTTTACCTATCAAACCAACCCTATCTCCTGGATTGAGTTTAAACGTAATTTCTTCAAATAAATATTCGCCTTGGAACGAAATAGAAAGGTTATGGATATTGAGCATTTAGTGACTTTTGTTACAATTAATGTTTCTATAAAACGTAACTTTACAGTTCAATAGAAAACGCAAAAATACACTATAAATCCATGATAAAAAAAGGGACCAAACTGTATAGCATTTTGAAAGGAACTTGTCCAAAGTGTCAAGAAGAATCTATGTACATTAACAAAAATCCGTACATCATTACTGACACTTTGAAAATTCATGATCATTGCTCCCATTGTGGTACTAAATATCGATTGGAACCATCGTTTTTTTATGGATCCATGTATGTAAGCTATGCTGTTGGTATTGCCTTTGCCGTTGCCGCGTTTGTGATAAGCTATTTAATTTTAGGAACCTCCTTAAAAACCGCCTTTATCGCCATAGTAGGTACGATGATAGCCTTTTACCCCGTTATTATGCGCTTATCAAGAAATATCTGGATCAATATTTTTATGCATTACGATAAAGAATGGGCTAAGAAGAAAACCGCTTAATGTCGATCTCGGGGTTCAGGGTTTGATTGTTTTCGATGTGCTCATATAGCTGTTCAGATACATATGGTGCAATCATAACACCTCTAGTTCCCAACCCATTTAAAATGTACATATTTGGTTGCTCTGGATGTTCCCCTACCAAAGGACGTCTATCCTTTACGGTTGGCCGAATACCTGCCTCCTGATCTATCACAGTAAAGTCACAATTGATAAGTTCCTTTACTTTATTTACCAATTCTTCCCGTCCTTCTTGACTAGGTTGATTAGTTTTATCCGTCCAATTATAGGTCGCACCAACAGTATACACATCGCCTCCAAGAGGCAATAGAAACGCTGATCCCTTTAAAATAACATCCAATTTAAGATTAGGAGCCTTAATGGTGATAGTTTCCCCTTTGGTGCCATTTAAAGGCAAGTGTTGGAAATATGGATTGCTCTTTATACCAAATCCTTCGCAGAAGACAATTCTATCCGCTATATATTCACCATAATAAAATGTGTTGGATTCAACATTAAATAGCTCATGATTGAACGCTTCAGAAACAAGCCTTCCTTCTTTTTTTAAGTAGTCCTGATAACCATCAATTAAGGCCGTGGTATCCACACGTCCGGTATGCAATACTTCCCCAAATCCAAAAGGCGCATTGATTTCTTCATTATGGTTTTTAACTAAAGAAATAGATAAGAACGGTTCTAAACCTGGTTTATCTGACGCGGAAAACCATAAATTCTGTTCTTCAATAGAAGCAAACCTTCTATGAATAGGAATAGGATAATCAACTTGTGTCTTTAAAAGCTCTCCTACAATTTTATATTTGGGCAAGGCCAATTCCAACTGTTCCTTAGCCATCCAAACCTCTGAAAAGCGCTTTAAAATAACCGGATTGTACAATCCCGCCGCTACCTTAGATGATTGTTGAGATCCATTGTCAAAAACCAGAAAAGATTTATCATGTTGGCGCAATTGCTCACAAAAAGCGATACCAGCCAAACCACAACCTACTATAAAATAATCTACATTCATGTTTGCAAAATTACTAGGATTGCAACAATAACCCATACCCAAAAAAGAAAAAGCCCACTAAAAAGTGGGCTTTTCTCTATAATGATTGTGATTTACCTTAGTAAGACCACATATCTTGTTCGAAGTTACGAATCTTCTCTTTGATTCTGTCAGACTCCAACAACTGCATTAAAGCGTTGTCCGCAATATACTCCTTAACTTCTCTGTCTCCATACACGTTTTCTTCCTTGTACATAAAGCCGCTGAAACGTCTTGAATTTAACAAGTGGTCAAACGAAATTGGTACAGCACTGTTCTTGTTGTTAAACGATTTTGCTTCGTGCAACACATCTCTGGCCTCAGGGAAAAATATCCAGAATAATTCTACCAAATCAGGGTTTTCTTCGTCAATAAAGTTAACATCTGGGCAAACTGGTGCCAATCCTAAAAGACGGTATCTTAATTCTCCTTGACGCTTGTCAAAATACCATAATCCTTTCATACGGTATTCCTTGATATCATAAGAAGAGATTTCTCTTTTTCTGATATACTGTGGATCAACAATCCCTTCAGCATTGTATTGCTCAAAACCAAGGTTTGTAGTATCTACAAGTTTTAAAGCGCCATCAAGATCCTTAAGTGTACGTTTTTCAGTGAAATAAGAGTCAGCGTAAATATTTTCAATATTACCATTTGCTACATTCTTCATGATCACATCAAACAAAGAACGTCTGTTACTCCCAATATTGTTAGTATCTACAGGGTAGTAAAGCGGGAAGTTGGCACGCTCATCTAAAACGATTCTTTCCCAGGTCATTTTTGAAAACAAAATATCTCTGTCATCTACATAACCATACTCTAAAGGTCTGTCATGATCCAATGCCAATTGAGCTTCTGTTTTAACTCCTATTTGGTCTGGTGTTTTAGCGTTAAGAATATTTGCCTGAGCAAATGCCCCAGTTGTAGCAACAACTCCTAAAACGGTTAATACAATATTTCTAATCTTCATCTTAAATCTTTTAATGTTTGGGACTTTAAGTCTCTACGTATAAAACGTTTGTTGTCTAACTAAATTATCTTAGTTTGTTAATTCGATAAATACTGGAGATACCTTTTTAAGCTTATAACCGCTATTTCCAGTAATTTTTGCATCGATATCAAAAATCTGAACTGCATCACCACGCTTAGCTTTACGTAAAGCCGCCTTAGCACGATCGTTCAATTTGTTACCACCTACAGTGATAGTTGGTTGACCCGGTACTTTGAATTTAAATCCAGATACCGCTAATGGTAAATCGAAATCAAAGTCTTCCAACATAGCCCCGATAGAAGAAATTTCTAAACCGTTACGTTGCATTTGTACAACTCCAGCTTCACCACGAATGGTACCTGTAGGAGCAGGAATATCCTTGATACGGAAAGTAGCTTTATCACTAACTTTAGTACCATCAGGTAATGTACCAGATACATTTATAGTTACTTCTCTACCTGTTCCAGGATTCATCACATATTTACCAACACCAGAACCTTTCTTCAAACCAGGAGCAGAAGCTGATACATTGTTATCAGAAACTCCAGCGAAAGAAATTGTCATTGGGTTAGATACACCACGATAAACAACGTTCATCTTATCAGCTGAAATAGTAGCTGAGTTAGGTTTCGGTACAACCGCATAAGTACTCTTAACAGGGATTGAGATGATAGAGTCACCTTCTTTAAATTGGAACTCACCTTCAATAGTTTGCTCACCAACATTACCAGCAGCAAACTTCAACATAGTTTGTCCAGCTTGCATAGCTTCAGCAGGTAATTCTTTACCATTGATAATTACTTTATCAGCTCTTAACGTTTTGTCATTTTTACCTAAAATGATTCTACCTGTAAACTCTTCTCCTGAGAAGAAAGCAGTTTTGTCCGGTACAACGATAGCGTCAAAGTTTGTTAAAGATGCTTCCACTTTAAGTTGCTCACCCAACATCGATTGCAATACTTCAGTTTCAGTAGTTTTAACGTCAGCTTGCATTTGAGTTAACTTAGTTAAAGAAGCAACCAAAGGGAATCCTTTGTAGTTATGGCTTAACCATTCTACAGTTCCAGCACCTCTTTTTACATCGTCAGTAGCAAATTTTGCCTTAACAGCTGGAGCCATAGAAGCTGTAGTAGGATTGCTTTCCAAAATTGCAACTACTCCATCTCTAAATTTAGCGATTTCAGCTTTAAAGGTCTGTCCATCATCTTTTAGTTTATCTCCTTTAAACCAAAGGTTATCCAAATAATCACCTTTGTCCATAGACTCATACTGAGTAGGATCTTCCAACTTAGCGGTCATATCAGTTTTAAGGCTAGCGATATAAGAATCCAAACCAGTAGCCAATTGATCAATTTGATCAGCAGCATCCTTTAATGGTTTGTATTTAGCTGGTTGCTCATCAACCTTAGCTGCCAAACCATTCATAAACTGAGTATTTCTTTCAGTAGAAGCCTCATTGGATTCGGTCAGTTTTTCGTTCATCAAACCGAAAGCCGAAAGTACTTCTTTTGACATATTCAATGCTAACATCGCAATGAAGATCAAATACATCAAGTTAATCATTTTCTGCCTTGCAGATAATTTTCCTCCTGCCATTTCTAATTAGTTTTTTGTGTTGTTAATTGTTTAAATTTCAGACTAAAAAACCTAATTAGTTTTTGTTCATAGCAGATAGCATTCCACCGTAAACACCGTTAAGTGTAGACAAGTTAGATGCCAAAGATTGCATTTGTTCTTTAAGTTTAGCTGCGTTTTCTACTGCTTCTTCATTAATTGAAGCCTGACGTGATGCACTTTCTAACTGTACTTTATAAAGACTGTTTAAAGACTCCATTTGAGCAGCTGCTTGAGATAATTCCTCACCATACTTTTTAGTAGCAGCGATAGAATCTACTGTAGGGCTGATTCCTTTTGCAGCTCCTTCGAAGTTTTTGATGCTGTTTCCTAAACTTGCCATCAATTCACCATCAATTTTAGCTTCTTTCAACAAGTTGTCTAATTTTTTAGATAAAAGACCTTCAGCGTCTTTAGGCTCTTCTTTCTTAGCTTTTGGAGCTGACTTACCTCCAGCTAATTCTGGGTAAACCAAAGACCAATCCAATTCATCGTCTACTGGTTCGAATGCGGAAATCGCGAAAATAATTGCTTCAGATACAAGACCAATAGTTAACATTACGTTACCAGTAAGTGGTCCTAATTCGAAGTGAGTAATCTTAAAAAGTGCTCCAATGATTACGATTGATGCTCCTAATCCGTAAGCCATGTTCATAAAACGCTTACCTGCTTTTGACTGTGCCATAATTTTTGTTTTTAGTTTAAGTTAATATGTATTATTACTTAAGTAGGTTAATAATAGATTTTAGTTTTAATATTTTTAGTGTGAATTTTTGGTTACTTCAGTACCCATGTAATCTTGTACAGTTCTGAATCCGATGTAGCTTCTAGCTGAATCTGCATACTCATAATCTCTTGAACTTACCTGTAAGAAGTAGGCAACATCTTTCCAAGACCCACCACGTACTACTTTACGCTCGTTAGCAGCATCGTTTACGTTAGGGTTAATTGTAGAGAAATACTCATACGATCCTGGATCGTAAGATCCTTGTACCCATTCAGACACGTTACCGGCCATATTATATAGGTTATAATCGTTTGGCTCATATGCATCAGCTTCTACAGTATACAAAGCTTGATCTGCTGCATAATCTCCACGTAGCGGTTTGAAGTTTGCCATAAAGCATCCTCTATCGTTTTTGGTGTAAGGACCTCCCCATGGGAAAGTAGCTCCTTGAAGACCACCTCTAGCAGCGTACTCCCACTCTGCCTCAGACGGCAATCTGAAAGAGTTAACATGAGCTTTACCTCTAGATTTCTGGTAACCATTTTTATAAATAGTACGCCATTGACAGAATGCATTAGCTTGTTTCCAAGACACACCTACCACTGGATATGCTCCATAAGCATCATGCCAGAAATAATCGTTATGCATTGGTTCATTATAGGAGTATGCAAAATCACGAATCCAAGCGGTGGTATCCGGATATACAGCTACTTCATCAGTAATCAACACATCACTCCTTCTAAGGTTTCTGTTTTTAGCAGCCTTTTGAATATCCATATAAGTATACTGGAACTTAAACTTAGTTACGTCCCAAGTACGCTGTCCATTATAAGACTCCTCTATAGGAAGATACATGGTATCCATAACCTCAGCGTAGTACTCATCTGGATAATCGTTGGTATCAAAAATAAGGTCTACATCCTTATTAAGCTTTCTACCTTCATATCCTGTTGGGCCCAAACCACTATAGTTATCCAACATGTACTTTTCGTACACACTCATATTGGCAGTGTCAGCATCTTTAAATGCAAACTCACCAATACCACCATCATCTGGTGTTTTACCGATTTCATCGGCTAGGATCGCCAACTTGGTTCTTACGATAGAATCACGAACCCAATTCACGAATTGACGATACTCACTATTTGTGATTTCAGTTTCGTCCATATAAAACGCCCTTACGGTTACCGTTTTAGTTGGTGCATCTTGCACACCAGCTAGGTCATCATCCGATTTACCCATGATGAATGCTCCTCCCGGAACAAGGGTCATACCATAAGGTTTTTCAGGATGCCATTTCTTTCCTTTAACTCCTACCAGTTCTCCTCTGTCACCAGAGCTACAACTGTGTAATAGAGCCAATACAGCGGTTAATAAAGCAAACTTCTTCATATTCATAGAAACTCGAGGTTAAATTATTTAGTTGTAATTATCTTTTTTTTCAAAAAAACACTGAGCGTATTTTTTTAAAGGCTGTAAACATATCTATATATTTTCAAAAAAACAATTTTTTTTTGATTTTTTTTGCATTTCATCCTATAAAGTTTGCATTTCATCGATGATAAAGTGTTAAAAAAATCAAAAAGTAAAGATACTAAAAACTATTCTTTTTATAGGCCTTATACCATCTTTCAGGAATTTTGCCTTGAGTAGCCTCCACATAATCTTCGTACATGCAAGGTAATAACGTATGCTTTTTCAATTTATTATTAACATTTGGTAAAAAAGGGATTTCAATCCACCATCTTCCAGTTTTAATACTTTTAAAAAATATCAGCTCATCATCTTCAATTAACACATTGTATTTCTGATAATTAGCATCATTTTTAAAATCATCATCCTTTACCCTGCAGTTTACTCCTTCGATGAAATACCATATCATTTGCGCAACCAGCATCGCCGTTACCCCATCTTCCCTAGACGGCTTAAACTCATATATCCCAAAAGAGGATACCTTATTACTGATACCTGCATATCTAGCTACTGCACAAATTTCCTTCCCATCCAAACCGTTTGGAGAATAGCGTTGACTTGAGCTAAGTTCTGAGGCTTTCACCGATTTTAAATCTACACTTACTATATGCGCATCTCTCATAACCGGTTCTACCAAACTAATACTATTGGAAACTTCTCCTAATCTGTAAGCTTCAAAATAGAGCTTTTCCATCAAGTCTATTTCCTCCTGCGAATTAAAATAGGTTTGATAGCCTACAGCAGAATAGTTGAATAGATTGAAGGGCTCTTCTAAAATGATCTTTCCAAGAAAGCTATTGTTCTTAATAGGAAGTGATGCATCACCTAAATCAAAATTACTATCAACATTTACAATGTTGATCATAGGCGCTATGGTATCATATGCCCTGTAATTGGCATACGTTAAGTCTTGACTCCCTCCTAATATTATAGGTATGATTTGTTTTTCCAACAAACTACCTATAGTAGTTCTAAGAGCGAAATAAGTATCTTCAACACTTTCTCCTGGGAGAATATCCCCTAAATCGGCCATGGTGGTGTACCAATTTCCAGGGAAAAGGCTATACAAAGAAGTTCTAATAGAATCAAAAGCAACTATTTCCCCCATGTAATCGACATCATTTCGGTTTTCATGCACACCTATGACAGCCATTTGCACTCCTTCTAAATCAGGAAATCCGTGTTGTTTTGAGTGAACCCTAATTTTTTTTCCTAGTGCTTGTTGCGATAATAATTCGCTATGGGCTAGCACAGCATCGGATATGGGGGTTAAAAAACTAAAGCTCATTTATGGTACTCCTATTACTTCTTTTTGGTTGCCGTTTTTTTTCTTGTCGTTTTTTTCTTTGGAGCGTTCTTTTCAATGATAGCTTTGGCTTCATCCAAAGTCATTTTAGAAACGTCTTCCGTTTTGGGCAATTCAACTTTTACTTTGCCCTTTATAACATTATGCCTACCCCATCTAGCCTTCTCCACTCTAATGCCTTCTTCTTTCCAGTCATGGATAAGCTTATCTTTCTCCTTTTGAATTTTATCCTCAATAAGTTCTACAATGTCTGATTGAGAAAGATTGTCCCAATCATACTTTTTATTGACATTAATAAACATATTGTTCCATTTTATATATGGTCCAAATCTACCTTTACCTTTTTGCACAGGTAAATCTTGATACATATATATAGGAGCGTCTGCCTCTTGTTTTTCCTTGATTAATACAATTGCATCTTCCAACTCTACACTCAAAGGATCCATTCCCTGCGGCAAGGATACGAAAGAATTTCCAAATTTCACATAGGGACCGAAACGTCCGTTGTTAACTTCTATAACTTCTCCCTCAAATTCCCCTAAAGTTTTCGGCAATTGGAACAAGTCCATAGCTTCTTCAAAAGTAATGGAACTTAACTGCTGATCTGGCGCTAAACTAGCAAATTGTGGCTTTTCTTCATCATCAACCGTCCCAATTTGTACCATAGGCCCAAATTTACCTAAACGCACACTTACTTGTTTTCCCGTTTTAGGATCCACACCCAAGATACGCTCTCCAGATTCTCTTTCGGCATTTTCCTCTACATCTTTTACCTGAGGATGAAAATCTTTATAAAAGTCCTTCATCATTTTGGACCAATCTACTTTACCTTCGGCAATCTCATCAAAGTCCTCTTCTACTTTTGCCGTAAAGTTATAATCCAAAATCGTCTCAAAATGATTCACCAAGAAATCGGTTACAATCATCCCAATATCGGTAGGAACTAATTTCCCTTTATCAGAACCTACTTTTTCCGTAAGCTCTTTTTCTTTTACCGAACCGTTTTGAAGTTTCAATTGACTGTAAGGACGTTCAACTCCGTCAACATTCCCCTTTTCAACATAATTTCTATTTTGAATGGTAGAAATGGTTGGCGCATAGGTAGACGGTCTACCAATTCCCAATTCTTCCAATTGCTTCACCAAAGAAGCTTCGGTATAACGTGCTGGCGGTCTTGTATAACGTTCGGTTGCGGTTATATAATTATTAAGGAGCGTTTCATTCACCTTAAGTGCTGGCAACATTCCTTCTTGTTCAATATCTTCATCATCGGTTCCTTCCAAATACACTTTCAGGAATCCATCAAAAGTAATCACCTCTCCATTTGCAGTAAACACATTACTATCGGTAGACGAACTAATCTTTACATTGGTACGTTCCAATTTAGCTTCACTCATTTGGGAAGCAATGGCACGTTTCCAAATTAAATCGTACAAACGATCTTGATCTCTATCTACACTAATGGAATGACGTGAAAAATCAGTAGGACGAATGGCCTCGTGAGCTTCCTGCGCTCCTTTAGCCTTTCCTTTATAATTTCGTGGCTGACTGTAATCTGATCCGTAAGCGGAATTAATTTCGGCTTGGGCTCCTGCTCTTGCCTCATCTGATAGATTCACACTATCCGTTCTCATATAAGTAATCAATCCAGATTCATAAAGGCGCTGTGCCAAGGTCATGGTTTTACTTACCGAAAAATACAATTTACGAGCAGCTTCCTGTTGTAGAGTAGACGTGGTAAATGGTGCTGCCGGTGATTTTTTCGCCGGCTTTTTCTCTAGATCAGCAACTTTGAACTCTGCTTTGGCATTGGCTTCCAAAAAGGCATAGGCCTCTTCTTTTGTACTGAAGTTCTTCGGAAGTTTCGCCTTGAACACTTGCCCATCTTCATTTGAAAACTCGGCATCTATTCTAAAAGACGCTTCCGCAGTAAAATTTTGGATTTCGCGTTCGCGCTCCACAATCAACCGAACGGACACAGATTGCACACGTCCTGCCGAAAGCCCTCCCTTCACCTTTCTCCACAATACTGGAGACAACTCATAACCAACAATTCTATCCAACACACGACGCGCCTGTTGCGCATCTACCAAATCATAATCTATCCCTCTCGGGTTCTCAATTGCTTTTTGGATAGCCGTCTTTGTGATCTCGTGGAATACGATACGCTTGGTCTTGGCTTTATCCAATTTTAAAGTCTCAGCAAGGTGCCATGCAATCGCTTCTCCTTCACGGTCCTCATCACTTGCTAACCATATGGTTTCTGCTTTACCTGCTAAGTTCTTTAGTTTTTTAACAACTTCTCTCTTATCCTTGGACACTAGATATTTTGGCTTAAAATCTCCATCAACATCTACCCCCAATTCTTTTGAAGGCAAATCTGCAATATGTCCAAAACTAGACTCCACCTTAAAATCCTTTCCAAGGAATTTTTCGATGGTTTTTGCCTTCGCTGGGGACTCAACTATTACTAAATTCTTTGCCATTTTTCTTATTTTAAGGCTACAAATGTATACCAAAAAAAATATATCCTCCTAATTTAATATTTTTTAACCCTCAGATATTGTGCAATTTTTATCGATTAACAAAAAAAGCCTGAAAAAATTCAGACTTTTACAACTATAATTAAAATGAATAGAAATGAGCTATTCCAAAGGTAATTCGTAAGGTTCAAAACCAACACTGTCCTTATATATATAGTATACCGGCAAGTAAGAAAACGATGCTGTTATCAAAAGTCCAACCCCACAAAGCACAAGCCCAATAACTTCAGCAAACAATCCCGAAATTACAATCAAACCAAAAGTGATAAGCCACTTCTTGTTTCCCAAATCAAAACTTGACTTCACAATGTCCCCAACAGCCATTTCTGGATTAAAGGCAAAAATCACATTCATTAAACTTATTGGAACTATAACATATAATATAGGTAATACGCACAACATTGCAGCCAACAGAGAAATCCCGTAACTGATCAACGCCAACTTAACTACCTTTCCCAAATAAGGTTTCTTCAAATAATAGAAGTAATCATCCTTTTCCACCAAACCAAGATCTTTCGCCTTGCAAATTCGGTAAAAGGATGCCTTAAGCCCAAAAGCGATGACCATGGCAAAAAAAGTAAACAGCAACATAAACACCACAAAAGGAATCATCAAGAATGGATTTACATTATTATCCTGTAAAGCTTCCGGATTCCAAATACCCATAGCCACCATTGGCAAATACATTATAATGTAGAATGGCGCCAACATGGCAATAGTTATCAAAATCATGATAAGACCTTGTACCCAAACTTTTTTAAAAAGCTCGATACAATTACTGAAGATAGTGCCAAAATCCAATGGTTTGGCAACATTAATTTTGGATTGAAGTTCTGAAAAAGTCATATTTAATTAATTGGTTACCTGTTAAAAATAAGCCATATTATTAACATATTAAAATCAACAATAACACTGCCATCTTGTCATAGATTACAAATAAATCGTATCTTTGCACACTTATTGAACACGGAACGCTTCAGTATTATATATGGAAAAGATTATAGAAGAGAACAAGCAGGGCCAAAGCCTTGTTTTAGAACAAAAGGAAGGTAACCAGCGAAAACTGTTTATTGAAAGTTATGGTTGCCAAATGAATTTTAGCGACAGTGAAATTGTAGCCTCGATTCTTTCTGAAAACGGATTTAACACCACCCAAAACCTTGAAGATGCCGATTTGGTTTTGGTAAATACTTGCTCCATTAGAGACAAAGCAGAACAAACGGTACGTAAACGTTTGGAAAAATATAATGCCGTAAAAAAAATCAACCCCAACATGAAAGTTGGTGTTTTGGGCTGTATGGCAGAACGCTTAAAAAGTAAATTCCTAGAAGAAGAAAAAATTGTAGACCTTGTTGTAGGTCCAGATGCTTACAAAGACCTGCCTAACCTTGTTGCCGAAGTGGACGAAGGAAGGAATGCTGTAAACGTGATTCTTTCCAAAGAGGAAACCTATGGCGACATTTCTCCTGTGCGTTTAAACTCAAACGGGGTTACAGCTTTTGTATCCATCACAAGAGGTTGCGACAATATGTGTACCTTCTGCGTCGTTCCTTTTACTCGTGGTCGTGAGCGCAGCCGTGACCCACAGAGTATTATGGAAGAAATCAATGACCTTTGGAGCAAAGGCTATAAAGAAGTGACCCTTTTGGGACAAAATGTAGACAGTTACCTTTGGTATGGCGGCGGACTTAAAAAAGATTTCGAAAAGGCCTCAGACATGCAAAAAGCTACGGCTGTTAACTTTGCGAACCTTTTGGAAATGTGTGCCACTGCGCAACCAAAAATGCGCTTCCGCTTTTCAACATCCAACCCTCAAGACATGACTTTGGATGTGATTGAAGCCATGGCCAAACATAACAACATCTGTAATTACATCCACTTACCTGTTCAAAGCGGAAGTAACCGTATTTTGAAGGAAATGAACCGTCAGCATACGCGTGAAGAGTATTTTGAGTTGATTGACAATATCAAAAGACTCATTCCAGACTGTGCCATTTCTCAAGATATGATTTCTGGTTTCCCTACCGAAACTGAAGAAGACCACCAAGACACATTGAGCTTGATGGAATATGTAAAATACGACTTCGGATTTATGTTTGCATATTCTGAAAGACCAGGTACTTTGGCAGAGCGAAAAATGGAAGATGATGTTCCTGAAGAGACCAAAAAACGTCGTTTGGAAGAAATCATAGTATTACAACAAAAACATGCCCTATACCGCACCGAGCAACATCTTGGTAAAGTTGAGGAAGTGTTGATTGAAAAAGAATCCAAAAGATCTGACGCTCATTGGTCTGGAAGAAACAGCCAAAACACCGTGGTGGTATTCCCTAAAGAAAACTACAAAGTGGGAGATTTTGTAAATGTGAAGATTACTGAATGTACTTCAGCAACTTTAATTGGAGAAGCTGTAGGATATTCAGAAAATAATTAGATTATAAAAGACAGTAGAACAAAGAAAAAGGAATCAAGAGAACCCAAAAAATCTTGGTTCTTTTCTCTTAACTCTAAAATCTAACAGATAAAATGGAATCAGTACAAGCCATTAAACAACGATTCGGAATCATTGGTAACGACCAAAAACTTAATCGTGCCATTGAAAAAGCCATACAGGTTGCCCCTACGGACATTTCAGTATTGGTTACGGGAGAGAGTGGTGTTGGAAAAGAGAGTATTCCGAAAATTATCCATCAGCTTTCCCACAGAAAGCATGGAAAATATATAGCTGTTAACTGTGGTGCCATTCCAGAAGGAACCATTGACAGTGAATTGTTTGGGCACGAAAAAGGCGCCTTTACAGGAGCTACCCAAACCCGTAGCGGATATTTTGAAGTAGCCGATGGCGGAACCATATTTCTTGATGAAGTTGGAGAACTGCCTTTGACCACTCAGGTCCGGTTACTACGTGTTTTGGAAAATGGGGAGTTCATTAAGGTAGGATCTAGTAAGGTCCAAAAAACCAACGTGCGTATTGTGGCGGCGACCAACGTGAACATGTTCGAGGCCATCAAAAAAGAGAAATTCCGAGAGGACCTTTATTATCGTTTAAGTACGGTTGAAATTAACATTCCTCCACTTCGTGAGCGAAAGGAAGATATCCATTTGCTGTTCAGAAAATTTGCCAGCGATTTTGCGCTGAAATACAAAATGCCAACCGTGAAACTTACGGACGATGCTATTGATTTGTTGCAGAAATACAGGTGGAATGGTAATATTCGTCAATTGCGAAACGTTGCTGAGCAAGCTTCGGTACTGGAACACAATAGGACATTGAACGCCCAAGCATTGCAACATTATTTGCCAAGTGGAGGCAGCAATCTTCCTGCGGTGATCAGTACTACCAAATCCGAAAGTGATTTTAGTAGTGAACGTGAAATTCTCTACAAGGTACTTTTTGACATGAAAAGCGACTTGAACGATTTGAAGAAATTGACCATGGAGCTTATGAAAAATGGCAATGTCAAAGACATTCAAAAAGATCACGAAGGCTTGATTTCCAAAATCTACGGGAATGCTTCGGCAGATGAAAATGACATAAGTGACATTGAAGATTTAGAAGTATTGTCTATTCCGGAGAAAACCCATGAACCAATAGATATTCCCGAACCTCCAATAGACAAATACCATTTTGCAGAAGAAATTGACGAGGAAGAAACACTGTCATTACAGGATAAGGAATTGGAATTAATAAAAAAATCACTTGAACGTCACCAAGGAAAACGTAAATTGGCTGCTGCCGAACTCGGTATTAGTGAACGTACCCTTTACCGTAAAATAAAACAATACGACCTATAATGAGATTTTTAACCTACTTCCTTTTGTGTGCCCTTTCATTTGTAATGGTATCCTGTAAAGTTAATTATAGTTTTACAGGTGTTCAAACTCTTGCAGGAATAGAAACTTTTCAGGTAAATTATTTCCAAAACAATGCGCCTTTGGTGGAGCCTGGTCTGGATAGAGACTTTACCCTAGCCCTTCAAGATTTAATAGTAAACCAAACTAGTTTGAACCTAGTAAACTCTGGAGGTGATTTGGTATACGAAGGTGAAATTACCGAATACCGTATTTCTCCAACTACAGCGACATCTGATAACAAAGCTGCACAGAATAGGCTCACTATTGGCGTGAATGTCCGTTTTTATGATAGAGTTCATCCAGAAGAAGATCTTGAACAACGTTTTTCCTTCTTCTATGATTACCCCGCCGCGGCGCAACTTATAGGAAGCACAAGAGACACCGCCTTTGAAGAAATTTTTGAAAGGTTGACACAAGACATTTTTAATGCTACATTAGCTAAATGGTAATTTAATTCAACCTATGCAATTGCAGGATATTACATATCTACTTCAACACCCTCAGGAATTTACTTCGGAGCAATTGAGTGACATCACGGCTGTGATTAAGGAATATCCTTATTTTCAGGCGGCACGTGCATTGCATTTAAAAGGATTGAAACATACTGAAAGCTTTAGATACAATCCAGAATTGAAAACCACTGCTGCCTACACCACAGACCGCAGCATCCTTTTTGATTATATCACTTCCGAAGCTTTCAACCAAAATGAGATTTCATTTCAAATAAAACAGAATTCAGAGCACATCAAGCAATTAGATGTGAATGAAGAAAGTGATATTTCCGTAAATAAAAGTGTTCTTATTGATGACGCACTAAAACAGCACATCAAAGACTCCGAAAGGGTCTTGGACCCATTTTTGTTTGAAGAAAAAATTACCGAAGAGGAGGAAATCGAAGAAGTTGAAATTACTACGGAGGAAATCGAGGAACTGCAAATTATTGCAGTAGACACTAAAAATATTGAGCAAAGCCCGGAAGAGCAACTTCAGATTGGTAAACCTTTGGATTTCGAAAAAAACGAAACCCACTCCTTTTCAGAATGGCTTAAAATAACCAGTTTTAAACCCATTGAAAGGCAACCAAATATTGCTCCAGAAAAAGTAGCAGTTACAGATATTCCAGAAGAGCCAGAGCCCAAACCAAAAGCAAGGCCAATGGATAGCAAATTGAACCTTATTGATAAATTCTTGAGCAGCAACCCTAAAATTGTACCTTCAAAAGAAGTTGCACCAAGCCCGAAACTCAACCTCAACAAGGATGACAACCAAAATGACGGCTTAATGACAGAAACTTTGGCCAGAATTTATCTAGAACAAAAAAATTATGACAAGGCTATTCAATCTTATAAAATTTTAAGTTTGAAATATCCAGAAAAAAGTGGTTTCTTTGCAGACCAAATTAAAGCAGTTAAAAAATTACAAGAAAATAATACTAAAGAATAAGAATCATGTTTACAGTTTTTTTAATACTTATTGTGCTTATCGCATTTTTGTTGATCGTAGTGATTATGGTACAAAATCCTAAAGGAGGCGGGTTATCTTCTTCTTTCGGAGGTGGAGGCACCCAACAATTGGGAGGTGTTAAAAAAACTACCGACTTCCTAGACAAGAGTACTTGGGGATTGGCTACCGTGTTATTGGCGCTTATCTTGTTATCTAATGTAGCTATTGGCGGTGGAAATGGAGCTGCAGAATCTAAAGCTTTAGACGATTCTACTGTTGAGCAACCAGTTCAAGAAACTCCTGCTGCAACAACGCCAGCTACTCAAGAAAGTAATCCTGTAAGCAACGATTCAACAAACTAATTGAATTTATAAATTCATTAAAAATGCCAACCCCTTCGGTTGGCATTTTTTGTTACTGAAAGTTTGTCAGTCACTTTGAATTGGCACATTTTTGGCTTCATCCAATTTCGAAAAACAAGTTTAATTAATCATAAAAATATAATACCAATGGGATTAAACATTAAACCATTAGCAGACAGAGTTCTTATTGAGCCTGTAGAAGCAGAAACTAAAACAGCTTCAGGAATCATTATCCCTGACACTGCAAAGGAAAAACCCCAAAAAGGAAAAGTAATTGCTGTAGGTAACGGAACCAAAGACGAACCTATGACTGTACAAGTTGGAGAGATGGTATTGTACGGAAAATATGCCGGTACTGAGCTAAAATTGGAAGGTAAAGATTATTTGATCATGAGAGAAAGCGACATTCTTGCAATTGTCTAATTCCCTTTCAAAACTACCAACAACGCTCTCAATGAGTTTAACGTTTAAAAATATTTCAATTTAAATTTTAAAAGAATTTATTATGGCAAAAGATATAAAATTCGATATAGAAGCACGTGACGGTTTAAAACGTGGTGTGGATGCATTGGCAAATGCAGTTAAAGTAACTTTAGGGCCTAAAGGTCGTAACGTAATCATTAGTCGTTCTTTTGGTGCGCCTCAAGTAACCAAAGATGGTGTAAGTGTAGCCAAAGAAGTAGAGCTTGAAAATGAGCTTGAAAACATGGGGGCTCAAATGGTGAAGGAAGTTGCCTCCAAAACCAATGATTTGGCAGGTGACGGTACTACTACTGCAACCGTTTTGGCACAAGCTATCGTAAAAGAAGGTTTGAAAAACGTTGCTGCAGGCGCAAATCCAATGGATTTAAAGCGTGGTATCGACAAAGCTGTTGAAGCTATTACTGCCGAATTACAAAACCAATCTCAAGAAGTAGGAAACTCTTCTGAAAAAATCAAACAAGTTGCTGCCATTTCTGCCAACAACGATGACACTATTGGTGATTTAATCGCTCAAGCGTTTTCTAAAGTTGGAAAGGAAGGTGTGATTACTGTTGAAGAAGCTAAAGGAACCGATACTTATGTAGACGTTGTAGAAGGTATGCAATTTGACAGAGGTTACCTTTCTCCTTACTTCGTAACAGATGCAGATAAAATGATTGCCGATTTAGACAATCCATACATTTTATTGTTCGACAAAAAGATTTCTAACTTACAGGAAATTCTTCCAATTTTGGAACCAGTTGCACAATCTGGCCGTCCTCTATTAATCATTGCTGAAGATGTTGAAGGTCAAGCTTTGGCTACTTTGGTAGTTAACAAACTTCGTGGAGGCTTAAAGATTGCTGCTGTTAAAGCTCCAGGATTTGGTGACCGTCGTAAAGCAATGCTTGAAGATATCGCAATCCTTACAGGTGGTGTAGTAATTTCAGAAGAAAGAGGTTTCTCTCTTGAAAACGCAGACTTGAGCATGTTGGGAACTGCAGAAACTGTAACAATCGATAAAGACAACACTACAATTGTTAATGGTTCTGGAAGTGCTGATGACATTAAAGCAAGAGTAAACCAAATCAAAGCTCAAATTGAAACAACTACTTCAGACTACGATAAAGAAAAACTACAAGAGCGTTTGGCCAAATTGGCTGGAGGTGTAGCGGTACTTTACGTTGGTGCTGCAAGTGAAGTTGAAATGAAAGAGAAAAAAGACCGTGTGGACGATGCTTTACACGCTACAAGAGCCGCAGTTGAAGAAGGTATCGTAGCTGGTGGTGGTGTGGCCCTTGTAAGAGCCAAAGCTGTATTGGATAGCATTACTACTGAAAACTTAGATGAAGTTACAGGTATCCAAATTGTAGCACGTGCTATTGAAGCTCCTTTACGTACTATCGTTGAAAACGCAGGTGGTGAAGGAAGCGTAGTAGTTGCCAAAGTAAAAGAAGGAGAAAAAGATTTTGGTTACGACGCGAAATCTGAAACTTATGTAAACATGCTTGAGGCAGGTATCATCGACCCTAAGAAAGTAACCCGTATTGCCCTTGAAAATGCTGCTTCTGTATCTGGAATGATCTTGACTACAGAGTGTGCTTTAATCGATATTAAAGAAGATGCACCTGCCATGCCTCCAATGGGAGGTGGCGGAATGCCAGGTATGATGTAATATCAACCTTCATTAAACATAAAAAAACCGAAGCTTAGTGGCTTCGGTTTTTTTATGTTATTTTTCAACTAACTTCTTCTAAAATACCTCGATACAACGGATGCTTTAAATAGCCACCATAGGCTATATCCGCCATAAAAATAGAAGGATATTCATTAGCTTCAATAATGACAGGGCCGTCCTTAGAAATGGCAATATCCCACCCAATGTAACGATCAGGGAGGCATTTCACAGCTTGAATCACCAATTCCTTTACTTCCTTAAAAAAAGGGATTTGATAATCCTTAAAAACAAAACCAGAATCAGGATGCTCCTTATATTCAGCTCCGCCATACTCCATATATTGATGTCCCACATCTCTTAAGGTCCCTTTTTCAAGATCTATCCCGACATAAAAACCACCAGCATGGGCATTATCCACAAAACCACTCCCCACTCCAAAGCGCATAAAAGCGGACAAGATGTGAATTTGATTCTGTTTATCAATAAATGTTTCAACCCTAATCGTATTCACACAATTAGGATGAATTTTATTTACTTCCTCATGCTGCACTACTACTTCTTCATGAATGCAACAATTCTTTAAAAGAAACTCCTTATTGTTACTCAAATCTTCTTCCAAGGTATCTTTTGAAATTCTATAACACCCTGTTCCTCCATAAAGTGAAATTGGCTTAAGGAAAAGTACTGTTTGCCCAGAATCCTTAAAAACCATATTGAAAAACTCAATTAACCCCTTCAAATTCTCTACAATATGAAGTTGCTTTTTATAAAAAAAATGGGATTCAAAATTATGACTAACCAAGCCTGGGACAGGCAAATCGTTTTGTTTGCAAAACAGTGAAAAATTTAACTTATTAGATATTATCGTCAAATACTCCTCTTTATGGAATGTGTCCCTATATTTAATTCTATTGGCCTCTTTGGTGCCAATATAGTCTTGATAATTGACTACATTCTTTCGATATAAGTATTTAAAATAGTAAAACGGTATTTCCCGTTTTTGGAATAACAGTACAGTACATTCTTTAATTATCTTTAAGGGGGGCTTTTTGTTTTTATCTTTTAAGAAAACAGCCAATCGATTTTGCTTCATGCTAACAATTTTTCTTAGGTTGTTAAATAGTTGCCATTCCTTTACCCCTTCCCGATTTCCTACTTTTGTTTACTACAAATTTTCTTTTTCCAGAGGACAGCAATGGAATTTCATTAACATAATCAAACTCAATCTCTGCATCTGTTCCCAACAACTTTAAGAATTCCTCTTTAATATCTTCCTCGGAATTAAAGGCCTTATCCACATTTAATTTAAACAAATATTTTTTATCATCCTCCTGAATAAATTGATACTGTTTTATATGAGGATACTTTAAGATATTATAAACTGCATAAGAAGAAATAAAATTACCGTTAGAGTCGTAAATCATATCCATTTTTCTCCCCTCGATCTTCATCAAAACAGGATATTCATTATGAGTATCGTCTTCATAATCCATCATCCCGATATCCCCAGTATCATAACGAATCATTGGCATACATTCATTAAACAAATCCGTCACTACGATTCTACCTAACTCACCTCTTTCAACAGGTTCTGCACTGTTCAGTTTTAAAATTTCCACATAATAACTGGCCCAATTAATGTAAAATCCGTTGCTATCTCCCAACAATTGTTGGGCTATAATTCCATTTTCCACATTGGAGTATCGAGAAACAACCTTTACCCCAAAATAGTTTTCGATAACCTCCTTCGTTTCTTGATTTAATTTCTCTCCTACAGCAATTATAGATTGCACTCCGCAGTCATTGGAAACTTCCTTACCTGATTTCAAAATGTAATCCCGAATCTCGTCCAATGCAGAGGCATAGGATACTATTCCTTTTCGTGAACTGTTACCTTCAATTTCATGCAACAGGCCTTTAATGTCATTTTGAGTCAACTTAGAAACGGGATGCATATAAATATGTCGTTTCCAAGCTTCGAATGGGGATTTACTGTTGTATTGGTCCCAATGCCTTATATAAAACAATTTATCACCAACATTAAACCCTGCTTGCTCTGCGAAGTAAATGACATCTGCTGAGTTCCTATATTTTTTGTCTAGGTTTTGATACACTTTAAACGGTGTACCGGTAGAACCACTCGTATAGGCCGAAAAATTTTCCTGATCCAAGTACTTTACTGATTTAAAATCATCATAATAATTAACAATAATATTTTTATCAATAATTGGAAAATCAGAGAGGTCCATAAAGCCTTTATAAGAACTGTAAAATTGTGTAGAAGATACAGCGTGCTTCAAAATAGCGCCTAAATTCTCCTTTTGCTTTTGCCTTGAATTTATGGAATTGAGATTGCTCAGAATCTCTTTAACCTCTGTATATTGATTTTTTATATGGTTGCCTTTTAAAAAGTCAACACACCAAAACACTTTTCTCCTGAACAACTCTAACATCCCAATAGCTACTATTAATTAATTCCAAAAAAAATACCCATGAGCAAGTACCCTAGCCCACAATTTATTCTTTTACAATTTTCTTCCTCAACACCAATTTCTTATTATTTAAAATCTCCACAACATAAATACCACTCTCTAAATAATTCAGATAATCCAAATGATAAGCATTAGTATTCTCAAAAACTCTATTTAAAATTACACGGCCGGAAATATCATAAATCACGACCTCATCCATCCCTAGCTTGTTTGTATCTTCAATTTTTAGGTCTAAATAAGTATTGAACGGATTGGGAGAAACTGAAATAATCGATTCGAAAATAGGGTCAATTGGATTATACGCCTCTTTGTTGAGGATTGCTGGGTCATAATCAAACGGATTTGGATTATTAATTCTGGAAGCCAATAAACTTGTATTATCCAACCTTGACGTTTGATTTTCTGTATCAATCGTAGCGACAAAAGAACTTCCCGATTGCGCTGTAAATCCTGGCAATAAATTTATTTGATTTACGGAAGTAACTTGACAGTTTGTGCCCGAGGGCACCAAAAAGCTATCTCCAACATCTATAATGAATTGATAGTAGAAATTTTCTATGCTATGATGAGAATTGGACACCACATAATCTGAGAGATTGGCAAGTTGATTTTCTGCATAAAAAACTCCTAACACATTACTATCTGTAATATCATCCGGGTCTACCAAAGGCAATACTTCCCCATTAAAGACATAGGTACCATCATAACGAATCATAGAAGTAATGATATGCGAAGATCCCCCAGGATTAGCTGTTTCCCAGTCATCCCACAATTTGTCCACAAAGGTATGGTGTAAATAGAAAACAGGATCTCTAGGAGATAAAGGTGTAGGCATGGCCCCTCCTACCCACCTGTGTGCACCTGAATGTACACGCCCCCTTTCCATGGTATTAGCATATTCCAAAAAATCTACAATAGCCTGAACATTAATCACATCTTGAGTGGTAGGTAAAAAACTAATTTCATTTACCGTTGCATAATTTCTATTCAAGGCCCATGCCTGATCAAAAGACCCCATAAAATCCGCGTTCCACAAAGGTGAATTTATAGATTGATCCACAGATGAATCCCACCAAGGAATACTTATATCCGGGTTTAATTCCTGCATGGCCTGTTCCATTTCAAACATTTGATATCTATGCCAAGCAAAGAAAATTTGACGTTCTGGCTCATCGGGAAGATTAAAATGAATATCTAGTTGTGTGGGATCTGCAGAACTATCAAAATTGAAAAAATCTGAATGAAACTGAGCCAAATCTGCTACCAAATCAGGGCCGTTACGAAGCTCGTAAAACGCATTTACCAATTCATCTCTTTCGTATTGCGTCATTTCCTGATAGTTTTTACGTATGCTTTGAGTCCAAACCGTTTGAACCAATAGACACATTAAAATTACATATATTTTCAACGCCTTTTTCATTTAACTCATTAATTTTTAAGCGCTTCCACTTTTTCTTCTAATTGTTGAATTCTCTTATCCTGTTGGAGTATGTAAAGTGTTAATTCCTCTATTTTCTCCAATAGAATGGCATTCATTTCCCCCAATCCAACACCTTGTTGTTTCACCTCACTTTCACTCGGCACATTAAGCAGATGTCCTTTTTCTTCTATATGTTTTTTAACTTCCAACAAAGTTGGTAGCTTATAGTTACTATCAAAAACATAATCAGGCCAAGAAGCCTGTAATGCAACCCTAACCTCCTCTGCTATCATATTACCCGCTACCGCTAACCGATAACCTTGCGTATTGGTGGTTCCAATTCCTATATTTCTTGCAGCGAACAAATCTCTTCCAGTCCAATCTACCGTGTCTAGATTAGAATTTAACGAAGTATAATCGATAATCCCAGAAGTAGTAGTAACATCCAATACCGCACTTTGATTAGAACTATTATCTGCAGCATCCAGAGCCGACACGGAAAAACCATAAGAGGTTTCTGAAGTAAGTCCTGTTACAACAAAAATTACAGCTCCAGTACTAAACCCAATACTTTGACCATTCTGAAAAATTTCATAATCTACCACTCCAACATTGTCGGTTGATGCTCCCCAATTCAATATCAATCCTGTATCCGTAACATTCGTAGCAAGAAGTCCAGTTGGTATACTTGGCGCCTCGGTATCTGGAGGAGTCAAGGTGGTCACCTGCAATACAGCGCTTTGATTTGACGCATTATCAGAAGCATCTATAGCAGTAACGTTAAAATTATAGGTCGTTTCTCCGATAAGTCCCGTAACATTAAAAGTTAGAGCTCCCCCACTAAAGCCAATACTTTGACCGTTCTGGAACACTTCATAATCTACCACTCCAACATTGTCCGTCGAAGCCGCCCAATTCAATGTCAAGCCCGTGTCAGTGACATTCGTGGCATTAAGTCCTATGGGAATACTCGGGGCTTCAATGTCCGGTGGACTTGTGGTGGTTACCTGTAAGATGGCACTCTGATCGGAAGCATTATCGGAGGCATCAATGGCACTCACCGTGAAATCATAGGCCGTGTCCCCTGTTAATCCTGTAACGTTAAAAAATAGAGCACCAGTACTTAAGCCAATACTTTGTCCATTTTGGAATACTTCATAATCTACCACTCCAACATTGTCCGTGGAAGCCTCCCAATTCAATGTCAAACCTGTGTCGGTGACATTGGTAGCATTGAGACCTGTGGGAACACTTGGCGCTTCAATGTCCGGTGGACTTGCCGTGGTCACCTGTAAAATAGCACTCTGGTCGGAAGCATTATCAGAAGCATCAATGGCACTCACCGTGAAATCATAGGTCGTGTCCCCTGTTAATCCCGTAACGTTAAAAATTAGAGCACCAGTACTTAAGCCAATACTTTGTCCATTTTGAAATACTTCATAATTCACAACCCCAACATTGTCCGTGGAAGCCTCCCAATTCAATGTCAAACCGGTGTCGGAGACACTGTTGGCACTAAGACCTATGGGGACGCTCGGGGCTTCAATGTCGGGAGAATTTGCGGTAGTCACCTGCAAGATGGCACTCTGATCGGAAGCATTATCGGAGGCATCAATGGCACTTACCGTAAAGTCATAGGTCGTGTCCCCTGTTAATCCTGTAACGTTAAAAAATAGAGCGCCAGTACTTAAACCAATACTTTGTCCGTTTTGAAATACTTCATAATTCACAACACCAACATTATCCGTGGAAGCCTCCCAATTAATGGTCGCACCAGTTTCTGTAACATTGGTCGCATTGAGACCTGTGGGAATGCTCGGCGCTTCGTTATCCACAGGCGTCAAAGTTATTACCTCCAGTACCGCACTGGGTGCCGAGGCATTGGTGGCAGCATCTATAGCTGTCACCGTGAAATCATAACTTGTAGAGGCATCCAATCCTGTAACATCAAAAGTCAGCGTTCCACCACTAAAACCTATGCTAACATCATCTTGGAATACCTCATAGTCCACCACACCAACATTATCCGTGGAAGCCTCCCAATTAATGGTCGCACCTGTTTCTGTAACATTGGTCGCATTGAGACCTTCGGGAATGCTCGGCGCTTCGTTATCCACAGGCGT
>NZ_JCAPEU010000011.1:0-64427 GCF_059735265.1 Mangrovimonas sp. sgz306409
CATTGAATTGCTGGGGGCTTTTTGTTTTTGGGTACCTCGCCAAAACAATACCCTTCAAATAATACAAAACCCCTACTGTTAAAGTTTGGGTTTTGCATTGAACGTCTTTATTGCTTTAAAGGTGATTTTAATGTGCTTTTGAAGGCTTTAATATAACTAAGGGTATTTCTCTTCTATAGACAAATAAAAACTTCAACGAATATTCAGTTTAGATAACTCCTTAAATAGGGCTGCCTATTTATATTTTGAAAGTAATTACGGGACGTTTTGCGTGGTTGACCAAATCTTCACTTATCGAACCATTAAAGAAATGGGCAATTCCTTGTCTGCCGTGTGTGCTGATTCCAATTAAGTCGGCATTGATTTCCTTGGAGAAATTAAGAATGCCATTTTCTACTGAGGAGTCGTTGTAGATGTTCAAGGTGTAATTATCGAATTCATAATCTTTGATGAAATCCAGGATACGCTGTCTGGCTTCAGATGTGGGTATGAAATTGTTTGCGGTATTCACCATTAACAAATGCATTTTTGCATTAAATTCTTTTGCAAATGTTACCGCTTGCTTGTAGGTTTCTTTGTTGTCATTTTTAAAATCCGAAGCGAAAACAAAATTTTCCACCATGAAGTTGTCATGATTATTTTTAATGACCAAGACAGGAATGTCTGAAGTACGTACCACTTTTTCTGCATTAGAGCCTATAAACATCTCTTTAATGCCTGAAGTACCATGGGATCCCATAATGATTAAATCGGCATTAAACTCATGCCCTTTGTCTACTAAATTGCTAAATGTGCCATCGGTTTGGACGTTTTCATAAACTGTTATGCCTTCTAGGTAATCTTTTGAAAGAAGTTCCTCAAATTTTTGGTGCGCCAATTTCATAAAAAACATGGCTTCCGGGAGCTCACTAGGGGTATTCATAACGTCTACTTGTTGCAATGGAAGCTCAAGCATATGGAGCAAATAAATTTCGCCATCTCGGCGTCGGGCCAATTGGGCTGCGACTTTCAAGGCGTTTTCGGCTTCGGAAGAAAAGTCGGTAGGGACAAGTATTTTTTTCATTGTTAGCATGTTAGTTGTTCTTCCTATAAAATTAAGAATAAAATTCGACATGCTATAGGTTGTGAAAATCAATATAAATGTTGTATATTTGCCGCGTTGTATGAGAAAGAATTAACGAGGGGACAAGGGGTCCCCTCTTTTTATACTGAAAATGTTTAAAGACACTGTAAAGGAATTATTGGACAAGGCATTTCAAGAACGCGAGGACTTGTTTTTGATTGATTTTGATATTGTTGGTGACAACAACATCAAGGTTGTGATTGATGGCGATGAAGGGGTTCTTGTTGAAGATTGCATTTTTGTGAGCAGAGCTGTAGAGCATAATTTGGACCGTGAGGAGCAGGATTTCTCGCTGGAAGTGACCTCGGCAGGGGCTACTTCTCCTTTTGTGCACAAGAGGCAGTACAATAAGAATGTTGGAAGAATTTTGGAAGTTAAAACCAAGGAAGGTCAAAAGTTGGAGGGCACGCTTGCAGATGTGGATTCAGAAGGGATCACCTTGGAATGGAAAGAAAGAGAAGCTAAGGCTGTTGGAAAAGGAAAAGTAACAGTTAAAAATGAAGCTCAACTAAAATTTGACGATATTTTAGAGGCAAAAGTTATTATAAAATTTTAATTCATAGAAGTTATGGAAAATGTTGCGTTAATTGATTCTTTTTCAGAATTTAAAGACGACAAATTAATTGATCGTGTAACGTTGATGGCGATTTTGGAGGATGTGTTGAGAAATGCGTTAAAGAAGAAGTATGGTGACGATGACAACTTTGATATAATTATAAACCCAGATAAAGGAGATTTAGAGATTTGGAGAAACCGTGTGGTAGTGGCCGATGAGGATGTTGAGGATCCAAACCAAGAAATTGCTCTTTCAGAAGCTCGTAAAATTGAACCAGACTTTGAAGTAGGTGAAGATGTTGCCGAAGAAGTTAAGTTGATTGACTTAGGAAGACGTTCAATTTTGGCCTTGAGACAAAATCTTATCTCTAAAATTCACGAGCACGATAACACTAATATCTATAAGCAGTTCAAGGAATTGGAAGGCGAAATCTATACGGCTGAAGTGCATCATATCCGTCATAGAGCAATTATTCTTTTGGATGACGAAGGAAATGAGATAATTTTGCCAAAAGAAAAGCAAATTCCATCTGATTTCTTCCGTAAAGGAGAAAACGTTCGTGGAATTATTGAAAGCGTGGAATTGAAAGGTAACAAACCTGCCATTATCATGTCTAGAACGGCGCCTGTATTCTTGGAAAAACTGTTTGAACAAGAAATTCCTGAGGTATTTGACGGTTTGATTACTGTTAAAAACGTAGTGAGAATTCCTGGTGAAAAGGCTAAAGTGGCAGTTGATTCTTATGATGATAGAATTGACCCAGTTGGAGCTTGTGTAGGGATGAAGGGATCAAGAATCCACGGTATCGTTAGAGAATTAGGGAACGAAAACATCGATGTAATCAACTATACCAACAACATTCAATTGTTTATCACCAGAGCGTTGAGCCCTGCGAAAGTAACTTCAATTAAAGTAAACGAAGAGACTAAGCATGCTGAAGTTTTGTTGAAACCAGAAGAAGTAAGCAAGGCAATTGGACGTGGTGGCCACAACATTCGTTTGGCAGGTCAATTAACAGGTTATGAGATTGATGTGTACAGAGAAGGAGCAGAGGAAGATGTGGAGTTGTCAGAATTCTCAGATGAAATCGAAGGATGGATCATTGAAGAATTCAGCAAAGCGGGATTGGATACTGCTAAGAGTGTCTTAGAAGAAGATGTTCAAGACTTAGTGAAGAGAACAGATTTAGAAGAAGAAACAATTCTAGAAGTAATCAGAATTCTTAAGGAAGAATTTGAAGAATAAAAGATATAAGTTTATATTACAGGCAATTTATGGCTCAAACAATTAGATTAAATAAAGTATTACGAGAACTCAATATTTCTATTGACCGTGCAGTTGATTTTTTGGAATCGAAGAACGTAGACATAGAGAAGAGTCCGAATACGAAAATTTCAGAAGAAGTCTATGCAATCCTTTCCAGCGAGTTTCAAACGGATGCTAGTAAAAAAGTGGCATCTAAAGAAGTAAGCGAGGCAAAGCTGAAGGAAAAAGAAGAACTCCGTGAAATACGTGAGCGCGAGTTGGAAGAGAAGGCTAGAAAGGCGGAGGAAAGTAGACAACAAGTGGTTAAGGCACGAGTAGAACTAAGCGGTCCAAAGCAAGTAGGGAAAATAGATTTGGACGCTCCGAAGCAGGAGGTACAACCAGAGGAACCTAAACCAGAGGAAGCTCCTAAAAAAGAGGAAGAAGCACCTAAGGTTGAAGCTCCAAAAGTGGAAGAGCCTAAAGTGGAAGCGCCAAAGGTCGAAACTCCAAAAGTGGAAGAAACCCCTAAGGAGGAAGTAAAGGCTGCAACGCCACCTCCGGCACCAACTCCAACGCCAACTCCAACTGAAGCAGTAGCTCCTATAAAAGAGGAAAAAATATCCAAACCTGAGCCAAAAAAGGATATTCAACCTAAAAAAGAGCCTGTAAAAGAGAAGAAGCAAGTACAAGCTGATAAGCCAAAAGAATTCCCAGAAGGACGTGTTGAAACCAAATATCAAAAACTTACAGGTCCTAAAATTGCCGGTGAAAAGATAGACTTATCTCAATTTGAGAAGCCTAAAAAGAAAAAAGAAGATAAAAAGCCTGCTGCAGCTTCACAAGATGCGAACAAGAAAAAAAGACGTCGCATCAGTAAAACTGGAACAGACACAAGACCAAATAACTTCCAAAATAACCGTGGAGCCAACCAAAAACCAGGTGGAGGCTTTAAAGGCAAAGGAAAGCGACCTACCGTTGTAAAGGAAGAGCCTAGCGAAGCAGAAGTTCAAAAGCAAATTCGTGAAACTCTTGAAAAACTTCAAGGGAAATCAACGAAAGGTAAGGGTGCCAAGTATCGTAGAGAGAAAAGGGAGCACCATAGGGAGCAGACCGAGAAGAGTCTTGAACAACAACAAGCAGAAAGCAAAATCCTTAAAGTAACTGAATTTGTTACGGCAAGTGAGGTTGCCACGATGATGGATGTTTCTGTTACTCAAATTATTTCTGCATGTATGTCTCTTGGTATGATGGTAACCATGAACCAACGTTTGGATGCTGAAACTTTATCGGTTGTAGCGGACGAATTTGGATACCAAGTAGAATTTGTTACTGCAGATATCGAGGAATCTATCGAAGAAGAAGCAGATAGACCAGAAGACTTGAAGCCACGTGCTCCAATTGTAACAGTAATGGGACACGTTGATCACGGTAAGACCTCTTTATTGGATTACATCCGTGAGGAAAACGTGATTGCGGGAGAGTCTGGAGGAATTACACAGCACATCGGAGCTTATGGTGTAACCTTAGATAGTGGACAAAAAATCGCATTTTTGGATACTCCAGGTCACGAGGCCTTTACGGCAATGCGTGCTCGTGGAGCGCAGATTACAGATATCGCGATTATCGTGATTGCTGCGGATGATGATATCATGCCACAAACCAAAGAGGCCATTGCCCACGCACAAGCGGCTAATGTGCCAATTGTGTTTGCAATCAATAAAGTTGATAAGCCAACAGCTAACCCAGACAAGATTAAAGAAGGTCTTGCCAATATGAATTTATTGGTGGAAGATTGGGGTGGGAAAATCCAATCGCATGATATTTCTGCTAAAACAGGTCTTGGAGTTAAGGAATTATTGGAAAAAGTATTGCTTGAAGCCGAATTGCTAGAGCTTCAGGCTAACCCTAACAAAAATGCTACCGGTACTGTAGTGGAGGCATTCTTGGATAAAGGTAGAGGATATGTATCTACTATTTTGGTGCAAACGGGAACCTTGAAAATTGGAGATTATGTATTAGCAGGTCGCCATAGTGGTAAGGTGAAGGCAATGCACGATGAAAGAGGAAAAGATGTAGTGGAAGCGGGACCATCAACCCCAGTATCTATTCTTGGTTTGGATGGAGCGCCTCAGGCAGGGGATAAATTCAACGTATTTGAGGACGAAAGAGAAGCTAAGCAAATTGCAGCAAAACGTACTCAATTACAGCGTGAACAATCTGTAAGAACTCAACGTCATATTACTCTTGATGAAATTGGACGTCGTATTGCTCTTGGAGACTTCCAGGAATTGAACATCATCTTAAAAGGAGACGTGGATGGTTCTGTAGAAGCCTTAACGGATTCGTTCCAAAAATTGTCTACTGAAGAAATTCAAGTGAATATCATACATAAAGGTGTTGGAGCCATTACAGAAAGTGACGTGTTATTGGCAAGTGCTTCAGATGCGATCATTATAGGATTTAACGTTCGCCCAATGGGTAACGCTAGACAGATTGCTGATAAGGAAGAAATCGACATCAGAATGTACTCGATCATTTATGATGCCATCAATGATCTTAAGGATGCAATGGAAGGTATGTTGTCTCCAGAGCTTAAAGAAGAGATTACAGGTACCGCCGAAATTAGAGAACTGTTCAAAGTTTCTAAAGTGGGAACTATTGCAGGATGTATGGTAACCAACGGAAAAATCTTGAGAAATGCAGGTGTGCGTTTAATTAGAGATGGCGTGGTGGTTTACACTGGAGAATTGGCTTCCTTGAAACGTTTCAAAGATGACGTTAAAGAAGTAAGCAAAGGATACGATTGTGGTATGCAGGTTAAAAACTATAACGACATTAGAGAAGGGGACATTATAGAAGCATTCCAAGAAGTAGAAGTGAAGAAGAAATTGAAGTAAAATTCAATTTGAAATTATATAGAAATAAAAAAGCGACCAAATGGTCGCTTTTTTATTATCGTGTGTTTTGAGATTATTTAATCTCGCTTTTTGGTTGGAAAATAAAAGCATTGGGGTAGTTAGCCTTTACTTTTATAAGGGCCTTATCAGCTTCCAAACGGCTTCTAAATGCACCTACCTGGATTTTGTAATGTGGAGTGTCATATTCCATACTTACTGGGATATCTTCATAAGTATCGTGAAACTCTGATCTTGCTTTCTCCGCACCTGCACGGTTACCCGAAAATATTTGAATTTTATACAGCTTAACGGTGTTAACATCCTTTTTGAATTCCAAAAGTTTGGTAATTTCATTGCTCTTGTCCACCGTTACAATTCCTTGTTGTGCATGTATGTAGGAAACAGCTCCTAAAAATAAGCAGAAACCTAGTAGTGCTTTTTTCGTATTTTTGTGAGTCATGATTCTAAAATAGTTTAAAATGAATGGTTTATTTGGGTGTAAATGATTTAGTATTATGGATTTACTTGCGGCTAAAATATGAAAATATTTTCTAGAAACAGGTCGTCTTATACATTATTATACATGGGTAATTTAGCTTATTTAGAATGCGTATAAATTATCAGTTAACACTTCTGTAACATTTTTAGAATCCACTTTAAATGTTACTTTTGTGCGAGATTTTTATAACTGTATTTTTTTCTTTTTTAAATGAAAAAATCATACCAAAGTTTGGAAGATAATTCAACTATTAATATGAAACAGGTGATATACCGTAAATTGACCTCAAAGATTATTCGATTAGGGTTTCTTGTTCTACTCACACTTTCAGCCTCTTTAAGGGCGCAAGAAGGAGACCCTGCAAAGGGGAAATCCTTGTTCAATACTAACTGTGCAGCTTGTCATAATTTAGACAAGCAAATGACAGGGCCGGCCTTGAGACACGTTGAAACTAGATTGGCTGATGAGCAAGGTTTGGACCGTGAGTGGCTTAGTGCTTGGATACGTAACAGTGCTGGATTGATTAAGTCTGGAGATGCATATGCTAATCAAATTTTTGCAGAATTCAACAATACGCCTATGACGGCGTTCGCTACTTTAAGCGATCAAGATATAGCAGATATCTTAGCGTATACCGCGCAAGAGAAGGCGCCTGCTGCTGGTGGGCAAGATGGTTCCGTTCAGGTGCAGGTGCAGCCAGCTGAGCCAGGTATTTCAAATGAAATTATTTTAGGTGCTTTAGCATTGTTGTTTGCCTTGTTGGCAATGGCTTTGATTTTGGTAAGACAGACCTTAAATAAGTTTGCTGAAGCTAAAGGTGTAGATGTAACTGGTGGAGAAACTAGATTGCCATTATGGAAAGCGTTTGTTAAAAACCAATTCTTGGTTTTGGTAACTGCTATCTTTTTATTGTTGGCTAGTGCTTACTTTGTGTACGGTTACTTAATGCAGGTAGGGGTAGATCAAGGATACCAGCCAGTGCAGCCAATACACTTCTCGCACAAAATTCACGCAGGTGATAACGGTATCGATTGTAAATACTGTCACTCTTCTGCTCGTGTAAGTAAAACTTCAGGGATTCCATCTCTAAACGTTTGTATGAATTGTCACAAGTCTATCTACGAATATAACGGGGAAACTACTGTAGAACACAGCAAAGAGTTTTACGATGGTGAAATCCAAAAACTATATGCAGCTGCAGGATGGAGTGATGCTGACCAAAAATATACTGGTGAGTCACAACCTGTAAAATGGGTGAGAATTCACAATCTACCAGATTTTGCATATTTCAACCACTCGCAACACGTTTCTGTTGGAGGAATCCAATGTCAAACTTGTCACGGACCAGTTGAAGAAATGGAAGTAATGTACCAACATGCTCCTTTAACAATGGGTTGGTGTATCAACTGTCACAGAGAGACAGAGGTGAAAGTTCAGGATAATGAGTACTATGCTAAAATTCATGAGCAATTGTCTAAAAAGTACGGAGTGGAAAAACTTACTGCTGCTCAAATGGGTGGTCTAGAATGTGGTAAGTGTCATTATTAATTTATTAAGAAGTAATTCAATTATATAATATGTCATCAAACAAGAAATACTGGAAAAGTGTTGAAGAGCTTAACGAGAATAGCTCTATTGTTGAGACGCTAAAACAAAACGAATTTGTTGAAGAGATCCCGACTGATGAGTTTTTAGGAGATAAGGCCTCCTTGGAGAGTTCTTCTACAACACGTCGTGATTTCTTAAAATACGTTGGCTTTAGTACAGCTGCTGCTTCATTGGCAGCTTGTGAAGGGCCGGTAATTAAGTCTATCCCTTATGTAGTGCAACCAGAGGAAATCATTCCTGGTGTTGCCAACTACTATGCAACTACCATTGCAGATGGATATGACTTTGCAAGCGTTTTAGTTAAAACCCGTGAAGGTCGTCCAATTAAAATCGAAAACAATGCTTTAGCTGCTGTAAATGGTAGTGCCAATGCAAGAGTGAACGCATCTGTTTTAGGATTGTACGATAGTTTAAGGGTGCAAGGACCAATGAAAGGTGATGCTGCGATCACTTGGAATGAATTTGATGCGCAAACAAATCAAAAACTTAATGAAGTTAAAGCTTCTGGAAAACAAATTGTGTTATTGACTCAAACGTTTGCCAGTCCTTCTACTTCTGCGTTGATTGCTGAGTTTGCTGCCAAGTTTGGAAACGTTAAGCACGTACAATACGATGCGGTTTCTGAATCTGCTGCATTAGATGCTTACCAAGCTAAATACGGTGAAAGAGGTCTTGCTAACTACGATTTTTCCAAAGCGTCAACTATTGTTTCAATAGGTGCGGATTTCTTGGGAGATTGGCAAGGTGGAGGATTTGATTCTGGATATGCAAAAGGACGTGTACCTAACCACGGTAAAATGTCTAGACATATTCAATTTGAATCTAACATGTCGTTAACTGGTGCCAACGCTGACAAGCGTGTACCATTAACACCTACACAACAAAAACAAGCTTTAGCAAAACTTTATACATTAGTGGTTGGTGGCTCTGTATCTGCAGACTTACCAGAAGCCGTTGCTCAAGCAGTTGCAAATGCTGCTGCTCAAATTAAGAGCGCTGGTGCTAATGCTGTAGTTGTAACAGGACTTCAAGATGTAAATGCTCAAACTGTAGTATTGGAAATCAATAGCCACTTGAAGAGTAAAGCATTCGATCCTAAAACAACTATCAAAACTAGACAAGGTAGCGATAAGGCAGTAGCTGCTTTGGTAGCAGATATGAAAGCTGGTAAAGTTGGAGCTATCATCATGAGTGGTGTAAACCCAATGTATACCTTACCTAATGCTGCTGATTTTGCTGAAGGATTAAAACAAACAGATTTGTCAATTGCATTCTCTTTGAAGAAAGATGAAACGTCTGCGTTGACACAATATATCGCTGCAGCACCTCACTATTTGGAGTCTTGGGGTGATGTAGAAATGAAGAAGGGACACTACGGGTTAACACAGCCTACTATTCGTCCTTTGTTCGACACAAGACAATTCCAAGAAGCTTTATTGAAGTGGAATGGAAGTGCAACAACTTACCACGACTATATCAAGCAAACCTGGAATACGAGTGTATTGGGAGGAGCTTCTTTCAGTCAAGCATTGCATGATGGTGTGTTTACTACTAACCACAGTGTTGTAGTGGAAACTCCAAAAGGTGCTCACCATGAAGACAAAACGTTCGTTGGAGGTATTATTGAAGATGTTGCTGAAGGATTAGGTCTTAAGAAAGAAGAAGAAGGTACTGCAGAAACTACTACAGCTACTTCTGGAGCTGCCGCAGCAAGGGCTTTGGCAGGTGCATCTTCTCAAGGAATGGAATTGGTATTCTATTCTAAAACTGGAATGGGAGACGGTCAACAGGCCAACAACCCTTGGTTGCAAGAGTTCCCAGATCCTATTTCTCGTGTGTCTTGGGATAACTACCTAACGGTATCTAAGGCAGATGCAGAAAGCTTAAACTTGAAAAACGTACACGTAGCTACTGGAGCTTTGGATGGTAGTTATGCAGATGTAACCGTAAACGGAACTACCTTGAAGAACGTTCCTGTGTTGATCCAACCAGGACAAGCTAAAGGAACTGTTGGTTTGGCATTTGGTTACGGTAGATCTGAAGGATTGAAAGAAGAAATGAAGACTGGTGTTAATGCCTTTACTTTGTACCAAGATTTCAATACTGTTCAAAATGTAACGATTGCCGCAGCTGCAGGAATGCATGAGTTTGCATGTATCCAGTTGCACAATACTTTGATGGGACGTGGAGACATTGTTAAGGAAACTACCTTAGAGATTTTCAATACGAAAGATAAATCTCATTGGAATGCCATTCCTATGGTGTCTTTGAACCACGAAGAAACGCCTGTAACATCTCCAGATGTTGATTTATGGGATGAGTTCGATCGTTCTATTGGGCATCACTTTAACCTTTCTATCGATTTGAACGCTTGTACAGGGTGTGGGGCTTGTGTAATTGCATGTCACGCTGAAAACAACGTTCCTGTGGTAGGTAAAGAAGAAGTACGTCGTAGCCGTGATATGCACTGGTTACGTATCGATAGATACTATTCTTCTGAAGACTCTTTCGAAGGGGATAATGAGAAGAAAGACAATATCGCTGGACTTGGAAGTTCATTGACAGGATTTGGAGAAATGGAGCATCCAGCCGACAATCCTCAAGTTGCTTTCCAGCCAGTAATGTGTCAGCACTGTAACCACGCACCTTGTGAAACTGTATGTCCTGTTGCGGCAACATCACACGGTCGTCAAGGACAAAACCACATGGCTTATAACCGTTGTGTAGGTACTCGTTACTGTGCAAACAACTGTCCTTATAAAGTACGTCGATTCAACTGGTTCCTTTACAATGGAAACGATGAATTCGATTATCATATGAATGACGATTTAGGTCGTATGGTATTGAACCCAGACGTAGTGGTACGTTCTCGTGGTGTTATGGAAAAATGTTCTATGTGTATCCAAATGACACAAAAAACTGTTCTTGACGCTAAACGTGATGGACGTGTGATTAAGGATGGTGAATTCCAAACAGCATGTTCTGCAGCGTGTAGCAGTGGCGCTATGGTATTTGGAGATATCAATGATAAGGATAGTAAAGTAGCCCACCTTAAAGCGGATAACCGTATGTATCACTTGTTAGAGCACATTGGAACAAAACCAAACGTGATCTACCAAACTAAGGTGAGAAACACAACAGAAGCATAATAAAACAAACTAAGAAATAATTATAAAAGGATTATGGCGTCTCATTACGAAGCACCTATTAGAAGACCTTTAGTTACAGGCGAGAAATCATACCACGATGTAACCGTGGATATCGCCAAGCCAATTGAAGGTAAAGCAAACAAACAATGGTGGATAGTTTTTAGTATTTCACTTGTGGCTTTCCTTTGGGGAATCGGGTGTATTTTATATACAGTATCCACAGGTATTGGTACTTGGGGATTAAACAAAACTGTGGGCTGGGCCTGGGATATTACCAACTTCGTTTGGTGGGTAGGTATTGGTCACGCAGGAACTCTGATCTCTGCAGTATTATTGTTATTCCGTCAAAAATGGAGAATGGCAATTAACCGTTCTGCAGAGGCGATGACTATCTTCTCGGTAGTTCAGGCGGGATTGTTCCCAATCATTCACATGGGACGTCCATGGTTAGGATACTGGGTATTGCCAATCCCAAACCAATTTGGATCGCTATGGGTTAACTTTAACTCTCCGCTTCTTTGGGACGTATTCGCGATTTCAACGTATTTATCGGTATCATTGGTATTCTGGTGGACTGGTTTATTACCTGACTTCGCAATGATCCGTGACCGTGCGGTGAAGCCTTTCCAAAAGAAAATTTATTCATTATTAAGTTTTGGATGGACAGGTAGAGCTAAAGACTGGCAACGTTTTGAAGAAGTATCTTTGGTATTGGCTGGTTTGGCAACACCACTTGTACTTTCTGTACACACCATCGTATCGTTTGACTTTGCAACATCGGTGATTCCTGGATGGCACACCACCATCTTCCCTCCGTATTTCGTTGCGGGTGCGATTTTCTCTGGATTCGCGATGGTAAATACCCTTCTTATCATCATGAGAAAGGTATGTAACCTTGAAGATTATATTACTGTACAGCACATCGAATTGATGAACATCGTAATCATGATTACGGGCTCAATCGTAGGTGTGGCTTATATTACTGAGTTATTTATTGCATGGTATTCTGGAGTGGAGTATGAGCAATATGCTTTTTTGAACAGAGCTACAGGTCCTTACGCTTGGGCATACTGGATGATGATGTCTTGTAACGTATTCTCTCCACAGTTCATGTGGTTCAAGAAACTTAGAACAAGCATCATGTTCTCTTTCTTTATCTCTATTGTGGTGAACATAGGAATGTGGTTTGAGCGTTTCGTAATTATCGTTACCTCATTGCACAGAGATTACCTTCCGTCTTCTTGGACGATGTTCTCACCAACATTTGTGGACATAGGGATCTTTATTGGAACTATTGGATTCTTCTTTGTATTGTTCTTGTTATACTCTAGAACATTCCCAGTAATTGCGCAGGCAGAGGTTAAGACAATCATGAAGTCATCTGGTGAGCGTTACAAGAAGATAAGAGAAGCAGGTGAAAGCCTAGTAGGAACAGGAGCGGACGCACGTACTTCTGGAAGTCAAGTTAACAACTCTAAAAACTAATTGCAGCATATGGAATCTTCATCAAAAGTAATTCACGCAATATATACCGACGACGATGTGTTGATGTCGGCAGTGAAGAAGGTAAGAGCTGAGAAACATCATATAGAAGAAGTTTATACGCCATTTCCGGTTCACGGACTAGACAAGGCGATGGGATTGGCACCAACTCGTATAGCTATTGCAGCGTTTATTTACGGATGTATTGGTTTAACGGTAGCCATCACTATGATGAACTTCATCATGATCGAGGACTGGCCACAAAACATTGGTGGTAAACCTAGTTTTAGTTATATAGAAAACATGCCGGCATTTGTGCCTATCATGTTTGAGTTGACCGTATTTTTTGCAGCTCACTTAATGGTAATCACGTTTTACCTACGCAGTAGAATGTGGCCATTCAAGAATGCTGAGAACCCGGATCCAAGAACTACAGATGACCATTTCTTAATGGAAATCCCAGTTCACGGTAATGAAGCTGAATTGGAGCAACTACTTAAGGAAACCGGTGCAGTAGAAATTAATATAGTTAACAAAGACGAAGCACATTAATATGAAATGAACAGAGCGTTTTGGAAGTTTCTTAAACGCTTTGTGAGTTGCATCTGAGGACAATAAAAAACAGAAATTTACAGATGAAAGGCTTAATAAAAATAACAGTTTTATCAATTATAGCAGTGGCGTTTGTGTCTTGTAAGAAAGATTCAAGACCAAACTACCAGTTTATGCCAAACATGTACGAGTCGGTAGGATATGAGACCTATTCAGAGTCTGATGCCTTTGCAAACGGAGTGGAAGCTCAAGTTCCTGCAGAAGGAACCGTGGCAAGAGGTTACTTACCATTCGACTTTGACAACACTGCGGAAGGCTATGCCCTAGCAAAAACTAATTTAATGAGTCCTTTGGATTCTACTCAAGTAGATTTGGCTAAAGGAAAAGAACTATACGACATCTACTGCGGAATCTGTCATGGTAATAAAGGAGATGGCCAAGGTAACTTGGTAAAGCGTGAAAAGATATTGGGTATCCCTAGATACGACGATGCTGGACGCGCCATCACAGAAGGTAGTATCTACCATACTATTTACTACGGTAAAAATGCGATGGGTTCATATGCCAATCAGTTAAGTGAGGAAGAGCGTTGGCATGTAGTTGCTTACGTTTTAGACCTAAAAGCGAAATTAGAAAAATAAGATTGATAAAGATTATATAAAGACATGTACACATTCTCAAATAGATTAAAGACATTCTCTATCGCATTAATGATTATCGGAGCGATAGGAGTTGTTATTGGTTTTATGACATCTCATAAATCTTTTGAAGAGGTAGAAGCCATAGTTGCTGCTGAAAGTGCCCACCACGGTGGAGGACATGATGCCGAAGCAGCTCATGTAGCACCTGCAGCTTCACATGACACACATGCAGCTGAAGGACATGCCGGTGAAGAAGTTCACCATGAAGATGCACATAAAAAGCATATAGAGCATGTGCAACACCAAATTGCCAACAGACCTTGGTCTGCGCTTTACGTAGCAGCATTCTTCTTTATGATGATTGCACTTGGAGCTTTGGCGTTTTATGCTATCCAGTTTGCGGCTCAAGCAGGTTGGTCTCCAGTATTGTTCAGAGTGATGGAAGGTATAACTGCCTATCTATTGCCTGGAGCAATAATCGTAGTATTGATTGGTGTAGCCTCTGGAACTATTGGACATTACAATCTATTTGTATGGATGGATCCTGAAGTTGTAGCTCACGATAAATTAATCCAAGGTAAAGCTGGATGGTTGAACACATGGGGCTTTGCTATTAGAGGATTTATCTTTATTGCAGGATGGTCTTTATACCGTCACTTTGCACGTAAATTCTCTATTGCTCAGGATAATGCCGATGATAACAAAAACTTCAAAAAGTCCTTCCGTATTTCGGCAGCGTTCTTAGTATTCTACATTTACACAGAATCTATGATGTCTTGGGATTGGATCATGAGTGTTGACCCACACTGGTTCTCTACATTATTTGGATGGTATGTGTTTGCTAGTATGTTTGTAAGTGCGATTACCGTAATTGCTATGATTACACTTTATCTTAAAAACAAAGGGTTATTACCATTTGTAAATGATAGCCACTTGCATGACTTAGCTAAATTCATGTTCGGTATTTCTATTTTCTGGACGTATTTATGGTTCTCTCAGTTCATGTTGATTTGGTATTCTAACATTCCAGAAGAGGTAACTTACTTTGTAACTCGTTTAGAGGATTACAAATTACCATTCTTAGGTATGGTTGCCATGAACTTCTTGTTCCCATTATTATTGTTAATGAACAGCGATTACAAACGTATTCCTTGGTTTGTTGTTATGGCTGGTGTAGTTATCCTTGCAGGTCACTACCTAGATATTTTCAACATGATCATGCCAGCAACTGTGGGTGACAGATGGTTTATTGGAATTCCAGAAATTGGTTCAATATTGTTATTTGGTGGATTGTTCATCTTTGTGGTATTTACCGCCTTGACAAAAGCACCTTTATTGGCCAAAGGAAATCCATACATAAAAGAGAGTGAACATTTCCATTATTAATATAACTAAATAAAGAAGAGAAACGACAATGACTGCTTTTTTAACAATTATAATAGTACTATTTATAGCTATTGCAATTTGGCAAATGGTGAAGATATTTGATTTGGCCCAAGTGGGTGCTTCAAATTCTCAAATTGCCGATGATAAGGACAACAAACTTAATGGCTATTTAATGATAGGTTTCTTAGTCTTCATTTATGTTATAACGATCGTGAGTATCGTTAAATGGGGAGACTTACCATTATTGTCCAATTCTGCCTCAGAACACGGACCACAAATCGATAACTTAATGACCATTTCATTGGTAATTATCTTTATCGTACAAACCATTACTCAGTTCTTATTACACTACTTTGCCTTTAAATACAAAGGTGAAAAAGGAAGAAAGGCTTTATTCTATGCCGATAACAACAAATTGGAAGCTATCTGGACTATTATTCCTGTAATTACTTTGGCAGGTTTGATTATCTACGGTTTGTTCACTTGGACAAGCATTATGAATGTAGATGAAGATGCCGATCCTTTAGTAGTAGAACTATATGCACAACAGTTTAACTGGAAAGCACGTTACGCTGGTCAAGACAATGTATTGGGTATGGCTAACGTAAGATTGATTGATAACGACCGTGCCAACATCCTTGGTTTGGATGAAGCAGATCCAAACGCTCAAGATGATGTAATCACTACAGAATTGCACTTACCGGTTGGAAAACCTGTATTGTTTAAAATGCGTTCTCAGGATGTATTGCACTCTGCCTACATGCCACACTTTAGAGCACAAATGAACTGTGTTCCAGGTATGATTACTCAGTTTGCATTCACTCCAACAATCACGACTGCTGAAATGCGTCAAAACCCAGATATCGTTGATAAAGTGAAAAACATCAACGACATTAGAACAGAGAAAAGTAAAGAGTTAGTTGCTGGTGGCGATGAAGCTTTAGATCCTTATGAATTTGATTATTTGCTATTGTGTAACAAGATTTGTGGAAAATCTCATTACAATATGCAAATGAAGATCATTGTTGAAACACAAGAGGAATATGACGCTTGGATTAAGGAGCAAGCAACTTTTAAGAATACTATAACAGCTAACTAAAAAAGATTAAAACGATATAAGATTATGTCAGCACACGCAGATACTCACGCTCACGACGATCACGGGCATCATCATAAAGAGACTTTCGTAACTAAGTACATCTTTAGTATGGACCATAAGATGATTGCCAAGCAGTACTTGATTACAGGTACTATCATGGGAATTATCGGAATTGTTATGTCGCTTATGTTCCGTATGCAAATTGCATGGCCGGAAGAACCTAATGTGCTTTTTGAAGCATTATTAGGAAAATGGGCACCTAATGGTGTTATGGATGCCGATATTTATTTGGCTTTGGTTACTATTCACGGAACCATCATGGTATTCTTTGTATTAACTGCTGGTTTGAGTGGTACGTTCAGTAACTTGTTAATTCCATTGCAAATTGGAGCAAGAGATATGGCCTCAGGATTCCTTAACATGGTATCTTACTGGTTGTTCTTCTTGTCAAGTGTTATCATGGTATTGTCTTTGTTTGTTGAAGCTGGACCAGCTGCAGCAGGATGGACTATCTACCCGCCACTTTCTGCTTTACCAATGGCGCAAGGAGGTTCTGGAGCAGGTATGACACTTTGGTTGGTAGCTATGGCTATTTTCATTGCATCTTCTTTGTTAGGATCTTTGAACTATGTGGTAACTGTTATCAACTTGCGTACAAAAGGAATGTCTATGACACGTTTACCGTTGACTATTTGGGCATTCTTTGTAACTGCTATCATCGGTATTATTTCATTCCCTGTATTATTATCTGCAGCTTTGTTATTGATCATGGATAGAAGTTTTGGAACATCATTCTTCTTATCTGATATCTTTATCCAAGGTGAAGTATTGCATTACCAAGGAGGTTCTCCAGTATTGTTTGAGCACTTGTTCTGGTTCTTAGGTCACCCTGAGGTATACATCGTATTATTGCCTGCATTGGGGATCACTTCTGAAATTATCTCTACCAACTCACGCAAGCCTATCTTTGGTTACCGAGCGATGGTAGTATCAATCTTGGCAATTGCATTCTTATCGACTATCGTATGGGGTCACCACATGTTCGTATCAGGTATGAACCCATTCTTAGGGTCTGTATTTACCTTTACAACATTATTGATTGCAATTCCATCGGCTGTAAAAGCATTCAACTATATCACAACGCTTTGGAAGGGTAACTTGCAAATGAACCCGGCAATGTTGTTCTCTATTGGTTTGGTATCTACGTTCATCACTGGAGGTCTTACCGGAATCATCTTAGGGGATAGTGCTTTGGATATTAACGTTCACGATACATATTTCGTAGTGGCTCACTTCCACTTGGTAATGGGGATCTCTGCATTGTACGGAATGTTTGCTGGTATCTACCACTGGTATCCAAAAATGTTCGGACGGATGATGAACAAAAACTTGGGTTATATCCATTTCTGGATTACTGCTATCTGTGCTTACGGAGTATTTTTCCCAATGCACTTTATTGGAATGGCAGGTTTACCAAGACGTTACTATACTAACTCTAACTTCCCATTGTTTGACGATTTGGCAAACGTAAACGTAGTAATTACTGTGTTTGCTTTAATTGGTGGAGCGTTCCAGTTGGTATTCTTGTACAACTTCTTTAGCAGCATGTTCTTTGGTAAGAAAGCTGAACAAAACCCATGGAAATCCAACACCCTTGAATGGACTACTCCAGTAGAGCACGTTCACGGAAACTGGCCAGGGGAAATTCCTCACGTACACCGTTGGGCATACGATTACAGTAAGCCAGGTCACGATTTGGATTTCGTACCTCAAAACGTTCCATTAATGGACGGAGAAGAAGAATTACAACACTAAGAGAATTCAATTCTTATAAATCATATCAAGCCTTTCTGAGTTTTCAGAAAGGCTTTTTGTTTATCTTTGCTTTTGTATGAATGACAATTTAAACCCCTCCAATGAACACTTTTCCCCAGAGGAAATGGATGTTGAAAAGGCCTTGCGCCCCTTGTCCTTTGATGACTTTACAGGACAGGATCAAGTATTGGAAAACCTCAAGATTTTTGTAAAGGCAGCGAACCTTAGAGGTGATGCTTTAGACCATACCTTGTTTCATGGCCCTCCCGGACTTGGTAAAACGACCTTGGCACATATTTTGGCCAATGAACTTGGGGTAAGCATCAAAGTAACTTCTGGCCCTGTTTTGGACAAGCCTGGAGATCTTGCTGGCTTGTTGACCAACTTGGATGAGAGGGATGTATTGTTTATTGATGAAATCCACCGTTTGAGTCCTATTGTGGAAGAGTATCTGTACTCGGCCATGGAGGATTATAAAATTGATATCATGATTGAATCTGGCCCTAATGCCAGAACCGTTCAAATCAACTTAAATCCGTTTACACTTATAGGTGCCACTACAAGATCTGGATTATTGACATCGCCCATGCGTGCCCGTTTTGGTATTAGCAGTAGACTTCAATATTATTCTACGGAATTGTTATCTACCATTGTTGAACGTAGTGCCAATATCTTAAATGTGCCAATTTCCATGGAAGCAGCTATAGAGATTGCGGGGAGAAGTAGAGGAACACCTCGTATTGCCAACGCATTGCTGCGTAGGGTACGTGATTTTGCCCAAATAAAGGGAAATGGTAGGATTGATATAGAAATTGCCAAATTCAGCTTAAAAGCCCTTAATGTGGATGCCCACGGACTCGATGAAATGGATAACAAGATCTTGACCACCATTATCGATAAGTTTAAAGGCGGCCCTGTTGGAATTACCACTTTGGCAACGGCTGTAAGTGAAAGTGGAGAAACTATTGAAGAGGTCTATGAACCATTTTTGATTCAGCAAGGATTTATCATTCGAACCCCAAGAGGGAGAGAAGTCACCGAATTGGCCTATAAACATCTTGGAAGAGTTAAAGGTGGTATTCAAGGGGGATTATTTTAAAAGATTAGAACGGAGGATGCAAAAACCTGATAAGTTCTTTCTAATTCTTGCTCTGATTTTAGTAGTTAGTTGCTCACCTAATGGAAAAGAGACAAGAATCTTGCAGTTCAATGCTATTTTAGGAAAAGAAAATGTTTCTACTTTAGATTTTTTGGTTTCCGATTTTGAAAATGATTTTCTGCGGAGGCAATATCCTAATCTTAAAACAGAAAAAGCCTACCGACAGTTTTTGACTGAATTACGCGATAACAAAACTGTGGAATGGAAGAGTGTGTCTCAAATTGCAAAGGCTAAATTTGATTCAGGTGATTTAAGACTTGAGATTTATGAATTTCCTGACTCGGTCTGGATCCTAGATAATAGTTCTTTTGACAAAATTGGGTCCGATTCAATAGCTTATTTAGAAAGTTCTTTGCCATATATTAAATCAAGGTTTAAGTTCACTGATGAAGAAGGGAGAACTGAATATACTTATTCAAGAACTTACGGTGAGATATCTCCAAATTCAAATTATGACTCAATCATTAAAAGAGAAATTAATAGCCCTAGATTTAACTATACAGGTAAATACTTTCAAGCATTAGAATTAATAAAAAACACGAGTGATTTTCAAGGGAAATTGTTTGAAGTCAAGGAAAGTGTAGGTATTATGGATGCAAGTGAAATGGCAAAAATGATGTTGAGCTATGACATTGATTTAAACGACGAATTGAATAAAAGATTAATAATACTTGAATTGGCATATTAAGAAAGGCATCGTCATAATACAATAAATAAATTATTTGCTTTACTCAAATTGATTTCCATGACTAAGTACACATATCCCAATAGAGTTTCTTTTTTAAAGTTTGTGTTGAAGTCATCGGAAATTGCCAAGAATCCAATTCCATTTCATAAGAAAATGTTTGCCGCTAGTGGAGAATCTTTCAGCATTAAAACGCCTTTCAATCCACCAATTATCTTGACTAAAGATGCAAAGATCGCCAAGCATATTCTTCAAAAGCAGCACAAACTGTATGAGAAGTCCAAACTGCAAACCCAGTTTTTGTCGAAATATGTGGGGTATGGACTTTTAACGTCTACGGGAAGTTATTGGCTCAAGCAACGTCGGCTAATTCAACCTGCATTCCATAAAGATAAATTAAAACAGTTGGTGGCCATTATTGATACCACCATCAATGAGCAGGTCAACAGTTTTCCAACGGATAGGATGGAAGAATTATACCCGTTGATGAATACTTTGGCTTTTGAGGTGGTTGCCAAATCACTTTTTAATTTTTCTGCCGATCAAAATACCCTAAACCGACTTCAGTTTATAATTGCCGAACTTCAAAACTTCATTGTTAAGGAAATACGCCAACCCCATAAACGTTTGTGGTATCACTTAAAAGGGGAGATGAAATATCACCAGAAGTTGGTTAAAGAGAGTAGGGAGATCATTGAAAATATAATTATCCAACGAAGAGCGTCAAAGGAACAGCATGATGACTTGTTGGACATGTTGTTAAAGGCAGAATATGAAGATGGCTCACACATGAGCAACAACCAACTGATTGATGAAATATTGATTTTGTTTGTGGCTGGCCATGAAACTACTGCCAATGCTTTGACTTTTACATTGTTTTTATTGGCGACAAATCCTAACGTATTGGAAACGGCAAAAGCCAATTCAATGCCTATTCCTGAGGCTGTCCAAGCTTTTGATGCCCTTCCGAAACTTACATACATTAAACAATGTATTGAGGAGAGCATGCGTTTATACCCATCAGCTTGGATTACCGATAGGGTAGCTTTGCAAGATGATACTTTAGGAGAATTTCATATCAAAAAAGGAACCTTGCTAGGCGTTTCTATCTATGAAATGCACCGAAACCCAATGTATTGGGATACTCCAGAAGTGTTCAATCCTGATAGGTTTTCAGAGGAGAATAAAAAGGCAACAGCCTTGGCGTATATGCCTTTTGGTGCTGGTCCACGTTTGTGCATTGGGAACAATTTTGCCATGTTTGAAATGATGTTGGCCATTAATGCCATCCTTCAAAAATTTGAAATCTCTACGACTCAAACGGAGGTTAAAATCAATCCACTTATCACCTTAAAACCTGTGGATGTTGAAATGGCGTTTCAGCCGATTCATTGAAAAGCTTAATTAGCGAAGCTATATTTCCACACGACTATAGATTTTCAATTAAATGATTGAAAATTACAATTTATTGAAGATTTTATCATAGTCAATTCCCAAGCTTGATTGTAATTTTATCTTAGAAAATGGCTAGTAAAGCTTAACGGCTTTTTCGGTGTTATTTCTTCCTAGGCACAGCATTATTACATTGCTAATCATCATAATATTGCATTTTAGGTTTGTTTAAGCCGATAATGTTTTAATCCTTTTTTAGGTGTAATTGTTAAGAATCATCAATCAAAATAAATCATTCAATCAAAAAACGAACAATTATGAAAAAAATCATTATCGGCTTAATGTTTATTGGTTTCGCCCACCAAATGAATGCCCAATTTGACGAAGGAGTGCATGGCATTCACCTAAAACAAGTGGAGATATCCACAATCAATGCAGATTATACTAAAAAGGTTATTGACAACAATGCGGCAAAAGCCGTAATCAACCTTCAGAAAGAAGTTGCCAGGTTTGATATTGCTAGCTCAGAATTCTATGGAAAAGGATACGATATCTATCAATTGAAGTTTGAAGACCAAGAGTACCGAAAGGGAAAAATTTATGCCACTTTTGATGAAGATGGAAAAATTCTAAGATCATTTGAAAAATTTAAGAACATCTTATTGCCTTTATCGGTAAGGAGTACAGTTCATGAACTGTATCCAGAATGGGAGCTTAAAAAAACGTCTTATGAAGTATCCTATTATTATAATGCGGAGGCAGAAAGAACCTATTACGTACAAATCATGAAGGATAAACAGAAAAAAATACTTCGACTAGACACGTCTGGAAGATTATTTTAATTTGTGATTAGCTTGAAAAATCGCCTTGTTTGCTTGGCGATTTTTCTTTGTGAGTTCATTGTTAAAAGTGAATGTTCAATATTTTGTATATTTAGTAGTTGCCCCTTTTAGTTTTTTAAGACGATAAAAATGTATGGATAATGTGGGCTAAACGAAAAACTTTCCTTGTAATTCTGATTACCGCAATTTGGTTTCAGGTTAGGGCTCAAACGGTTAAAAATGATTTTGAGTCCACTTATTTTGAAATTGAAAATGAACCTTGGGCATATGTTCATGATATGTTTAAAGGCCAAGATGAATTTTTGTGGTTGGCCACTTCACTAGGACTTTACAGATTTGATGGAAGAGAGTACAAGCGGTATGCACAAAATACCCACAATCCCAATGCTATCCCAAGTAATTTTATTTATGCTGTTTGTGAAGACAAAAATGACCGTATTTGGGTAGCCGGTTTTGATTTTGACTTAGCTTATTTGGATAAAGGTAGTGATGCTTTCACAAAAGTAGAACTGGAGGGCTTTAAGGAATTAGGAGGGCAGGTTTGTAAAATTATTGCTACTAAAGAACATCAATTGTTGCTTCTTACCAGGGGAGCAGGCTTGATAGAATTTACCAATATTGGCACTCCGGAAAGTTCATTGCATTATTACTTTAAAGACATTAATTTTCTTTCAGTCAAAATTGATGAAGAAGGTAAAATTTGGCTAGGTACGGGTCAAGGGTTGTACTCTATTTCAAATTCCAATGACATTGAAAGAACTTTTAAGCAAGAACTGGATCTTAAAGGAGGAATTCATTCTATAGAAATTGAACAGGATAAGTTGCTCTTGGGAACAAATACAGGCTTCTTCATCTACAATCAACAAACTTCTACCCTAAAAGAAATTGAACTGCCATTTTATCAAAATAGCCCAGGTATTGTAAGAAATGGAATTGTTCATATTAGTGACAGTAAATTTTGGATTTCCATTGGTTGTAAAATTTTGGAGTTCGATGCCAAGACAGAGAGTTTTAAGGATAATATTACCACAAAGAGTAACAACTTACCCTTCGCAGGTTATGGTAAGTTGTTAAATTTTGGAAATAATCAAATTGTATCTGTGTTTCGAAAGGGGGTGTATTTGTTTGATTTGAACCAATCCTTTTTTGGAAATATTGGAATTTATGACCTCAATGATGAATTCTCAGAATGGGGGGCCTTACTTTCTGTATTGGGAGATTCTGGTGATCTATGGTATGGAAAATTTGAGGGAGGATTGAGCTTAAGGCGTGATGGGGAGGAATACTATTTTAGTCTAGATGAAGTACATGGCAAACAGCAAAGGGGATATCCCCAAGTAATGTGCTTGGCTAAGGATCTTACTACCAACAGGATATGGTTTGGAGGAAATTTTGGATTGGGATATATAGATTTGCATACATTTAATCCTGAATTTCCTAAACTGCATATTTTTTCGTCTTCGAGTAAGGGGATGTTTTATCTCCCTGTTTATAGAGTTACCTGTATTCAGGTAGATTCAAATGGGGTAGTTTGGATTGGTGCTTCGGGGCAAGGTGTTTACAATATCCTTGAAATAGGTAAAGAGAAATTTGAATTTAATCACCTAGATGCAACTTCAGAATCCATAAAAAATGCACATACCAATTTCCCTACGTCACTTTTGGTGCAAGATAATGCTGTTTGGGTAGGTACTTTAGGAGGGGGACTCTTGTATTTGGAAAGATCACCTGATTATAAATCGGCCAAAATAGTCAATCATTATACAAAAAGTGAAAATCAAAATTCCATTTGTTCCGATTATATTTTGGATATGGGGCAGGATAATGAAGGCGCTATATGGATTTCTACTTATGGTGGGCTCAGTAAATATTTGGGAGGTGACAAGTTTAAGTCCTGGACAGAAATCCCCAATGTGAATAATGTTGTTTTTCCAAGCTTGTTAAGCGACAATCAAAACAATATTTGGCTGACAACCTATGGAGAAGGATTGATTAAATACAATCCCAAAACAGATACATTTCAGCAATACAGCGCTACAGAGGGAATCAAAAATTTTGATTGGTCTAAAGGAAGATTTAAAAGCCCAGACGGCCGATTGTATTTTGCAGGAGATTTTGGGGTTACTTATTTTTATCCAGAAAAAGAGCTAGAGAATAGTGTGTATAAGGATATTTATTTGTCAAATGTCAAGGTAGGACAGGGAGAAGAACAGGTGACATTCCATAATGACGGAACGACGCCTAACATAAAACTTAAATATGATGAATTTCCCTTGCAGTTGCATTTTTCAACACTAGGATATTCTTTAGAAGCCTTGGGAAATCTATATTATCGTATCAATCCAGGAACTGAGGGTTGGAGTAAAATGGTAGGCACCGATTTACAACTTATAGACTTGCCTGCAGGAAGCTATTCCTTGGAAGTTAATGGAAGTGATTTTAATGGCCTGTGGGATAAACCTCCTTTTACAATACACATGGATATTGCCGGGCCTTGGTGGAGTTCAAATTTGGCAAAGGTTGTTTATTTTTTACTTTTTATTTCTGGCATTTTTTGGTTGTATCGATTCTTACTCTCAAGAAAATTGGCCCTAGAGGAATCTAGAAGATTGAAGGAGGTCAATGATTCCATGGCACATTTCTATTCTGGGATTACCCATGATTTTAGAACGCCTATCACGGTAATTTTGGGGATTACAAAATATTTGAAAGAGATGATTCCTAAGGCACACACGTCCAATTTGAATTTGATAGAAAAAAGCGCTTCCAATTTGGTACATATGGTAGATAATATTATCGAACTATCAAGAAATGAAAAGGGTTTGATGGACCAGCAAATGGTTCAGGGAGATATAATTCCTTATATACTTTATCTTTCCTCCAGTTACCAAACTTTGGCAGAATTGAAGCATATCAATTTCGACGTAGAAATAAAGCAGCAATCCATTGTCATGGATTTTGATAAAAACTATATCAAAAGCATTTTGGGAAATCTTTTATCCAATGCTATAAAATTTACACCCAATGCAGGGAAGGTGTCTTTAGTTTTAGCAAGACAAATTAATAAGTTGAATATTACTATTACTGATTCTGGAATAGGAATCCCTTTCGAGGAACAGAGCAAGATTTTTGAAAAATATTACCAATCCAAAAATGCATATAAAATATCAGAAAAAGGTTCTGGAATTGGATTGTCATTAACAAAACAATATGTTGGAATTTTAAAAGGGACTATTAATTTGGAAAGTTTGCCAGGTGTTGGAACGAAGGTGGAATTGTCGCTTCCAATTCATAATACAGCCCAGCATATTCATGAACCTTTGGAATGCAGTGAAATTCAACATAGAAACGAAAATTTAAAACAGTTCCAGGAATTGGATAGGCAAAAGCCAAATATTTTAGTAATTGAGGATCATGAAGATGTAAGGAGTTATTTGCGGTTAATTTTGAATAAAACATATGATGTAATCATGGCCATCGATGGAGAAGAAGGAATTGAGTTGGCAACTAGCTATATTCCAGATCTTATCATCTGTGATGTTATGCTGCCAGATATAGATGGTTTCCAGGTTACCGAAAATTTAAAAGAAGGAACCAAAACAGATCATATTCCAATTGTCATACTTACAGCAAAGGCAGGTCATTCCAGCAAATTGAATGGTTTTCATAGAGGGGCAGATGCCTATTTAACGAAGCCATTTGATGAAAAGGAGCTTTTTGCTGTTATAGAAGGCCTTATTAAAACAAGAGAATGTTTGGAGAATAAGACTGTTGGTTTAATGCCTTCTCAAAAAAATGGACCTTTGGGAAACTCACATCTTAATTTTGTGGAAGAGGTTAACCAAACCTTGTTAAGCAATTATCAAGATACCCAGTTTGGACCTAAGGAATTGGCTGAACATTTGGCCATGAGCGATTCGCAATTGTATCGAAAAATAAAGTCGGCCTTCAAGGTGTCTCCTGTGCAATACATTCGTTCCTATAGACTTAAACAAGCCAAAATGTTGTTGGGAAATACCAGTAAGTCAATTACGGAAATATCATATGAAGTTGGCTTTAATGATGCGTCCTATTTCTCCAAGGTTTTCAAGAATGAATTCGGTGAAACGCCTACAAAATTTCAGTGAGCAAGATTGAAAAGTAGGGCCTTTCATAAAACTATTCATGAAAGTTGAATGATTCGTACTAATAATTGAATGAAATTTCCAATTTAAGGAAAGGGGCAAAATGTATCTTTAGTACAATTTCTCTCTAAGGTCTTTAGGTAATGATTGATAGCAATAAGTATAACTTTAAAACGTATCATTATGTTAACCAAATGCCTTTCATTAAAAGCTCCAACTGATTTTTTTAAGAACACTATCCTGACTGTTACCAAGCTTATCTCTTTTTTGGTGCTAGTTGGATTGTTGTTTTCGTGCAGTTCCAATGAACTAACAGATGAGGAACCTGAATCGGTTTTGTCTGCTTCTTCAGCTAAAGCTTCTTCTTCCCCAGGTGTTCCCCAATTGATGTATGAGGGAATTGTGGGTGGTGCAGGAAGTGCCATTGGACCCGGTGGCGATTTATTCGTAACTGAAACCGTTACGGGAGAAATCTCTCGTTTTAACTTAAAGACTTGGGAAAAAACAACATTTGCCAGTGGCTTGCCCACCATGATACCTGCCGTTGGTATAGGAGGTGCCATGGACATTGCCTTTATTGGAGGAACAGGCTACGTGATAGTATCTTTAGTAGGACCTTTTTTCGGGACTCCCGATGTGGTTGGAATTTACAGAATCGATGGCCCAAATAGTTTTACGGTGATTGCAGACCTTGGAGCATTTTCCGAAGCAAATCCACCAAACACAAGCTACTTTTTGCCAATGGGTGTTCAATATGCTATCGACACTTTTCAAGGGGGGCTTTTAGTAACCGATGGCCACCATAACCGCGTATTGCATGTCACCACCGATGGAGAGATTACGGTAATGCGGGCCTTTCCTAATATTGTTCCTACAGGCTTGGCAGTTTCTGGCAACAAAATTTATATGGCAGAGACTGGCCCAGTGCCTCATTATCCTGAAGATGGCAAGGTGGTTTATTTCACGGAAAATTCCACTTATGCACCGCCGGTAGCTTCAGGTTCTTCAATGTTGGTAGATGTAGAGTTTGGACTTGGCCAAAGTTTGTTTGCTCTCTCTCAGGGAACCTGGAATGGTCTTGGAGAAGGTTCCGAGGCTTTTGAAAATACGGGAGCTTTGGTTAAAGCTAATCAAGATGGAACGTTTAGCGAAATAGCCACAGGTTTAGATAGGCCAACATCTCTAGAAATTGTAAAAAATACAGCTTACATGATAACTCGCGATGGAGAAATTTGGTCTGTTGAAGATATCGCAAGTGGACCTTATGGTAATTAGAATGAGTTAATACAGATAGACTTTTCAATAATAAATGATATTGCCGACTTATGTCGGCTTTATTGTTTAGTTTTTTCGCTGTACATTGGCTAAATGAAATCCCTGCAATCCTATACAAAAAGTATTAAAGACGAAGCCAAACGACTTGGTTTCTTGTCCTGTGGCATTAGTAGGGCTGGGTTTTTGGAAGACGAAGCTCCTCGATTGGAACAATGGCTTAACAGTAACATGCAAGGTGAAATGCGTTATATGGAAAACCATTTCGATAAGCGCTTGGATCCTACAAAACTGGTTGAAGGAAGTAAAAGTGTCATTTCCTTACTGTTGAATTATTTCCCCGAAAAAACACAGGAAGATACCTCCTTTAAGTTATCCAAATATGCTTACGGAACCGATTATCATTTTGTCATCAAGGATAAATTAAAACAATTACTTGAGTTTTTAAATGAAGAGATTGGCGAAGTCAATGGACGTGCTTTTGTAGATTCTGCTCCAGTCCTTGATAAGGCCTGGGCCGCCAAATCTGGGTTGGGATGGATTGGAAAAAATAGCAACCTCCTCACCAAACAAGTTGGATCCTTCTATTTTGTTGCAGAACTGATTGTAGACCTTGAGTTGGAATATGACGCGCCAACAACCGATCATTGCGGAAGTTGTACCGCTTGTATCGATGCCTGTCCTACGGAAGCCATTGTCAATCCCTACGTGGTAGATGGCAGTAAATGCATTTCCTATTTCACTATCGAACTTAAAGACAACATTCCTACAGAATTCAAAGGCAAATTTGACCATTGGATGTTTGGTTGTGACGTTTGCCAAGACGTATGTCCTTGGAACCGATTTTCAAAACCTCACAGTGAGCCGCTTTTCAATCCACATCCAGATTTACTATCCATGACCAAAAAAGATTGGGAAGAAATCACTGAAGAAACCTTCAACAAAGTCTTTAAAAAGTCTGCAGTTAAGCGTACTAAGTTGACTGGATTAAAAAGAAATATTCAGTTTCTAAAAGATTAGAGTTTCATCTACAGGATTATTACATTTGTAATTCATATTAATCCAAATTTTATATGAGTAAACAAAGCAAACGCCGTGAGGCTTTGGTGTATCATGCCAAGCCAACTCCTGGGAAAATTCAAGTAGTTCCTACAAAAAAATACGCCAGTCAAAGAGATTTGTCCTTGGCCTATTCACCTGGAGTAGCGGAACCATGTTTAGAGATCGCTAAAAAAACAGATAACGTTTATAAATATACCGCCAAAGGAAATTTGGTAGCCGTAATTTCCAATGGAACAGCCGTTTTGGGACTAGGTAATATTGGCCCAGAAGCTTCCAAACCCGTGATGGAAGGTAAAGGATTGTTGTTTAAAATATTTGCTGATATCGATGTGTTCGATATTGAGGTAAACACTGAAAATATTGACGAATTTATCCAAACCGTAAAAAATATTGCGCCTACTTTTGGAGGAATCAACCTTGAAGACATCAAAGCGCCAGAAGCTTTTGAAATAGAGCGTCGCCTAAAGGAAGAGTTGGATATTCCAGTGATGCACGATGACCAGCATGGAACGGCAATTATTTCTGCAGCAGCATTAATCAATGCCTTGGAATTGGCAGAGAAAAAAATAGAGGAAGTTAAGATTGTAATCAGTGGAGCTGGAGCAGCTGCTATTTCCTGTTCTAGATTGTATCAGGCCTGTGGAGCTAAACTTGAAAACATGGTGATGTTGGATAGTAAAGGTGTGATCAGAAAAGACCGCTCAAATTTAACTCCTGAAAAGGCCGAATTCGCGACACATAGAGCCATTGATACTCTTGACGAAGCTATGGTAGATGCCGATGTGTTTATAGGACTTTCTACTGCCGATATTGTTTCGCCAGAGATGTTGAAATCAATGTCAAGCGATCCTATTGTGTTTGCTATGGCCAACCCAGATCCTGAAATTGCTTATGATTTGGCCATTGATACACGAGACGATATTATCATGGCCACAGGACGTAGTGACCATCCTAACCAAGTAAACAATGTGCTTGGGTTTCCATTTATTTTTAGAGGAGCTTTGGATGTGCGTGCCACAAAAATAAACGAAGAAATGAAAATGGCTGCCGTAGTGGCTTTGGCAAAATTGGCCAAAGAACCGGTGCCAGAACAAGTAAATATAGCCTATGGCGAGACTCGTTTGGCTTTTGGTAGGGAATATATTATTCCAAAGCCATTCGATCCAAGATTAATTGCAGAAGTACCGCCAGCCGTGGCAAAAGCCGCGATGGAGAGTGGTGTTGCCAAAGAACCTATTATCGATTGGGATAAATATAAGGAATCCCTAATGGAGCGTTTAGGTTCGGATAATAAAGTGGTTCGATTATTATTGAATCGCGCCAAAATGAATCCGAAGCGTGTGGTATTTGCAGAGGCAGATCAACTGGATGTGTTGAAAGCAGCACAAATTGCCCACGAAGAAGGGATTGCCTTTCCAATACTTTTAGGGCGTAGGGAAGAAATTGAAAAGTTAAAGCTAGAGATCGATTTTGATGCAGACGTGCCAATCATCGATCCAAAGTCGGATGAGGAGTTAGACCGCCTAAACAAATATGCCGAGGTCTATTGGCAACAGCGCAAACGTAGAGGGGTGACTTTGTATTCTGCTCAAAAAGTAATGCGCGAACGCAATTATTTTGCGGCTATGATGGTAAACGAAGGCGATGCCGATGCCCTTATTTCTGGGTATTCACGTAGTTATCCTTCGGTTGTGAAGCCTATGCTGGAACTTATTGGAATGGCCAAAGGCGCTACCCGCGTTGCTACTACCAACTTGATGATGACACGCCGTGGCCCAATGTTTTTGAGTGATACCGCAATCAATATGGATCCATCTTCAAAAGATTTGGCGAAGATTGCCCAAATGACGGCTAAAATTGTGAAAATGTTTGGAATGGAGCCAGTAATGGCCATGATTTCCTATGCCAACTTTGGTTCTTCCAAAAATGAACGTACCACCAAGGTAAGGGATGCCGTAGAGTATCTTCATAAATATTACCCAGATTTAATTGTTGACGGGGAATTGCAGACGGATTTTGCTCTTAACAGTGAAATGTTGCAGGATATATTTCCGTTTTCAAAATTAGCTGGTAAAAAGGTAAATACACTTATTTTTCCAAATCTTGAAGCGGCCAACATTACCTATAAACTTTTGAAAGAGCTGAACCAAGCAGATTCCATTGGGCCTATCATGATGGGGATGCGTAAACCAGTGCACATTTTGCAATTGGAGGCCAGTGTGGATGAGATTGTCAATATGACGGCCATAGCAGTTATCGATGCCCAGCAAAAAGAAAAAAGGGAGCAGGAACTCAAGGCATCAGAAGAAAAGTAACCTCCTCTCATTGTAAATAATTTTATTACATTTGAGAGGTTTAAATGATGCTATTTAATGATTACACATATTCAGGGGAAACTTGTTGAAAAGAATCCAACCGATGTCACCATAGATTGTAATGGAGTGGGCTACCTACTCCATATTTCTTTACATACCTATTCAAAAATTCCAGATCAAGAAAATTTGAAGTTATATACCCATTTGCAGGTAAGGGAAGATGCCCATACCCTTTATGGGTTTTCTTCTATTTCTGAAAGAGAGATTTTTCGTTTGTTGATCTCTGTAAGCGGGATTGGAGCCAATACAGCAAGGACCATGTTATCTTCCTTAACACCCAAACAAGTAAGGGAGGGAATCGCTACTGGAGATGTAGCCTTGATTCAGTCGATTAAGGGAATTGGAGCCAAAACAGCACAACGAGTTATTTTGGACTTGAAAGATAAAATTTTGAAAGTCTATGATATTGATGAACTTTCGGCGCCTCAAAGCAATACCAACAAGGATGAAGCGTTATCAGCATTAGAAGTTCTAGGATTTAATAAGAAGCAGGCTGAAAAGGTCGTAGACAAGATCATTTCAGACCAACCAGATGCGAGTGTGGAAAGCCTTATCAAGGAAGCTTTAAAAAAATTATAATAGAGATTTGAGTACAAATAACCCGATTTATACTATTTCAACCCGATCATACCTGCTTTTTAGTATCGTAATGCTCTTTAGCCTTTTCGGTTTTGCGCAGGAACCAGAAGAACAAGATACAACCAAAACAGGTTTTTCCATGGGAAGGATGACGCTTCCCAATCCCAATAGCATTGTTTCAAAATATACTTATGACCCTGTAACAGACCGTTACATCTACACTGAAAAAGTGGGGAAATTCAACATTAATTACCCCATTATATTAACGCCTGCGGAATATTATAAGTTGGTGTTGCAGGAACAGCAAAAGGGATATTACAAACAGAAAATTGATGCGGCAGAAGGTAAAAAAGAGGGAAGTGAAGAAGAACAAAAAAATCTCTTGCCAGAATTTTATGTGAATTCGGGCTTTTTTGAATCGGTGTTTGGAGGAAATACTATTGAAGTAGTGCCTCAAGGATCGGTAGAAATGGATTTGGGGGTACTCTACACAAAGCAGGACAACCCAACGTTTTCGCCAAGGAACAGAAGCAACTTTACTTTTGATTTTGACCAAAGGATCAGTTTGAGTTTATTGGGTAAAGTGGGGACAAGACTTCAAGTTACAGCCAATTATGACACCGAGTCTACCTTTGATTTCCAGAACTTGATAAAATTGGAATACACGCCTACCGAGGATGATATCATCAGAAAAATTGAGGTTGGTAATGTGAGCATGCCTTTAAACAGTTCCTTGATTACGGGAGCGCAGAGTTTATTTGGGGTAAAAACCGAATTGCAATTTGGGAAAACTACCGTAACCGCTGTATTCTCTGAGCAAAAATCACAATCTCAGTCCGTAGTGGCACAAGGGGGAGGTACTTTGGAAGAATTTGAATTCTTTGCAAGGGACTATGATGAAAATCGCCACTTCTTCTTGTCTCAATATTTTAGGGAACACTACGATGAGGCTTTAAATAGATATCCTTACATCAACAACAATATCCAAATTACAAGAATAGAAGTTTGGGTAACCAACAGAAGTAATCAAACGGATAATGTTAGGAATATTGTGGCCTTCCAGGATTTGGGAGAGTCGGATGTTATAGGGCTTGCTTCGCCACCTGCGGGATTTGTGAATGTGCCTGGAGGGGCATATCCGGATAATGGAAACAACGATTTTGATCCTTTGAATATTGGAGGTGCGGGGTCTCAGTTAACGGATGCGGTAAGGGATATCACCACGGTTGAACAAGGTATTTTAACACCTGCCAATGAAGGTTTCGATTTTGGTAAATTGGAAAATGCCAAGAAACTTCAGCAGGGGTCTGACTATATTTTGAATACACAATTGGGGTACATTTCCTTAAACCAAAGATTGCTTAATGATGAAGTGTTGGCAGTCGCTTTCCAATATACAGTGGGAGGACAGGTGTATCAAGTAGGGGAATTTGCCAACGATGGAGTAGAAGCTACAGATGTTACCCAGGATGCAAACTCAGAAAACCAAATAGTAAATAACAACAGTTTGGTGTTGAAAATGTTGAAGAGTGCCATTACTAGTGTAGAGCAGCCTATTTGGGACTTGATGATGAAAAACATCTACGATACTGGAGCATATCAATTGAGTCAGGAAGATTTTAAACTGAACATTTTTTACACGGAAGCTTCTCCAGTCAACTACATTTTACCGGTGGACGGAACTACTTTCCCTCCATTCCATAACAACACGACAGATCCAACAGACGATACGGCAATAAGTGAAACCCCTTTAATTAGGTTATTCCATTTAGACCGATTGAATTACAATAATGATCCACAACTGGATGGGGATGGGTTCTTCGATTTTGTGCCAGGGCTAACCGTATTGACACAAAATGGAAAAATCATCTTCACCAAAGTAGAGCCTTTTGGACGCTACCTATTTGATGTCTTGGATGATGATAACAATCCAAACAACAACGATGCAGATTACGAACAGGATACATACACAAACCCTAACCAAGAGAAATATGTATACGATATTCTCTATAAGCAAACCAAAACGGCTGCCTTGGACGAGTCTGAAAAGAACAAGTTCCAACTTAAAGGACGATTTAAATCTTCCGGCGGGGATGGTATTCCATTAGGAGCTTTCAATGTGCCAAGAGGTTCGGTAGTGGTAACTGCAGGTGGACGTGTGTTAGTGGAAGGAATCGATTATACGGTGAACTATCAATTGGGGCGTGTTCAAATTTTGGACGAAGCCTTAAAAGCGTCGAATACGCCTATTAATGTGTCCGTTGAAAACAATGCGGTTTTTGGACAACAGACAAGACGTTTTGCAGGGGTGAATGTAGAACATCAATTTAATGAGAATTTTGTCTTGGGAGGAACATTCTTGAATTTAAGTGAGCGCCCAATTACACAAAAGGCAAATTACAATACAGAGCCTATTAACAATACTATTTTGGGACTAAATGGAAACTATTCTACAGAAGTGCCATTTTTAACTAGAATGGTAAATAAGTTGCCAAACATAGATACCGATGTGCCATCCAATATGTCGGTTAGGGGAGAATTTGCTTACTTGTTGCCAGGGGCTCCAAAAGGCACCGATTTCAATAATGAAGCCACTTCATATGTAGATGATTTTGAAGGGACACAAGGTGCCATCGATTTATTGTCGCCGTTGACATGGTACTTGTCGAGTAGACCTGTTGGACTAGGACGCAATTATCCCGGATTTGGTGGAGAAGATGACAATGGGTTACAAAATGGTTTTGACCGTGCCTTTTTGAACTGGTATACCATTGACCCTATTTTCTATAGTACACAGAGACCTACCGGAATTAACGATGACGATATCTCTAACCTTTATACGAGAAGGGTATTTATAGATGAGGTATTCCCTCAGGTAGATTTGGTACAGGGCCAAAGTACGGTAATCTATACCTTGGATTTGGCTTACTATCCTTCGGAAAGAGGGCCATATAACTTTGAAGCTTCTGCTGCCGATGGTGAATTGGACAATCCAATTAATTCTTGGGCGGGGATTACTAGACAGATTACCTCTACCGATTTTGAGCAGGCGAACGTTGAATACATCGAATTCTGGGTTCAGGATCCTTTCTTGGACAATCCTTCAAACCCAGGAGGAACCTTAAGTATCAACCTTGGGAATATTTCTGAGGATATTCTTAAGGACGGTAAAAAGCAATTTGAGAATGGCTTACCGGAAGATGGAAATATAGATTTTCTTCAAAATAACTTGTCAGTTGACAAGCCATACGTCGTTCCGCAGAACCAATCCTTGATCTACACATTTGCCACAACAGGTCAGGAGCGTACCAACCAAGATGTTGGGTATGACGGTTACGACGATATTGAAGAAGCCCAAATGTTAAGTGAGTTGGGTGTAGCTGGAAACTTTGGGGAAGACCCTGCGAAGGATAACTATACTTACTTCCTAAATACGGATGGAGATATTTTTGAGCGCTATAAAAAGTATAATGGTACCGAAGGGAATTCACCGGAAACGTTTACTGATACCAATAGAGGTTCAACAACCCAACCAGATGTAGAGGATATCAACAGGGATAATACCATGAACACGATCAATAGTTATTTTGAGTATAACATTGATATCAAGCCTTCCACCTTAAACGAGAACAACGAAAAAATCAACGATATCAAAACCCGTGAAGTAACCTTGCCTAATGGTGAAACTAGAGAAGTGGTTTGGTATCAATTTAGAATTCCAATCAATGCTTCTGATAGAGTTGCCGTAGGAGGAATTACCGATATTAGATCGGTGCGTTTTGCTCGTATGTATTTAAAGGAATTTACCCAACCAACGGTATTGCGTTTCGCAACTTTGGATTTGGTACGTAGCGATTGGCGTCGTTTTACAGGAGATTTGGATAATGACCCTACCAATGAAAGCCCGAACTTAGAATTCAGTACAGGTGTTGTTGGACTTCAAGAAAATGAAGGGAATTATGTGTTGCCTCCTGGTGTGGAATTGGAAGAGTTGAACAACAACAATAATATCGTTCGCCAAAATGAGCAATCTCTAGTTGTAAAGACTTGTCAATTGGAAGCTACAGATTCCAAAGGGGTATTCAAAAACATTAATATAGACATGCGTCAGTATAAAAAACTGAGAATGTTTATGCATGCTGAAAATGGGGAGTCTGGTACCTTGAATGATAACGATTTGGTCGGATTTATTAGAATGGGTAACGACTTCACCGACAACTTCTATCAAATTGAAGTACCATTACAGGTGTCTTCTGGAGGAATTTCTGCAACTGCAGTATGGCCAGAGGAAAACGAAATCAACTTGCCATTGGAGTTATTGCAACAAATCAAGTCTAAAGGAATTTTTGACGGAACTTTAAGTAATGACGATCCAACATTCTATGACGTTATTGATGGTTCGGTGAGTGAAAACCCAGTGTCTGAATTTTCAGAATATACATCTGGACAACAGCGTATCGCCATAAAAGGTAACCCTAATTTCGGAGACATTAGAGTGTTGATGGTAGGTTTAAAAAATATTACATCGGCCCAAACAGGAGGTTCAGGTTATGATGTGTGTGGAGAGGTTTGGTTTAATGAATTGCGTCTATCCGACTTGCATAATGAAGGTGGTTGGGCTGCCGTGGTAGGTGTAGATGGTAACGTGGCAGATTTTGCCAATGTAAGTGCTACGGGTAGACAAAGTACTTCTGGTTTTGGTTCGGTAGAGCAAAGACCAAATGAAAGAAGTAGGGAAGATGTTCAGCAGTACAATGTAGTGACCAATGTAAATCTTGGGCAATTGTTACCTAAGAAATGGGGTATTCAAGTACCGTTCAACTATGGGCAGGAAGAGGAATTGATTACACCAAAATACGATCAGTACTATAATGACCTTACTTTGGAATCACGATTGGATGCGGCCACTTCAGAAGAGGAGAAAAAACAGATAAGAGAGCAATCTGAAGATTACACAAGGCGTAAGAGCATCAATTTTATTGGTGTGAAAAAGCAAAGGGCAGCCGAGGCGAAACCGCATGTGTATGATCCGGAGAACTTGACTTTCAACTATTCTTATAATAAAGTTGAACACCGCGACTTTGAGATTGAGAATTCCTTAGACCAAAGAGTAAGGGCTGGGGTGAACTATAATTATAATTTTACGCCTAAGAAAGTGGAGCCTTTCAAAAAGAACGATTCCTTGTTTACTGGGAAATATTGGAAGATACTGAAGGATTTCAACCTAAATATGATGCCTACCAGTTTCTCGGTGAATACAGATATCATTCGCCAGTTCAACAAACAAAAATTTAGGGAAGTTGAACTTACTGGAAACAATATTGGTATTGATGAACTTTATCGAAGAAACTATACCTTCGATTTTCAGTATGCCTTAAATTATGCTGTGACCGATAATTTGAGTTTCAATTTTAATGCTTCCAATAACAATATTGTTAGGAATTACTTTATCGATGATCAAATAAACGGAAGGCAAGATCCAACTTTAAATGTTTGGGATGGCTTCTTTGAATTGGGAGATCCGAACATTCAGAACCAACAGTTCCAGTTGAACTATGAAATTCCGTTGAACAAAATTCCAACCCTGAGTTTCTTGAATGCCACGTATTCCTATACGGGAGATTTCCAATGGCAAAAAGGATCTGATTTGAATACCAATTTTGAGTATACCGATGAAGATGGCGTGACTAGCTATTACGATTTGGGGAACTCTATCCAAAATGCCAATACCCATGCTCTCAATTCTTCGCTTAATATGGAGAAGCTTTATAGCTACTTAGGTTTGGTGAAGAAAAAATCTAGGCGTACAACTAGACAGCCGCAAACTAGAGATAAGGATGGTAAGCGTGTGGTAAATGGCGCCGATGCCCGTAACCAGTCCAACAAGAAGCAAAGTAAAGTAGTAGGTGCTGCCGTGGATGTATTGACCATGGTGAAAAGAGTTCAGATAAATTATTCTGAAAATAATGGTACCTATTTGCCGGGATATACGAGAACCCCTGGATTTATAGGAACCACCAAGCCTACTTTTGGATATACTTTTGGAAGCCAAAGAGACATTAGGGATATGGCCGCCCGAAATGGTTGGTTAACCGTATTCCCTAACTTCAACCAACAGTATACCGAATTGACCAATCAAACTTTGGATTATTCTGCCAATGTAGAATTGATACCAGATTTAAAGATTGATATCACTGGGGGGAGATTGTATTCTGAAAACATGACCGAGAACTTTAGGGTTGAAGATATGGACGCTGATGGAGAATTGGATTATAACTCTTTAATCCAAAATTCCTATGGAAATTTCAACATTACTACCTCACTTATTAAAACAGCCTTTAGTACCAGTGATGAAACTCAGTCGGATGCCTTTAACGATTTTAGAGCAAACCGTATGGTGATTGCCCACAGATTGGCGCAGGAGTTTTATGGTAACAATACGTATGAATTGGATGCAGAAGGCTATCCATTAGGTTTTGGTAAGAACAGTCAGGCAGTATTATTGCCGGCCTTTGTGTCTGCCTACACAGGATCCAATCCAGATAATGTAAAACTATCGGCGTTTAGGGATTTCCCAATTCCAAACTGGCAGTTGAAGTATACCGGGTTTATGAAGATGAAGTGGTTCAAAAAGAACTTCAAACGTTTCTCAATTACCCATGGTTACCGTTCCAGTTATACAATTAACCAGTTCCGCACCAATCTAGATTATGTGGCTGCCGATCCAACCTTGGATTATGATAGTCAGGATCCAGATGTGTTCAATCAGTCGGGCAACTTTAAGAGCAGAACCTTATATAGTAACATCAACTTGGAAGAGCAGTTCAGTCCGCTTGTGCGTATTGATTTTGAAATGAAAAATTCGGTGAAGATTCTTGGAGAAATTAAGAAAGATAGAATTTTATCTCTGAGTTTCGACAATAATTTGATGACCGAAATCCAAGGGAAGGAATATATTGTGGGGCTAGGGTACCGCTTTAAGGATGTGCGTATTCGTTCCAAACTTGCAGGTCCGCAACAAATCATTAAGAGTGATTTAAACATGTCCTTGGATGTGTCGGTAAGGGACAACAAGACTATTATAAGGTATTTGGATTTGGACAATAATCAAGTTACCTCTGGACAAACTTTGTGGGGCGTGAAGTATAAGGCCGATTATGCCTTCAGTAAATACTTAACAGGAATTTTCTATTTCGATTATTCGTTCTCAGACTACGCGATTTCAACAGCCTTCCCACAAACAACCATTAGGTCTGGAATCACGCTGAGGTATAATTTCGGAAATTAATCCAGCGAAGCCGCTTTCTATTGAAAAAAATCAGATAAAATTAGGAGATTCAGGTTTTAAAAAATTATTTTTGTGCCAATTAATTATTACACACAAAATGAATATACCGGCAGATTTAAAGTACACTAAAGACCACGAATGGGTTAAAGTAGAAGGCGATGTTGTAACTGTAGGAATTACAGATTTCGCGCAAGGCGAATTGGGAGATATTGTTTACGTAGAAGTTGAGACATTGGACGAAACTTTGGAGGCAGAAGAAGTTTTTGGAACTGTAGAAGCCGTTAAAACTGTATCTGATTTGTTTTTGCCAGTATCTGGTGAAATCATCGAATTTAACGATGCCTTGGAAGATGCTCCTGAGTTGGTAAACAGTGATCCTTATGGAGAAGGATGGATGATCAAGGTAAAATGTTCAGACCTTTCGCAATTGGAAGGATTGATGACTGCTGACGATTATAAAGCGCTCATCGGTGCCTAAGCCCATTGCGTTAATACTACTGCTTGCTTATGTGGTAGCATTAACTTCTTTGAGCCTGGTAAACATTCACAAAATGCCAAGTCTGGGCTCATCCTTTGATGATAAGTTGTATCACCTTGGAGCGTATACCGTTTTTATGTTGTTGGGGTTTAACTTTTTTAGGCAAACCCAAGTGAAACATAAAATTTTAATTTCAGGGACAATAATTGTGCTTTATGGCATTATTATTGAGGTATTACAACAAACATTGTCAACTACAAGAACCTTAGATGCCTACGATATGTTGGCCAATTTTGTAGGGGTTGTAGTGGGCATAATCATCATAAAGCTTATGGTGAACCTTAAGTTAAATTAAAATAATCGCTTGCTTTTTTAACTATTAATTGGTTATTTTAGCATTCTTAAATGTTTTAAGATATGGAACCGAAAAAAACTACCAAGGCCGACGTAGGCAGAAATAGCTCGATTTATTTCGCAGTGGGCTTGGCTTTAATGTTGTTGCTAACCAATTTGGCAATTAACTACAAAACGTACGACAAGGCTGCAATTGACATAGGTCAGTTGACCATGGACGAGGAATTGGAGGAAGAAATCCCAATTACCGATCAGCTTAAAACACCACCGCCACCACCGCCACCACCACCAGCAGCTCCTGAAGTTATTGAGGTAGTAGAGGATGAAGTGGAAGTTGAGGAAACTGTAATCGAATCTTCTGAGACTAGTCAAGAAGAAGAAATCGTAGAAGTTGAAGAGGTAGTTGTAGAAGAGGTAGAAGAAGAAATCGAGGTTCCTTTTGCTGTAATTGAAAACGTACCAGTTTTCCCTGGATGTGAAAAAGAAAAGGGGAACAATGCTAAGAAGGCATGTATGTCTGAAAAAATCAGCCAGTTTGTAAACAAGAAATTCAACACAGATTTGGCGAGTGAACTTGGTCTTTCAGGAAGACAACGTATCAACGTAATTTTCAAGATTGACAAAAATGGTGAGATTACCAATGTTATGGCGAGAGCACCGCACCCAGGTTTGGAAAAAGAAGCAAAACGTGTTATCGGTTTGCTTCCTAAAATGAAACCAGGTATGCAAAGAGGTAAGGCGGTAACTGTACCATACTCGTTACCAATCTTGTTCCAAGTTCAGGATTAAGAAGAGAAATTTCATAATATTAAAAATCCCGTCTAAGTTTTAGGCGGGATTTTTGTTTTTGGTATGCTTCTTGTGTTTTGGCATAATATTAACATCTTAAATTCAATATTATGAAAAATCTTAACAAAGAACGTTGTCTTGCTGGCCAGAGCAAAACAACCGTGACAAAATCACAAAAGCATGAGGTAAATTTACAAAAAAACTCTACCCTATATTTTCAGATAGGGTTAATTCTATGCCTTTTGGGCGTGTATGGTCTTTTTGAAATGGAATTTGAAACCAAGATTCCAGGGTATGAAAAGGCTATGGTTGATGAGGAGGCCCCGATTGAATTCGTGATGCAGAAATTTAAAGTTTATGAAGAACCTGTACCACAAAAAGACGAGAAGTCAAAAGTGAAATCTAAATTGATTACAGAACCTCCTAAATTAGTTGATGATTCAACTGTTGATCTTCCGGTTCAAAATGTTATAACTTCAGATCAGAATGTAAGTGATAAGATTTTTGATCCAGGAGCTATTGATGTAGTTAAGATTGATAAAAACGTTGTTATTCCTTTTGGTAAAATCGAGGATGTGCCTGTGTATCCTGGGTGTGAAAAAGCTAAAGGAAATGATGCCCGTAAAAAGTGTATGTCTGAGAAAATTGCCAAATTAGTAAATAGAAAGTTTTCACCAAATATTGCTGAAGAGTTGGGGCTTCACGGCATACAAAGGATTTACGTTGAATTTAAGATTGATAAAACTGGACAGGTAAATGGTATTAGGGCAAGAGCGCCTAGGCCAGAATTGGAGGATGAAGCCAAGAGAGTGATTAATAAAATTCCTTTGATGACTCCTGGTAAGCAAAGAAACCAACCTGTAGATGTGTTATATTCTTTACCTATCACATTTAAGGTTCAAGATTAAATTGTTGTTGTTTTGTTTATTCAACCGTTACTCTTTGTTGGGTAACGGTTTTTTAATGGGCTTTTTTTGAAAAAGTAGTATATTTCGGCCATCAAAGGCCGACCGAATTTTATGAAGCGCATCACTCTATGTTTTTTTATGTTTTTCTGTGTATATGGATTTTCCCAAAATACAGAAAGCTATCAAAAATCCCCTGTTTTTCCTGGATGTGAAACCGAATCCATAGACAATCTCAAAGTTTGTTTCAACAATAAAATCAACCAGTATATTTTCGATAATTTTCAGGTTCCGGATATAGTACAGGAAGAGAACTATCAAGGGGACATTAAAATTTTATTTGAAGTGGATGCCAAAGGGGTTTTCAAAGTATTGTATGTAGATGCTGTGTATGAAAGTTTAGAGGCTGAAGTGAAACGTATATTTGGCGAACTGCCAAAAATTGCTCCAGGGACTCATAATGGTAATCCAACCTATTTTCAATATTCTATATCGGTAAAAATTCCTTTGGTCAATCCTCAGAAAATTTCTAATGAGGCTTATGCCTCGGCAGAACCGGTGCATAGCATCACCGATTTAAATGAAACCGTTTCCAAAGAATACGATAGTATCAATAATGACATTGTACCCTACGAAAAGCTGGAATACAGCAGTCAGTTAAACATTCCTTTTACGCATACCTATTATGCCCGTTTTGATGGACAAATGAATGTCTTGGGAACTAACAGCCATACGGCAGCTAAGCCTTTTGTGTATGCTGAGGTAGCTCCGTATTATGATTTTAAGGCTGAGAAGGAATCCTTGGCCAAAGGAAGTGATGGTTGGTGGGGTAGAAAACTATGGGATGAGCATTTGGTTCAGGTACAGGGAAAGGACTATTGGTTTATTATCGATCCTATTTTTGACCTACAAGTTGGTAAGGACACTGAGGCCGATTTCAATTCTACTTATAACAATACACGTGGATTGATTGTGCAGGGAGGTTTAGGGAAGACCTTGAACTTTTCAACTTCAGTTTATGAAAGTCAAGGGCGGTTTGCGCAATATTTTAATGATTATGCCGAAAGCTTAAAAGCTTTTGGGCCCGATCCTGCTATTGTTCCAGGAAGAGGTATTGGAAAAGCGTTTAAGGATGGTGGTTATGATTACCCTGTGGCCGAAGCTTACTTGTCCTATGCCCCTGCAAAGTTCATTAATATACAGTTTGGGCATGGAAAGAATTTTATAGGAGATGGGTATCGCTCCCTTTTCCAAAGTGATGTGGCGAGTCCGCATACCTTTTTTAAGCTGAATACGAAGTTTTGGAAAATAAAGTATACCAATACTTGGATGTGGTTAAGGGATGTGCGACCAGAGATTATTGAGGACAAATCCTTTTTGACCAAATACATGGCCAACCACTATTTGAGTTGGAATGTTTCCAAACGATTGAACCTAGGTTTTTTTGAATCTGTATTATGGACCGATACCAACGGACGTGGATTTGATATCAATTATCTTAACCCAATTATCTTTTTCAGGGCACTTGAATTTGAATCTGGTCAAGGAGCAGGTAATGCTATTGTAGGGGCTTCGGCTAAATATAAATGGAACAATAAGGTGAATCTTTACAGTCAGTTTATTTTGGACGAATTCTCCTTAGGAGCGGTGAAAGGCGGAAACAAAAGTTGGAAAAACAAATTCGGATATCAAATTGGGATAAAATATTTCAATGCCTTCAAAGTGGATAATTTAATGCTGCAGTTGGAGTATAATAGAGTAAGGCCTTATACCTATTCGCACAACACCATAGTATTGAACTATGGACATAACAATCAATCTATGGCCCACCTTTGGGGCGCCAATTTTAGTGAGCTTGTCGTTATAGGTCGTTATAATTACAGACGTTGGTTTGCCGATGCGAAATTCATCATTGGAAAACGCGGGTTCGATTACAATACAGAGGAAGACAGTTTTAGCTACGGAGGCGATATCTATCGTAATTACAATGAGCGTCCATTTGATACAGGGGTGGAAGTAGGGCAGGGGATTACAACCAATAGTTTCAATGCTGAATTGCAAACAGGATACATTATCAATCCAGTGAGTAATTTGAAGTTGTTCACCAATATTACTTTTAGAAACTTCAATCCAGAAACCAATTCAGCGGATTTGGCCAATAGGGATACCTTTTGGTTTAGCTTAGGCGTGAGAACAGATTTGTTCAATTGGTATTACGATTTCTAATTTTTTTTGTATCCTTGAAAAAGTAATTTTATTCTCTTATGATAAAACTAACCAACGCTTCCTCCTCAACGCTGAAAAAGCTAATTTTCGGCGTCGTTATGTTTAATATTCTTGTGGTGTCTCCTTCCAATTTTGAAGAAGGCAATTCAAAGCTCATCATTTCGTTTCTGTCTTTAGTATTTGTATTGGGTATTTCTGCTCTTTTGATAAAGCGAGGTGAGCTCCCTAAAGCTAGATTGAAGCCAATGCTTGTTTTTGTTGGTTTTTCTTTTATGTTGATGATGACAAAAATGTGGTTATAGAACCTTCCGATTCGCCATTCTAAAGGCTTCAAAATAAACCAAAGAACGGCATTGTCCAATAAGAATTAATAAAGTATCTTTGCCCACGCAAAAATTACAGCGACAAATTTTACGGGTTTGAGTATTAAAAATTCTTCAGTTTCAATAAGTTCAGTATTTTCTGATTTTAAGGAAATCACTAAAATAAGACTTTCGGTTAGTGTTGTTTTTTCTTCCATAGCAGGGTACTTGTTGGGTGCCGAAAGTATAGAATTGACCACTTTGATACTTCTGGCCTTTGGCGGGTATTTTATGGTGGGAGCTTCCAATGCGTTCAACCAGATTATTGAGCGCGATTTGGACGCCAAGATGGACCGTACTAAAAACAGGCCGATTCCTGCGGGACGTATGTCGGTAAATACAGGGTTTGCAATTGCGGTGTTGTTTACCATTTTGGGAATAATCACCTTATATATTATCAATCCAAGAACGGCCATGTATGGGGCCATTTCCATTTTTTTATACACCAGTGTTTACACGCCATTAAAAACCAAAACACCATTGTCGGTTTTTGTTGGGGCAATTCCTGGGGCCATTCCTTTTATGTTGGGGTGGGTAGCCGCTAGAAATCACTTTGGAATTGAGCCAGGTACTTTATTTGCCTTGCAATTCTTTTGGCAGTTTCCACACTTTTGGGCTATTGGTTGGTTCTTGTTTGACGATTACAAAAAGGGAGGCTTTTTTATGTTGCCAACAGGAAAACGCGATAAAGGAACTGCAGTGCAGATCATTATGTATTCCATCTGGACTATTTTGGTGTCGATTATTCCGGTGTTTGGATTTACAGGCGATTTAAAACTTTCCGTTGTAGCCGCAATTATTGTATTTCTGTTAGGCGGTCTAATGTTGTATTATGCCTTGGATCTATTTAAGAAAAGAACCGTCCAAGCAGCCAGACAATTGATGTTGGCCAGTGTATCATACATTACTTTATTACAGATAGTATACGTTTTAGATAAATTTTTGAGATAAATGGATTTAACCGAAGGAACCTTTCAGGAGAAAAACGCAAGAGCTAAAAAAATGATGCTATGGTTTGGTATCATTTCATTGTTTATGTCTTTTGCAGGATTAACCAGTGCCGTAATTGTTAGTAAAAGTCGCCCGGATTGGCTGAATGATTTTCAGTTGCCGAGTGCTTTTATAGTGAGTACAGTGGTTATCGTGTTAAGCAGTATCTCTTTTGTTTTAGCAAAGCGAGCCTTAAAACAAGACAATAGAAGTCTCGCGACTCTGTTTTTATGTTTAACATTTGTCCTTGGAGTGGTGTTTATTTACAGTCAATTTTTAGGTTTTTCCCAAATTATTGGCTTGGGGTATAATTTTACAGGTCCTACCAGCAATGTTACCATGAGCTTTGTGTACATCATTGCCGCAGCTCACATTGCGCACGTAGTGGCTGGCTTACTTTCAATTTTGGTGGTAATTTATAACCATTTTAAACAAAAGTATTCTTCAAAGGAAATGCTAGGGGTGGAACTGTCTGCAACTTTCTGGCATTTTGTAGATATCTTGTGGATATTCCTATTTTTATTTTTAAATTATATAGGATAGTATATATTTGACTTTTATCCCGTTTTAGGAATTCCCTTTCTTTATCAAGCATTTGTTTTGAAAATATGAAAGCGAAGTTTCGTTAGATGGATAAAATGATTATTTTTGTGCAAATTTTAACAAAATAAACGCTTAATATGAATACTACAGTAGTGAATACTGGTACAGAAGGCAAAACTTGGGGAGGTGGAAATGAGCCTCTTAAGGCAAGTTATGGTAAAATGATGATGTGGTTTTTCATCGTTTCGGATGCTTTAACTTTTTCTGGATTTTTGGCAGCTTATGGATTTTCAAGATTCAAATTCATCGGAACTTGGCCTATAGCGGATGAGGTTTTTACCCACGTTCCGTTTTTACACGGGCAAGAATTGCCTATGATTTACGTTGCTTTCATGACCTTTGTTTTGATTATGTCTTCCGTGACTATGGTATTGGCTGTAGATGCAGGTCACCACATGAAGAAGTCTAAGGTGACTTTCTATATGTTCTTGACCATTATTGGTGGTTTGATCTTCGTTGGATCTCAAGCTTGGGAATGGGCTACCTTTATTCAAGGAGACTATGGAGCAGTTCAAACTAAAGGAGGAAACATTCTTCAATTTGTAAATGCTGAAGGAGAGCGTGTAGCATTGCGTGACTTTGTGGTGGCTGAACACTCTGAGCGTACAACTCATGAAAATAAAAATGGACTTTGGTTTGTTGGAGAATCTTCTTTGCCTACCTATACTGTAGAAGAAGTAGTAAAAGGATTGGAGTCTCACAGTGATATTTTGGTAAGAACCCAAACACTTGATGAACACGGACACAAGACAGTGTTGACAAGAGAGGAGTCTTTAAAAGCGCTTAAAACTAATGGTAAAATGGTGGTTGAAGGTGCTAACTTGCACGTAAATGAGTACGGGTCACCGTTATTTGCTGATTTCTTCTTCTTTATTACAGGATTCCACGGTTTTCACGTATTCTCTGGAGTGGTTCTTAACATCATTATTTTCTTCAATGTTATATTGGGAACTTATGAGAGAAGAGGAAGCTACGAAATGGTGGAGAAAGTTGGACTTTACTGGCACTTTGTAGATTTAGTTTGGGTATTTGTATTTACATTCTTCTACCTAGTTTAATTTAGATAAAATAGTTACAATGGCACACGCACATAAATTAGAGATTTTAAGAGGATTAGTTAAGTTTAAATCCAACACTCAAAAAATTTGGGGAGTATTGGTGTTACTTTCCATTATTACAGCTGTTGAAGTTGTTTTAGGTATCTATAAGCCAGAAATGTTTATGGGGAAAGTAATCGGGATGAAATTACTAAACTGGATTTTCATCATCTTGACACTTGTAAAGGCTTATTACATTACTTGGGACTTCATGCACATGAGAGATGAAACTTCAGGTTTGAGAAGAGCTGTGGTATGGACAGGAGTATTCTTGATTTGCTACTTAGCGTTCATTCTTTTAACCGAAGGTGATTATATTCAAGGGGTATATTCATCAGGGTATATCAAAAGTGATTTTTAAGAACGTTGCTTAACGTTAAATAGATACAAAAAAGGCGGTTATTCAACCGTCTTTTTTATTTTTGCACCCATGAAAAACAATCAAGTAAAGCGTAATCTGGTATTGGGAATTCTCTTCTTGCTGCCAGTAATGTTTGTTCTGGTTTTATCGCTTTCAAACGATAATTACAATACTTTGGAAATCGTTCATGAGAATGTTCAGGATTTACCGCAAAGAAGCGATTCCGACATCCAATTGAAGGATCATTTAACGGTTTTGGGATTCTTTGGAAAGCATCCAAAGGAACAATCTACGCCAGCCTTAAACCTGAAGGAATTGATCTATGACAAATTCAAAGGTTTTAAGAAGTTTCAAATTGTCATATTGGTAACGCCAGAGGCCAAAACTGAAGCAGAAGAATTGTTCAAGGAAATTGCCAGTTATGAAGACATGCGCTTTTGGCATTTCATAACACTTGATGAAGCAAGTATCCAAACTGTTTTCCAAAGTTTGAAATCGGATATGGGATTGAATGAAAACCTTTCTACGGAGCAAGTATTCATTGTAGATACCGATTTGAAACAACGTGGAAGGACTGACGATCGTGAAGATTGGGAAAAGAAAAAGAATTTAGCACCCTACCCGTTATACTCATACAGTGCCATTGAAGTTGCTGAGTTGAAAAATAAGTTAAGTGCCGAAGATTTACGAATTTTGTTTACTGAATACCGTGAGCGCAGAAAGGGGAACTACGATTCTACCCAAAGACGTGCCAACGATTTAAAAGAACATAAAGATGAGCAATAAAACAAACTATTCATACGTAGGGATTGCCTTTATCATTTTGGTTTTTGGAATCATTTTTGTTCCAAAAATTGTCGATAGGATTACAAATGAAGATATCACTAGAAACGAAAGTAGAAGTGATCAGACCAAAACCAAAGAGAAGGAGGTTGCAACTTCCGAATTGGCTTTTTTGAACATTAATGGCGAGCCTAAAAAAGTGCCAGATTTCAGTTTTGTCGATCAAAATGGAAATCAAATTACCAATAAGGATTACGAAGGAAAGGTGTATGTAGTAGAATTTTTCTTTACAACTTGCCCGTCCATATGTCCAAAAATGAACAAAAACTTGGTTCAGATTCAAAATGAATTCAAGGAATTTGAAGATTTTGGCGTTGCATCTTTTACCATCAATCCAGAGCACGATACTTCTGAAGTTTTGAAGGCTTATGCCGATAATTATGGCATCACAAATCCTAACTGGCATTTAATGACAGGCGATAAAGATGCTATTTACGAGTTGGCGAATGTAGGCTTCAACCTGTATACCGGGGAAAATGAAGAAGTAGCCGGTGGTTTTGAACATTCTGGGAATTTTGCCTTAATCGACAAAAATGGATTTATCCGTTCAAGAGTGGTTGCTGGAAATCCTTTGATTTTTTACAACGGGATAATTTCTGAAGCAGAACAAAAAGACGATGAAGGCCAAGAGCAACAAATTACAATGCTTAAGGAAGACATTGCACAATTATTGAAGGAGTAAATAAATATAGCTATCAATTACGAAATAGATATGAGTAATCAACAAGTCTTGGAAGAGAAAAAATATAATAAGTGGATTGTTATTTTATCGGTTGCAATTCCGTTGGCTGTGGCGGCCCTTTTTGGTGTGAACCTTCGAAAAATGGGCTTTGATGTTGAGCCTTTAACCTTTTTGCCTCCTATTTACGCAGCTATCAATGCGGTAACCGCTTTGGTTTTGGTGTTAGCATTTTTGGCCATTAAAAATAAAAAGGTAAGCTTGCATGAAGGTTTAATGAAGTTTGCCATTATTCTTTCCGTACTGTTTTTGGTAATGTATGTAGCCTATCATATGACGAGTGATTCTACAAAATTTGGAGGGGAAGGAGTTATAGCTTATGTCTACTATTTCATTCTAATAACCCATATTATTCTTTCAATAGTGATCATCCCTTTTGTGTTGATTACCTATGTTCGAGCTATTACCAATAATATTGAAAGGCATAAGAAAATTGCAAAAATCACGTTTCCTATGTGGTTATATGTGGCTGTTACAGGAGTCGTGGTATATATAATGATTTCACCTTATTACGCGTAGTTATGAAGTCTAGATGGACCATCCTCTGTATCGCTTTTTTGTTGTCATTGAACTCTTTTGCGCAATGTGCGATGTGTCGCGCTGTTTTGGAGAGTGAAGAGGGGCAATCGACTGCAGAAGGTGTGAATAATGGGATTGTGTACCTTATGGCCATTCCATATATTTTGATTGGAGGTATTGGAGTTATTATCTATTACAAGTTCTTTCGGGCAGAAAAATCAAAATAGTTCCATTTTAGTGTAACATTTTTTAATCATTTCAGTCTTAATAGTATACCTAGTTAAGTAATTCTTAACAGTTTGTTAGTATAAAAGGTTTTAACTTTTATGTAACATTGTATAGGCTATAACTATCTATTTATGATTGAAATAAAGAATATTCACAAGTCTTACCATATGGGGAGTAATAGTCTCCATGTGTTGAAGGGAATTAACTTTAATGTAAAAGAAGGTGAGCTTGTTTCTATTATGGGCTCTTCTGGTTCTGGCAAGTCTACCTTATTAAATATTTTGGGCATGCTGGACGAAGCCGATTCCGGTGAATATGTTTTGGATGGTTTCCCTATTCAAAATCTCAACGAGAAAATTGCCGCGAAATATAGAAATGAATTCTTAGGCTTTATTTTTCAATCTTTCAACTTAATAAATTACAAAAGCGCTTTAGATAATGTGGCTTTGCCTTTATACTATCAAGGAATCAAGCGTAAGGAACGCATTGATAAGGCAAGGCATTATTTGGAAAAGGTGGGTTTAGGGCCTTGGTCCAACCATTTGCCAAGTGAACTTTCGGGAGGGCAAAAGCAAAGGGTAGCCATTGCTAGGGCTTTGGCAAGTGACCCAAAGGTACTGTTGGCCGATGAGCCTACTGGGGCATTGGACACGGCGACTTCCTATGAAGTGATGGAATTGATTCAAGGGATTAACGATGAAGGTAAAACCATTTTGGTAGTGACTCACGAGCACGATATCGCCAATATGACAAAGCGAATCGTAAACCTTAAGGATGGGGTAATTATTGATGATAGTTTAGTAGAACAAGTAAGGGCTTCCCAATATGTTTGATATTGAACGATGGCAGGAAATCTTTGAAACGCTCCGAAAAAATAAACTTCGAACGTTTTTAACCGGGCTTTCGGTAGCTTCGGGGATTTTTATTCTTGTCATTTTGTTAGGCTTCAGTAAAGGCATCGAAAATGGCGTGACTTCACAATTTCAGCGGGATGCCACAAACATGATAACCGTTTGGACCAATAGAACTACAAAAGAATACAAAGGTCTTAACCCTGGTCGCTATGTCCAACTAAAGAACGGTGATTTTGATATGGTTTCTACCAAGTATAAAGATTACTTGGAGTATGAATCGTCTCTTCATGGAATGTGGGGAGTGACCATGACTTATGGAAACCAAACAGGAAGTTACCGCATTAGGGGAGTGATGCCCGATCATCAGTTTATTGAAAATGCGGATATTTTAAAAGGACGGTTTTTAAATCAGGCAGACCTTGATGAAGCCAAAAAGGTGGCCGTTATAGGGAACAAACTGAAACGGGACTTGTTTAAGGATGAAGATGCCATAGACAAGAACATCCTAATGTATGGCATGAATTTTAAGGTGATTGGTGTGTTTTCTGATCCTGGAGGTGACAGGGAAGAAGATCAAGCCTATATACCCATATCTACATCACAAAAGGTATTTAATATTGGGGACAATATTCGAAACATGTTGTTCACAGTGGAGATGTCCGATAATTTCTCAGATGCGGTTACCTTATCGCAAAATATTTCCACAGAAATTGAATCCCAAATCAAGCAAATGCATACAGTAGCTCCAGATGATACTGGGGCAGTTAGAGTTTATAACACCCTTGAGGAAGCTAAAAAAATATATAAGCTTATTGATACTATTAAAGCCGTGTTTTGGTTTGTAGGGATTGGAACGATTATCGCAGGAATTGTGGGAGTTGGAAACATCATGCTCATTATTGTAAAAGAACGTACCAAAGAGATTGGAATTAGAAAGGCTTTAGGAGCGCTACCATGGTCTATAATCGGCATGATCATCCAGGAAGCTGTTTTTGTAACTATGTTTTCAGGATTATTTGGTTTGATATCTGGATTGGCATTATTGGAAGCCGTCGGCCCTCAAGTAGAAAGTGATTTTATAAAATACCCGCAAGTTGATTTCAACATTGCCATAACCACAGTATTTATTTTAGTATTTGCAGGAGCATTGGCTGGGTTTATTCCGGCATATAGAGCTGCAAAAATTAAGCCTATCGAGGCATTAAGGGACGAATAATATGTTTAATAAAGATCGTTGGGACGAAATATTACAGGCACTTGCTACCAATAAATTCAGAACCTTTTTAACGGCTTTCGGGGTTTTTTGGGGTATCTTTATATTGGTATTGTTGCTGGCTCTAACCAATGGACTAAAAAATGGGGTCACCGCCGATTTTGGCGACTTTGCCACTAATTCCATGTTTATGTGGACCCAAAGAACTTCCATGCCCTATAAAGGAATGCCTAAAGGACGCAACTTCAGTTATAAATTGGACGATGTAGAAGCTATCAAGGCTCAGGTGCCCAATCTAAAATATGTGTCTCCCAGAAATCAATTGGGGGGATTCATGGGTTCCAACAATGTTACAAGAGGAACCAAAACAGGAGCCTTTGAAATTTATGGCGATTATCCGGAGTATATTAACCAGCAGCCCATGGACATTCTACAAGGAAGGTTCATTAGCTATTCCGATATCAATACCAAACGCAAGGTGTGTGTTATTGGGACGGATGTTGTAAAGGGGCTTTATGATAAAGGGGAGGAGGTTATGGGGTCTTATATCAAGATTAATGGTGTAAACTTTATGGTAGTGGGCACTTTTAAGATGAGCAACAGCCAAGGAGATCGCGAACAGGATGCCAATACCGTATACATTCCATTTACAACATTTGGAAATGCTTTCAATAGAGGGGATAATGTAGGTTGGATGGCTATTACAGCAGTTGATGATGTGACCATTACTTCTGTAAAACAACAAATTTTCGATTTAATGAAATCGCGGCATAAAGTAGCTCCGGAAGATGATCGAGCCATTGGTCACTGGGATTTGTCCGAGCAGTTTGAACGTGTTAATGGCCTATTTACTATTTTAACCATTGTGGGATATTTTGTGGGGGCTTTGGTACTCATGTCTGGAATTATTGGAATCAGTAACATCATGCTCATTGTGGTTAAGGAACGAACCAAGGAGATAGGTGTGCGCAGAGCTTTGGGGGCAAGTCCTTGGACGATTAAAGGACAAATCCTACAGGAAAGTTTGTTGTTGACCATTCTGTCTGGAATGGTGGGGATTTCCTTTTCGGCTTTCATGATTTGGCTACTGAATTACCTATTGGACAGTAGTGGCCCTGTTGAGAATTTTGCGAATCCAAGTGTAAACATGACCGTGGTGTTTACTGCATTGATCATATTGGTGGTATCTGGCTTGTTGGCAGGGTTGATACCTGCAAATAGCGCCACAAAAATGAAACCCGTTGATGCCTTGCGAATAGAATAAAAATGAAATACATCCTAACAAACCAAATTTAAATAGCATTACAGATGAGAAGGACAAAAACCGTAATTATTCTTGCCTTTATAGTTGTTGCGTTTTCTGCAGCATTATATTACTTATGGCAAAAAAATCAGGAAGATCCTATAAAGTATACTACTGAAGTGCCAAGCGAACAAACCATTGTTGTGAAAACGGTGGCTACGGGTAGCATTGTGCCAAAGGAAGAAGTTCTAATAAAGCCAAATATTTCTGGAGTTATAGAAGAGATTTTTATTGAAGCAGGAGAATATGTAAAGTCGGGTGATTTGATAGCCCAAATTCGGGTCATTCCAAATGTGTCTTCTTTAACAAGTGCCAAAAACAGCATTGCAACTAACCAAACCGCATTGCAAACGGCACAAATTAATTTAGAAACCCAACAGGCAAATTACGATAGGCAGAAAGCTTTGTTTGATAAAGGAGTGATTTCAGCCAATGATTTTGAGAGTATCAAAAATACTTATTTGCAGACGAAACAAAGTGTAGAACAGGCCAAGATCAATTTAAACTCCGCTAAACAGAACTACGACATCATCAAAACAGGAACTACCAGTGGTTTGGGCAATATCGCGCAAACTCAGGTAAGAGCGACGGTTTCTGGGATGGTATTGGATGTGCCTGTGAAAGTGGGGAATCAAGTTATTGAAGCCAACAACTTTAATGAAGGGACCTCCATAGCTTCTTTGGCAGATGTCAAGAAAATGATATTTGAAGGAAAAGTTGATGAGAGCGAAGTTGGAAAAATTAAAGAAGGTTTGCCATTGGAAATTACTGTGGGGGCTATCGAGAACAAAGAATTTGATGCGGTCTTAGACTATATCGCTCCTAAAGGTGTGGAGGAAAATGGTGCTATCCAATTTGAAATAAAAGGAACGCTTACCAAAATGGATACGACTTTTATTAGGGCAGGTTTGAGTGCCAATGCAGCCATTATTTTGGATAAAGCCGAAAAGGTATTGGCTATTAAGGAAGCCTTGGTGCAATATGACAAAGAAACCAAATTGCCTTACGTAGAAATTGAAACAGGAGACCAGAAGTTTGAGCGTAAAGATGTGGAGTTGGGCATTAGTGATGGTATATATGTTGAAGTAAAAAATGGTGTGACAAAAGATGATAAAATTAAGGTGTGGAACCAGCTACAGGGAGCGCCTCAATATGCTCAAAATTAATTCATGAATTTTGTAACACTTTAACATTTCCTCAGACTTATATATCGATTATGAAAAAACAATTTTTCCTATTAATAGCGCTTGTCTCCTTTGCATCCCAAGCCCAAGAAAAAAAGTGGACATTGATTGAATGTGTCGATTATGCTTTGGAGCATAATATTTCAATTCAACAATCTGAGTTGGATTCCGAGCTGGCAGATATCGACAAAAATCAGGCGGTTTCAGATTTTTTTCCGAACCTAAGTGCATCGGCATCCTATAATATAAATACAGGAGCAAATATTAACCCAGCCACCAACCAGTTCGAAAATGAGACCTTTAAATCGGCTTCCGGTGGGGTGAGCTCAGGGGTTAATATATTTGCTGGGTTAAGGAACTGGAAAAGTCTTCAAAGAGCAAAATTGAACCAGTTATCCTCTCAATATGCATTGGATAAAATGAAGGATGACATATCGTTGTATGTTGCGAATGCCTTTTTGCAAATTTTGTTTAATAAAGAACAACTTAAAGTGCTTCAGGCCCAAAATGTGATTACACAAGAAAATTTGGAGCGTACTCAAGAAATGGTAAACGCTGGGACTTTACCGGAAGGCGACCTTTTAGAGATTAAGGCCACCGATGCTACCCAGAAGCAGGAAATTATTGCTGCAGAAAACACATTGTTTATATCAAAACTGGGACTAGCGCAATTGTTGCAGATTAAAGACTATCAGAATTTTGATATTGTAGACGATGAGTACGATATTATCTCTGAAGACATTTTGAATGAAAATGCGCAAACTATTGCCGACAAAGCAAAGGTGGAATTGAACGACATTAATATTGCTGAAACAAGTTTGTTAATTGCCGAGAAGGATTTGTCCTTGGCGCGTTCAAATTATTTTCCAACACTGTCTGGTTTTTTAAGTTATAATACACGTTGGTCTAGTACTCAAATAGACCCATTTACTGGAGAAGAAATTGTATTTTTGGACCAGTTGTATATTTTCGATGGTACTGCAATTGGGTTTCAATTGAACATTCCAATTTTCAACAGGTTTACCACTAGGAATAACGTTAATAGAGGTAAGGTAAATGTTGAAAGGGCGAAGTACCAATTGGAGCAAGCAGAATTGGATTTAGAAAGTAATGTGTATCAAGCATACAATGATGCCAAGAATGCTAAAAAAGCTTACGAAGCCGCTGAAAAAACAGAGGAAGCAAGACAGTTGGCTTTTGAGTATTCTAAGGAACGTTACAATGTGGGATTGTCTAACGCTTTTGATTTTAACCAATCGCGTACCCAATATGAAAATTCACAATCACAGGTTATTAGAACAAAATACGATTACATATTTAAACTCAAAGTTCTGGAGTTCTATTTTGGAATTCCAATCACCCAAATTAATTAGATTTTATGAGTAAAAAAGGACTCATTGCTCTTCTCGCAATCATAGCTTTGGCTGTAGTTTTAATTTTAGGAAAAAAACTTGGCTGGTTTGGTAAGCAAGGGAATTTTAAAGTAGTAGAAACTCAAAAAATTGCCTTAATGGATATTGTGGAAACCGTTTCGGCAACAGGAAAAATCCAACCAGAAATAGAAGTGAAATTATCCAGTGAGGTTTCTGGAGAAATTATTGAGTTACCAATTGTAGAAGGTCAGCAAGTGAAAAAAGGAGACCTTTTGGTGCGTGTCAATCCAGATATTTATCAGTCTAATTTAAACCGATCGCAAGCAACCTTGCAAAATTCAAGAGCTGGTTTAAGTCAGGCAGAAGCTTCATTAAAAGAGGCCAAGGCCAACTACGACAGGAACAAAGTGCTTTTCGAAAAAGGCATCATTTCAAAGTCAGATTGGGATAAGGCTATTTCAACATATGAAGTTGCCCAAGCTAGTAAGGAGTCAGCCTTTTTTAATGTGCAAAGTGCAGCCGCTACAGTGAATGAGTCGAGAGACAATTTAAATAGAACTACGATTTATGCACCTATGAGCGGTACCATTTCAAGATTGGATGTAGAATTGGGAGAGCGCGTTGTAGGAACCCAACAAATGGCCGGTACCGAAATTATGAGAGTGGCCAATTTAAGCAATATGGAAGTTGAGGTTGATGTGAATGAAAATGATATTGTTAAAGTGCAAATTGGGGACTCTGCCATAGTGGAAGTAGATGCTTATCTAAAGAAGGAATTTAGAGGCCTTGTTACTGAAATAGCCAATTCGGCTGAAGGTGATTTAACCGCAGACCAAGTGACCAATTTTAAGGTGAAGGTGAGAATTTTGGAAGAATCCTATAAAGATTTAACAGAAGGGAAGCCTGAGCATTATTCCCCTTTTAGACCAGGGATGACCGCCACGGTAGACATTATTACCACTACAAAAAATAAGGTTGTTGGGGTGCCAATTAGTGCTATTGTAATCAAAACGGATACAAGTTCAACGAAAGGTCCAAGTGCTCCAAAAATGGGAAGCAGTATTCTAGATGAAAAGTTTGAATGTGTATTTGTTAGAAACAACGATGAGGCCAAGTTGAAAGTTGTAAAAACCGGTATTCAGGATGACTCCAATATCGAAATAGTTTCGGGACTTACAGAGGGAGAAGAAATCATTACCGGGCCATATAATATTGTTTCCAAAACATTAAAGCCTGGAGATAAAATTGAAATACAAACAGGAGAAGGTAAGCCTGTAGAAGAATAGATTACCATAGAATTATGGCGTTGATTTTAAGTATAGAGACTACAACCACCAATTGTTCGGTGGCAATTTCCAAGAATGGGGAAACGTTGGTTTTAAAGGAAGATAATGGTGAAGGATATTCTCATGCCGAATCCCTGCATGTGTTTATTGATGAGGTAGTGAAATCTGCCAATATAAAACCTGCAGAATTGGATGCTATTGCAATCAGTAAAGGGCCAGGGTCTTATACTGGTTTGAGAATTGGGGTTTCTGCCGCTAAAGGCTTATGTTTTTCTTTGGATAAACCATTGATTTCGGTGTCTACTTTGGAAGCGTTGGCGAGGCAGGTAAACGCTGATGAATGTATCATAATTCCAATGTTGGATGCCAGAAGATTAGAAGTGTATTCAGCTATTTTAGATAAAGATTACCAAGTTATTCGAGAAGTACAAGCCGAAATTTTGAATGCCGATTCCTATGCTGAATATTTGGAACAAGGACCAATTTACTTTGTAGGGAATGGGGTTGCCAAAACAAAAGAATTGATTGCTCATCCAAACGCTGTTTTTGTGGAAGGGAAGTTGCCTTCTGCAAAAGAAATGGGGGCATTGGCTTATGATAAGCTCAAAAAAAACGACATCGAAGATGTCGCTTATTTTGAGCCTTTTTATTTGAAGGACTTTATTGCTTTAAAGCCTAAATCTTAAGTTTAGCCTTCTTTGTGAATTTCCACACTGTGTGGGTAAGGAATTTCAATACCGGCAGCATCAAGCGCTTCTTTGGTACTTTCCATAATGTCGAAGTATACTGTCCAATAATCGTCGGTTTTACACCAAGGTCTTACAGCAAAATTCACCGAGCTATCCGCCAATTCCAAAACGGTAACAGATGGCGCTGGGTCTTTTAAAACCTTAGGGTGCGAAGTCAATTGCTTCATCAAGACTTCTTTGGTGGCTTTAATATCGGCATCATAGCTCACACCAAAAACTAAATCCACACGTCTTGTGCCTAAAGAAGTGTAGTTGATAATGTTTCCATTGGATAAGGAACCGTTCGGAATAATGATTTCCTTGTTAGAAAGCCCTGTTAGTTTGGTGGTGAAGATTTCAATTTCCTTCACAACTCCCATTTCTCCTTGGGCTTCAATTAAATCTCCAATTTTGATTGGTTTGAAAATCATGATCAAAACGCCTCCTGCAAAATTTGCAAGCGATCCTTGTAGTGCCAAACCAACAGCCAAACCAGCAGCAGCTATAATGGCGGCAAAAGAAGTAGTTTCAACTCCAACGGTGCCTAAAACAACAATTATCAGAACTATTTTTAAGGCCCAATTCAGGAGGTTTAAAAGAAATTTCTTAAGGCTGATGTCATAATCTCCCTTGTCCAAAATTTTCTTTGTGGTGTTGAATAATACTTTAATGACCCACGATCCAATAATCCAAATCGCGATGGCTCCAAGCACTTTTGGACCAAAATTTACAATTAAGTCATACCCCTTGTCTACCCATTTTTGTAGTTCCATGTTCATGTGTTTTAAATTAGTAATCAAATGTATGGATAATCCTTTAAAACAGAAAGCTTTAATCTACGCGTAACGGAAATTTAAAATTTACAGGAATGACCAGATTGTTTACTTTGAAATCATTTTCAGGGCTTTGTCCGTTTCTGTTACGGGAAGTTGACAAGTTTTATTTTCGCAAACATAAATCATTGTTTTGTCATCCAGATAGCGGTTTTTTAATAAAGGTGATTCTTTTGACGTAATGCTGCCAGCTATGAGTTTGTTTGGATTGTAAATTTCGTTGATTTCGGATAGTTTTTCATGCGCCTTTTCACCCACAACAACAACTTCATAATAGGGATTTGTATAATTGAGCATTAAGTCCAGCCAATTTGAAAATCCAGAACCATAAGCTTTCATTTCTTCTTGAACATTATTCAACATCGTGGTCGCTGTTTTATGGTAATAGTCGTTATCGAAATAATGTGATAATTTGAATAGATTTTTGGCCATTACCGAATTGGATGATGGAATCACATTGTCACGATATTCTATATTTCTGGTCACCAAACTGGAATCTTCGTTAGAGGTGAAAAAGAACATGCTGCTTTGCGTATCATAAAAATGATCAAGGGCATAATTGGTAAAATCCCTGGCCGAGTTGAGCCATTGGTTTTCTAATGTGTTTTCATATAAACTGATAAAGGAGTCTATGGTAAGGGCGTAATCTTCCAAAAAGCCGTTGATGGAACTATGGCCATTTTTGTAGTTGTGAAACAAGCCGCCGTCTTCTTTTAATTGTTGCTGAAGAATGAAATTGGCATTAGCCTTTGCTATTTCAAGGTATTTTTGGTCTTTTAAAACTCTATAGGCATCTACATAACCCTTGAGCATGATGGCATTCCAAGACGTGAGTGTTTTGTCGTCCAGTCGGGGACGTTCTCTCAAAGTTCTAGCTTTCAGTAAGGTTTGCTTCCAATTATGTTTTTTTGAGTGGAGTTCGTCTTGGCTTAATTCATGGTTTGTGCAGAACTGTACATCATCAAGTTTTCTTATCAATACATAGTTGTCACCTTCCCAATGACCATAATTGTTCACGTTATAATACTCAGAAAATAAAGCGAAGTCGTTAGGGAGTAAGTTTTTTATTTCTTCTTTGGTCCAAACATAGTAAGCTCCTTCCTCCAAATGTCCTTGGGTGTTGTAGCTGTCGGCATCCAAAGCAGACATAAAGGCTCCCTCAGGCGTGGTGAGTTCTGTTTCAATAAAGTTTAGAGTTTCAATTATAATGTCTTTGTAGAGGTCATTTTTGGTGAGTAGGTACGCATCGGAATAGAGACTTACCAATTGACCATTGTCATAAAGCATTTTTTCAAAGTGGGGGACATGCCATTTGTCGTCCACCGAATATCTGGAAAAGCCGCCGCCAATTTGGTCAAAGATGCCACCATAGGCCATTTGCGTTAAAGTAAGGTTGACAAAATCAAGGAGAGATGTATTATTGGTTTGATGGGCGTATCGCAATAAAAAATGATAGTTATTGGGCATCATGAATTTTGGAGCTCTTTTTAGGCCTCCGTTTATATGGTCAAATGACTGGGACCATTCCGAAACGATGCTGTCAATGTGTGTTAACTTGAAATTAGGAGTCTCTTTATTGATTGCCACTAAATTCATGGATTTGAGCCCTTTTTCCATTTGATCTGCATAATTGTAGAGTTGCTCCGGCTGTTCCTGGAATAGTTTGGAAATTTGTGAAAGGGCACTCATCCATTGTTCCTTTTTAAAATAGGTGCCTCCCCAAACAGGCCTGCCATCGGGAAGCGTAACCACATTCATGGGCCATCCGCCGCTACCCGTCATTAGTTGTACCGCATCCATATACACTTGATCCACATCGGGACGCTCTTCACGGTCTACCTTTATGCTGATGAAGTTGGCATTCATCACTTGGGCAACTTTTTCGTCTTCAAAACTTTCGTGTTCCATGACATGGCACCAATGGCAGGCTGAATAGCCTACGCTTATGATCATTAGTTTGTTGTCATCTTTGGCTAGTTGAAGGGTTTTGTCATTCCAAGGTTTCCAATCAACAGGATTGTGGGCGTGCTGTAGAAGGTAGGGACTTGTTTCGTGAATGAGATCGTTGGTGAATTGGTGTGTCATGGTTTTGGAAGATTGACCGTTGCAGCTGATTAATGAAATAAAAAGAATGATGATCAGGTACCTCATATTTCAAAAGTAATGAAATTGCCATAAAAAAAGCGCTCTTAAAATGAGCGCCTTTTGTTCGGGATGTAAGCGTTAATCAACTTCAAAGGTAATTTTTACATTCACTCTGTATTCGGTGATTTCATCGCCTACTACAACAGCACTGTGCGAATGCACAAATACAGATTTGATATTTTTAATGGTTTTGGCAGCATGTTTCACTGCTGATTTTGCTGCGGCTTCCCAACCTTTATCAGAGTTGGCTAAAACTTCTATAACTTTTAAAACGGCCATAATGAGTAACTTTAAATGGTTAAAAATAAACGATGTATAAAGTTACAAATTATATAGGCGAATTTTTGCGTTTTGGACATTGAAAATCAATTTAAATAAATGATTTTCAATATGTTGCATATGCTATCCGTTAATTGCTTCAACTGTTTGAACTTTGTCCTTAAGCATTTCCCTTAACATGTTTTCTATACCATTTTTTAAGGTGAATGTTGAAGATGGGCAGCCGCTGCAAGCCCCTTGAAGGATAACTTTAACCGTTTTTGTATCTGAATTATAAGATTCAAATTGGATATTACCCCCGTCACTAGCCACTGCGGGTTTTACATATTCCTCTAAAATATTGATGATTTCCTTGGACGTATCATCAAGTGCTTCAAAATTGGCATCTAATTGTTCCTGTGTTTTTTCTAAAACCACATTGGCATTTGGAGAAACAATCTCCTTTCCATTTTCAATATAAGATCTAATGAATTCTCTTAGTTCCATGGTAATGTCATTCCATTCGGCAATGTCGTATTTGCTGATGGATACATAGTTTTCGTCAATGAATACATTTTTTACAAATGGGAAATGGAACAATTCTGAAGCCAAAGGAGAAAGTTTGGCCTCATCAATTGAAGAGAACTCAAAAGTTGCGGTTACCAATTTTTTGTTGGCAACAAATTTCATCACCGATGGGTTTGGAGTGCTTTCAGCATACACAGTTACTGGAACTTTTTTTGAAGGGGTCGCTTCTTCAATGACTATGCCGTCAGCGTTGAGATAGTCTTGAATTTGTGTGGCAACCTCTTCTTGAACATCTGCCCATTCTACAATGTTGTATCGTTCCACAGCAATAAAATTACCAGAGATGTAAACCTTTTTTACAAATGGTAAATAGAATAATTGTTGCGCCAACGGAGAAGGTTTGGCTTCATCAATATTATTAAATTCAAAGCTTTGATGTTGGGTTAAAAACGTGTCGGCTTCAAATTTGATAATGGATGGGTTGCTGGTAGCTTGTATTTTGATTGTTATATTTTTCACGGGAATTATTTTTTGCAAAAATACTAAAAGCATTTGGCACAGAAATATTTAATAAACCAAAATTTTAGAGCTATAAAACAAAGATTTAACTAACAATCAGTAGGTTATTTTTTAAGTTTAATAAACATTTAACTTTATTTTAAAATATTAGGTCATATTTGACAAATTTTCTTATTTTTCGCTCCACTTTTAAAGCCCTTTGTAATACTTCGAAACATTTAGATTTCATATTATTTTGTTTTGGTTGAGGCTTTTAGGGGTAATAGGCTATTAGATCATAATTTTTAAGTACAAGTTTTTACGCTAGGTAAGTTAGGAATTTACCCTAGATGACTGTTATATGTTAAAATCTGATAGTTAAAATTTTGAGCATTATGAAGAAAATTTACGCAGTACTAATATTTTTAATATCACTTAATGTTTTTTCTCAGGATGTGGTGATGGTTAATGGTAGTTTTAACCGTTGTGCTCCTGATATGTTTTACGATTCTGGTGGAGCAGGAGGAAATTATTCTAGTGATGAAAGTTATGTAACAACACTATGTGCTATAGATGCTGAAGATTTTGTTATCGTGAATTTTACGGCATTTGCAACACAGTTAAATGCAGATGTTTTAACTATATATGATGGACCTGATACATCAGCTCCTATAATAGGATCTTATTCTGGGGCCAATAACCCTGGGCAGGTGGAAGCCTCACCTACTAACGCTAGTGGCTGTTTAACCTTTGAGTTTATTTCCAATAGTACTGGGGTAACTACAGGATGGGCAGCAGAGATATTATGTGCTTCTCCATGTCAAACAATAACACCTTCCATTGCTTCTGTTCCTGCAGCAGATAGTTCTAATATAATTAATGTACTACCTAACGATGTTATTGAGTTTTCTGCCAGTGCAGTTTTTTCTGAAGATGGTACAGGTGCCACTTATACTTGGATTTTTGGAAATGGGGATTCGGCTACAGGAGAAACAGTAAATTATGCTTATCCTAACTATGGAACCTTTACCGTGACTTTGGTCGTTGAGGATACAAACCCTCAGGGTTGTAATGGAGTGGTGCAGATTACGGTGTTTGTCTTGGGACCTAATTTAGTCATAGATGAGGACACCTATACGATTGAACAATTGGTGACAGATGTACTAATCGATAGCCCTTGTGCGGATGTATCCAACATAACGTATTCTACAGGGACAAACTTTGGGGATGCTAATGGTATTGCCTATTTCTATGGTGATGGACAGGCCTTCCCCTTTGAAGACGGAATTTTAATGATGTCAGGAGATGTTACAAATGCTGGAGGTCCTAATAATAATGGTTTAACTGGAGGTAACTGGCCAGGGGATGCCGATTTGGATGAGATCGTAATAAATGGTACTGAAACAGTAAACTCAAATGATGCTAGTATCATAGAATTTGACTTCGTCCCTATTGCCGATAGTATCAGTTTTAACTTTTTGATGGCTTCAGAAGAATACAATGGAAGTACAGGAGGAACCTTCGAGTGCACGTACTCCGATGCCTTTGCCTTTTTGTTAACTGATGAAGCGGGGAATACTACGAACCTAGCGGTATTGCCAGGGACTACTACGCCAATTTTGGTGACCAATATCCACCCTGCAAACAATGGTTGTGGTGCGATTAACGAACAATATTTTGGGGGCTATACAGGAGCAGGGCAACCACCAATGTCTTTTGATGGAAGAACTGCTGTATTTACAGCGTCATCTGCCGTAAATCCAGGTGAAAATTATCATATTAAATTAGTAATTGCAGATCATAATGACCACGCTTTAAACTCGGGTGTATTTCTACAAGCGGGTAGTTTTAGTCTTGGGGGATCTTTAGGAGATGACATTACAATCGCAGCAGAAAATACGACATGTGGAGGAGGTATCATAACTTTGGATACCAATGCACCTACGGCTACACATACTTGGTATCAAGATGGTGTTGTAATAGAAGGAGAGACAACATCAATCTTGGATGTTACTGAAAATGGAGAATATACGGTAGATGTAGTGTTTTCTGAAGATTGCCAAGCTACAGACTCAATTATTATTGAATTTTATCCATTCCCGGAAATTCAGGAGCTTCAGGATTTAAGTGATTGTACACCTGCCCTAACAGCAGATTTTGATTTAACGGTAAATACTCCATTGATTTTAGGAGACCAAAACCCTGATGATTTTGAAATTACTTATTACGAAACCCAGGATGATGCCGATAATGAAACAAACCCGATTACTAATCCGGAAACTTATACGGCAACCAATGGTCAAATTCTTTATGTAAGAATTCAGGATGTTTATTCTGAAAGCTGTTTTACAATAGGTGATTTTTCAATTGCTATTGGAAACCCAAGCGTTAATTCAGTTCCAGATTTAGAACTTTGCGATGATGATAGTAACGATGGCTTCGAAGCTTTTGATCTTACTGTTCAGGATGCGGGAATATTAGGAACCCAATCCAATACAGAATTTGTGGTTACTTACTATACAAGTTTTGCCAATGCAGATACAGGTACGGGAGCCTTGGTAAGTCCGTACACAAATATTGTTAATCCACAGCCGATTTATGTGAGAATAGAAAATGTTGACGATGACACTTGTTATGAAGCGTTGCCTGACCCTGTATTTAACCTAATTGTGAATCAGCGAGCATTAGCTTCTGAAGTATCGAACATGTATCTTTGTGACGATATTTCCGATGATGGTAGTGAACTTTTCGACCTAACGTCTCAGGACGGTTTTATTTTGGGAGCGCAGGATCCAGCGGTATACAGCGTTGGTTACTATACCAGTCTTACGGACGCTGAACTGGCTCAGGGAGCCATCACAACGCCTTCTTCCTACGGCAATACTTCCAACCCACAG
>NZ_JCAPEU010000012.1:0-50058 GCF_059735265.1 Mangrovimonas sp. sgz306409
GTGTCCCTGGTTCGATTCCTGGAGGCACCACCACCATGGAAAACCCTTGAAAACCCAGTGTTTTCGAGGGTTTCTTCCTAAAAAACAAAACCCCTTTAGTGTCGTAGTTTTTAGTCGAAGGTATTAAAAACGGTAATAGAACTATGATACTTCTTCCACACGGCTGTTCGTGCAGCCAACCATCGGTAAATCCTAAAAATTGGAAAACTTGCGGAAAATCTGCTTTGCAAAAAGCTTGGAGGATCCAATATTATTTCCGTGACCCTCAGTTCAAGGACAAATATCCATATGGCAAACTAATTCCAATAAAAGGCATGAATGCCCTAAAGACATTGGAGGAACGTCGTGAAGCTGTCCAAATGCTCATTGATGAGGAACTTTACATGTTAAAGGTAAAAGGATATAATCCAATTACTAAACAGATTACAGGTCCTGAGCTATCCTCAGATTTTGAAATTCACCCAGAAACATTCTTTTGTGAAGCTCTGGAGGCTGCCTATAAAAGGATTGATGCCGCAGATTCCACATTGAGTGATCTTAGGACTGTAAAGAAATACTTCATAAAATCCATAAAGCAGCTCCGGTACCACACTTTAAGGATCAAGGATGTCAAACGCAGTCATGTTAGAAATGTGCTGGAAAACCAAAAACAGCAAAACAGTTACTCCAATAAGCGCTACAACAAAGCCAGGGCCTACATCCAAATGCTATTTAAAGAACTGGTGTTTGCCGATGCTTTGGAAAACAATCCCGTCAATGACATCAGGAAGAAAACCGAAATCAAGGAAATACGCGAAATACTCACGGACAATGAACTTAAAAGGGTAAAGGCACATCTTGAGCAAAACCACTATGGTTTTTACCGTTATGCACAGATATTCTTCCACAGTGGTTGTAGATCCACTGAAATGTTCAGGCTGAAACGGAAGGATGTTGATTTGAAAAATGGAAGGTTCAAAGTATTGGTAAAAAAAGGAAAGGACCATATTGAACAGTTTAGGGCCATAAACATCAATGCACATCCATATTGGGAAGAACTGTGTATGGAATCCAACAATCCAAATGATTATCTTTTTTCATACAGGTTTTCCCCTGGTGACACCAAAATAAGCGAACGTCAAGTGACCATCAAATGGAAGAAGTATGTTAAGGATGTATTAGGGATTACCGCAGACTTTTACGCATTTAAGCACTTGCACACTACCAAGGTCATCAATAGTTATGACAGCGATTTGGCAGCTAAACTAAATGGACACACTTCAACTAGAATGAATGAGCAACATTATGATGTGATGTACAAAAACAGAAATTTGGAAAAGGCCAGAAATGTCAACGTACAATTATAGTTTACAGGGGCTGTATGTATTAGGTACAGCCTCTTTTTATTTTACTATATTTATTGAATGGATCCATATAGAAGACATGATGCCAGGTTTTGGTTTGTACATACCCGTACTGGTCGGATTATCACTTTAGCTGTTATTATATTCCTTATCATAGGAAGTATTCTTGAAAAACTTGGTTGGGTGAATTTTTAGTACATTCACATCTCAAATCAACTGACATGAAAAAAGATTACCTGCCTTTTATTATTTCTTGTGCCATTGTGATAGTGTTATACTTAATTACAATTATTTACTTACCATCAATGTACTCAGAATTGGGAGAAAGGGCACTATTCGGTGACTCCTTTGGAGCTTTAAATGCCTTGTTTTCGGGATTGGCGTTTGCTGGTATTATTGCAACAATAATTATGCAACGCAAAGAATTAGAATTGCAAAGAAAGGAATTAGAAGAAACCAAAGAGGAATTAAAAAGATCTGCCGATGCTCAATCAGCAAGTGAAAGAGCTCTTTCTACACAAGTTTTAATAGCTTCGAAAACTGCTATATTAAACAGTTTTAATGCAAAACTTGAACATCAAAATTATTTATTAAAAAGTTCATCGTTAAGACACAACCAAGAAAAGAGACTTGAAGTTTTACAAAACGTCGAATATTTTGAAAACGAAATCAATTCACAACTTTCAGCTTTGATGGCTTTAGATAAGAAATATGAAAAAAAGGTTGGTTTCTAAATTTACATCGAAGCAACGAACACCACCACAACCAATCCTCCTACAGCAGTACCATAAAGAAAGGATTTGAACTTGCCTTTTCCTTTCTTTTTTTCAACGGTCACGTCTACTTGGTGGAGCTGCTTTTCAATATGCAACTGCATTTTAAGATTGGACACTTCCTGCTCCAGGCGCTGATTGTCTGTGGACAGGAAATTCACTTTTAAGTTAAGTTGCGCCTTTTCAATGGAGGCCAACAGCAATTGAGCCTTACATTTTTCTAACCCATAATAGGTAGACATGATGCTGTCCATAACAGCATCACTGATGATGACAGCATTTTGCCCTTCTATTTTAGTCTTTTGGATTATACGTTTCTGAGAATACATTGAAGCGCACATCATAATCAGAAGAAAAGTAATGATCTTTTGCTTTGTCATCGTTTTGTATTTTTAATAGTTGTGCTGCATGTTCAGCTTCTTTTTGCTGTAACTGTTCCTGGAACTCTTTCTTGTCGTTGATCCTTAAATGCCGTATTTCCTGAAGCTCCTGCTCATAGGTTTCTTGTGTCTGGACCAATTCCTCTTTCACCAAATCCAATTCACCTTTAAATGTGGGTTTAGTGATATAAGCACCAACACTAATAATTACCATTATTAGCAATATGCCTGATATGATGTTTTGGATGGATGTTTTCATTTTGATTTTGAAAAAAACGGGGACTGATTCACCAAATCAATTCAAACAAACTTTCCTACGTTATATAAAAAAAGTACGCCCCCGTTAATGATTACTGTTATTCTGCAGGTGTAAAGTCTACATGGTATTCTTTACCTGGCACAAACTTTACATTTTCGTTTATGGTGCCCATTTTAATTTCACCATAAGGAGTCCATTTAAAGAAGCTTTCATTTTCCTCACTACCTCCAGTTACTGGTTGTAAATTGACTTCTTGACCGTGTTCTGTTGTAGTAACTGCAACACATACAAATTTTGCTCTAGTCATTTTATATAATTTAATATTTGCCTACTCTATAAGCTTTTCGGCATCCGCTTTATAAGGATTCAATCCAACAAGCTATCGTATCTGCATGGTGTTGGACATTCAAAAAATCAAGGGCTTCGCGGTTGCTCCCAAAAAACGGCTCTAATATGATTGCCGGAGCATTTATTTTTTTGGTGAACAAATAACCGTTGTCACCTTTCACCAATGGCTTGGCTCCCCTGCTGTCACTTCCATACTCTCCTACCATGTAATCCACATAGCTCTCGGCAAAAGCTTTCCCTTTTTGGCTTTTATGGAAATACAGTGCTTCCAGACCGTTCACATCTTCCCTACCCGCATTGAAATGTAGTTCTATAGCTAGATCAAAGTGATGTGCATTGACCTTTGTAGCAAGCTCATTGATCTGCAATGGATAGGTTGGCTGTGGATTTCGGGAGAATACCTTGCAATCCAGCTGAGGGGCCAATAATGCAGCCAACCTTGTATTGTATTCATATTCAGAGGCTGCCAAATAGGGTGAATACGCCCCCTTGGCTATGCGGTTGTGACCTATGCATATTGCTACTTTCATGGTGTTGAGGCTTAAATGATGTTATTGACACGTTCAATGATTCGGGTTTCCACTATATTGGCAAGTCCTTCAAAAAAGGTGAACATCTTTGGTTTGGATCCAGTCCTCCTTTTGATGTTTTCACCTATGCTGTGAAACTCATAAAGGATACCAAGTACATTGATGAGCACAGTGACTATCAACAAGGCCACGGACACTTTTACAAAGCCAACCACTACAAGGAATACTATAATGACCATGAATGTCATGTTGATGAGCATCATGCCCCCAATTTTACCAAGGGAGTTGTACAGCTTGTTGCTCTCCACCCAATCTGGAAGGCCTTTGCTCTCGTGTTTGGAAGCCACTAGGCCCAACACAAAATCGATGATCCAAAAGAATAGGTACATCAACAGCAATACGGTTATGGAGACAATTGGCAATATCAGGTCAAACGGTTCTACATTTTCAAATAGTTTGTTGAAAATGGAGGTATAGCCCAAAGACAGTGGAATGGACATTAATGTTAAGGCCCCGTTTTTATAGTTAATGGCCTTTTCTATGAGCGATAGCTGAAAGATTTTTTCAATAAATGTAGCTTTCATTAGGGGTTATGGTTAGGGGTTAATTGTTACTTATGTCACCTTATTATTTTTATGGATGGCAGATATTTCAAAAACGTTTCTATCTGCTCTTTTTTTGGCGCCTTTCCAACACCTTCCAAATTCCAGAACTCAGCCACAAATCTTCTTAACATGAACTCAACACTCCCTTTATCTTCACCACCATGCTTCTCTGCAAAGGCTATTACTTGGTCTGGTTTTACTTTAAAAAGCACTCCCTTACTTCTACTGAACCTGAAATATTGTTTATGGAACAGGTACAGAATCTTCACGTATTTTGGCTTGGCATCCATAGCTCACAAGCTTGAAATTGGTACGTAAGTACTGTCTTTACTCACAAGCTCAAAGCGCAAACCGCGTTTATCTTTTAAAGCTCTTCTCTCTACACGTCTCTTCAGCCTATCGGCTTTATTAGAGTTGAAGGTTTCCTCTACATAGGTTACGGGAAACTCAGCGGTCTTGGTTACTTTACCGTTGGTGTGTTCGCTGGCAATCATGTGCCAGACAATAAACACGACTTTGAACTTGTACATATCTCATTTTTTTTTACGTTACTAGACTAATAGCAGAAATCAAGTAAGGAATGGCCACGGAGGCCACAATGTCCATCCAGTCAAAGAGTGGGGTATAGTTCTTTTTATATAGGGGTTTAATCAGTTTGTCAAATGCTTCTTTGGCTACGGCTATAATGGTGACCACAACAGCGGATGCTGTGAAGTTTTGGAGCTCTACCCAAGATTGGTGCTTGTTTAAAAACTGAGCTATCTCAGGTCTTTGCGAAAAGAACAGGTACAATACAGTGCATATGATAACATGAAGCTGCGTTGCCAAGGTGAGGCTCAACCAAAAATCTACCAACCATCTAAGGGGTTTGTAGATAGTGTTCATCAGGGCTTTTTGATACCATTTGAGTTGTTTTGTTTGTTCCATAGTTATAGTGTTGTGAATGTTACTTCGTTGCTTTTTACGCTCTCATTGTAATACTCGTCGCAAGTAATCACCGTGACTTTATATTGTACACCGCTAACAAGACCGCTTACCGTCTCGCCACTTGCCGAAATCAATTGCTTAGGTGAGTATCTTTCGGTAACTCTTTCCAATTCCCATTCACCCAAATCTTGACGCTCAATCCAAACTTCATAATGTTGTATCGTGTTTGCCGAACTTGGTGTTGTGAAATTCAAATCCACACTATTGGCTGTAAGGTTTGAAACACTTAAATCTGTGACCTCGCTCGGTGGAGTGTCGTCGTCGTAGCTGACAATTACCGCCCCGAATGAATTTTGAGCATAAGCCAACGCAACGTCAAGGCCTCCCCCGTTATTCGTCATCATGGATGGTTCTACGTAGATTTTACACCCCGAATTGATAAGGTGAAATACTGCGTTCGTGTCCGCTGTCTGACGGAACGATGTACATTTAGGCAATAAAATATGCAAGGCGTTCGAGGTTGTGTGGAACCCCGAAGCCGAAGTACTCATAGATGTTACGTTCCTGTATTTTGCGATTTTCAACGACGTATTTTGTTGGTGTTCCCTCGACTGACCTAAAGAGGTGACAAAGGGCATGTCGATATATTCCAACCCCGTGGCGTTCCTAAAAGATGATGCGAAAATCGTAGTGACTGTTTTGGTTGCGAATATTTTTAACGCAGTAGTGTACCTAAAACCCGTCGTTCCTGTTGCAACGGCTCCGACTTCTCTTGTTGATATAAAATAGGTAATTCCCGAACTTGCGAAATTGCTCGTTACCCCTGTATAATCAGCCTCAATCAAACATTTTATATTGTTGTTTTCATCTACTGTAAAATTTTGAATGTCCGATTCTGTGATACCGTTAAATTTGGCCACTAAAAGCGCGGGTGTGTTTATAGTGTCACCGACGCCGCCTATAAAAGTGTTAAATTGTAAAATTGTGGCACTCGCTCTTCTATGTGAATTAATCACTCTCATTTATTCCTCTGGTACTACTATTGCTTCGTAAGCCGCTTTTTCTAGATTGTTTATTCCTGCCACGTACTCAATGGCTTTTTGCAAATGGTCTGAGGTATATTGCTCCCAAAGGGCATTATCTGCGGCCTGTACCTGTGGCTTAGTTACACCTAAATCACTCCATATAGCCACAAACACTTGACGCAAACTTCTTAAGGTTGGGTTATCGGCGTTCACCACCTTGGCAATGGTATTGCCGTATTTAGTTTTATAGGAGGTTGCCAAAGTGTCGGCTGCGGTGTCCTTTAAAGTGTCGTACCAATCTTTAGCTTTGTCAATTCCTGTTTGGTGTATTAATGCCAAAAAAGTAGCGCCTTCTGGGTTTTCGTCTTTAATGACCTGTAATTGTTCTATCGCTGTCATATCTCAATTTTAAATATGTTGTAAACTCATTTTTGCATAAGCACCACCTGCCGTGGTACTTCCTATATTGGAGCAGAAAACTTCAATTTTATCACCTGCCACCAAATCAATTGGCCCACCAACCACAGCCGAAGATGTAACAGCTGTATTGCTATCAGTTTCTCCAGAGTCTATGCTTACCGTGTCTTTTAAAACTCCGTTGATGTATATTTCAAACTCCAAGATGTCACCATCTGGAGCGGCTCCCGTAACACGGGTATTGTTCCATCCCGTAAATGGTTCTCTTAGAATATCTGTGTAAATGGGTACGGCCAAGTCCACCGTCAAATCGTCGGCTTCGCTATTCACCGCGAAGTCGTAACTACGGTTGAGGGCTGCTAATTTTGCCAATAAGGCATCTGTAAGATTGTTGGTGTCACTCTCGGCAAATAGCAGTGTTTTGATGGTTGCGCCATCTATGTCGTTTATCTTTACATAAACACTGCCCGTCCATCTATATGAAAAATTGGTGTCCTGTGCCACATATATTTTACCCGTTTCACCTGCTCCTGGAAAACTTGCAGCATCGGCATACTCCAACACGTCATCTACATAACTTGGCAACTGTGCGCTTGGCACTTTTCCTGAACCGTCTAAGGAAGCAACGCCATTTGCAACACCTACATCTCCAACGGTCAATACCTGTTCCGTTTTACCAGCAGGATCGTAGGTTACAGCTTCCATATCCCCAGTAGCACCACCTTCACCTTCTTTATCTGAATCAATGCAAAACCTTAAGGTGTCATCTACCGTAAACTGTGATGCAATAAGGCCCGGTGAAAGGGTTGCCAAATAAAACAGATTATTTACATTTGAATAGTCCAAAGATGTAATTTGGGCTTTTAAAAAACGGTTCTTTGTATGATTGTATATCTGCAGATATATTTTGTCTCCTGCGGTTATCAATGCCTTTACGTCATTGAGATAATATGAATAATCTTCTGAAAATAGGATTCTCACCACATTGTCCGAACCATCTATCTGAACTGATACATATTCATTACCTACACCGTCACTGATGGATGTTCCAAGCTCGCGAACATTGAACACATTGAAATCATTGCTGCTTTCCAAAGCTTGCACCTCATCGCTGGATAGCTTTCTATAATCCGAAATAGTGCCATTGGCAGTTCCCAAATATTCATAGTAGGCATAAATGGGATCATCAGGACCAGGATTCACATTGGGATCATCGGTAGCATCCAAAACAAACTGTATCTTTCCTGATGTCTGTTCTCCTTGATTTGCTAATAAGTCATCAATATCAGTATATTGGTTTTCCTTAAACAGAATGACACTGTCTACAAAAGCTGCCAAAGTTGCCAAAGACACTTTTTTGGTTTCACCATTAATGGATATTGGAACGTAGTCAGCACCGGACACAGAAGATACCGTCACAAAATCGATAATCTTTTTTGTATTAGCCTGTACATTAGAAATCCAAGTCTGGATAATTTGAAGCTGTTGTGTTATTTGTTGTTGCCAAGACATAGTCAAATATACTTATTTTGTTTTACTATTTAGAATCATTCTAAATAATTTAAAAGATTAAAAAATATATGCTAAATGCTTAATTTTGATATATGTACTTACTTATTGTCATCCTGTTTTTTGTTGGTGGCGGCTGGCTTTTTGGTTGGCTTCTAAGTCTGCTTATTACTCCAAAAAAACATAACAAAACGGAAAGCAATCCTACATTCATTATCCATAACCATCATTACACAACCCATAATCATTTGCATATAGACCAGGACACTTTAAAGCATCTTAGTCATAAGAAATAAAGTCATCTGCATCCGTTACCACTAGGTTAGGCACTTCGATATTTTCTACATTGGTAATCAATTCACCTCCTGTGTTTCCTACCAAGTATTTAGCATTGGTTCTTATCATTGTTGCTTTCAACAAATACAGGTTGGTATCATCTATAGGCCCTTCCTGTTCAAAAGACCCATTTTTGGCTAATGCTTCCCCTTTTATCAATACAATTTTATTGGACAGCAATTGTGACACTTGCCTGTAAATTCCCTTTGACATAGGTCCAAATTCAAATACTTCCAATTCATGCACATTTGAAGTCACCAATCCAGATTGGTCATCCCCTTTGTTTACTTCAGATTCATCCTCAATGGCTCCGGCACATTTGTGCAATGGCACCCTAACCTTATGCTGAATCCCCGTATTGTACAGGATATCCGTGTTGTTGACATGGAAGGATATCACTTCCACTGTTTTTTCCCAAAGCTCCTTTACCATGATTTTTTCCGATAACCTCACCACATCCTCAAATCTGCTATCGGTTTCCGTGGTGCGCACCTGAACGGTCTGCCCTAAATAAGGTGCCATAGGTATTGTGAATTCATGCACTTCATAAGGCTGACGATTATAAATAGCCTTTACAACAGCGTTAGAAGATGTTCCCAGAGTGAATGGGGCGTTTATAATTAGCACTTCGGCATTCAACGTCTCAGAATATACAATGTTTTCAATTTCATACCAGGCATTGTCAATACTGAAATAGTTTCCCACAACAGCCCACTCCGGCAATCCTCCATTCAAGGCATAGTCATTTCCAGTATCGGCATCGGTATCATAGTCATAGATATTTCCTGACATAAAATACACCCCTGTTTTTCCAATATTATAGAAGAACCTCGTTGCATCCCTAGCATCCTTTCTTCCTATATTATTGGTGTATTGTTGCGTTGGAATGATATCCACATTGCCATCTTCCTTTATGATCTCTACCAATATGTTTTGATAATTGCTCAACAATTGGTTTACTGGACTGTCACATGTTTGGAATGGTTGGTAATAGGTGCCTGTTAAATTGGGATCCAGTGCAAATTCTTCACAGCTCAACGATGTATCATCAGTTTTGTACGGTCCACAGTTACCATAGGCAATGCGTTCTGCCATACGGATGGCATTGATTTTACTGTAATATGAAAAGGGCTTGGTAACACCGTTGTCATCCACTACAAAGTTTTGACTGGTGCTGCATCCATATGCATCCCTAATGTGCAATGTATAGTTGCCACTTGGCAATCCCGTAAATACAGAAGACTCCTGCCAAGTGCTGTTGTCCAATGAAAATTCCAATTCATTTACAATGGGCTGTGAGTTGATGGCTGATACCGTTGCGCCATTAGGTGAATTGGTCACAATGATATTGAATTCCAATCCTGCCATTGGCTGTGGTGCATTGGCAGCTATCACACCTACACTGTCCGATTGCCCATCGGCATCATAACAATAGATAACGAAACCAACACCTCTCTGTACTTCAAATGAAAATGGGTTTTCGGTGTTGTCATTGACAATCACGCCTCCTGGAAGAGTCAATATTGTGGCCAAATTTGATGTAGTCACAACGGCCTTATAATGTGTACATGCTGCATTTTCGGTAGCTGTATCAAAAGACACATCGGTAATTTCAAAGACATCTCCACTAAAATTAGTGATGGATAGATCAGCTCCTGATGGAATGTCTGGATATGGTCCGCTGGGTAATAATGGATCCGGAGTGGTAGGCTGAAAAAACTTGATGCTTGCAAACTTGGCCTTTACCGTTACAATGTTCACATCTCTGGTCACTTCATAAATCTGTGTCCCATTGAAATCCAGATTGAATGCAGACATATAATTGATGGCTGAACGCTCTCCTGGAATAGCTGTTGATGTGCCAACCGTAACTTGATATGAGTTCACACGGAACAGCTTCCACGTTTCGCTTAAAGCACCAAAAATAGCATCGTTCAAATCGCCTGTCCTAACAACAATCCTGTCACTCTGTACTAGATCCTCGTTAAAGGTTATGGTAAATTCTGAATAGGTCATTATAATCGAGATTTTTCAAGTTTCCACTTTCCTTGTTTGTTGGGTTTTAAATTGGCTATTTTTCCACGTTCCAAAACACCTTCTTCATTTTTAAATTCTACCAATCCGTATAAATTGGGTACTTTCATCCCATTGATAATGGAATAGCCTTCTACAGTTCTCAAAAGGTCTGTATCCACTTCGAATTCAAATTCAATGTCTTCCGGCAGCACTCTTGCATGTTCCAGATCAGAATTTGGGATGGCACCATTTTCAGCATATGGGTTTCCTCCTATCTGTTGGCTGACCACACCACTTTTACCAATGGAATTAGCATAGCGTATTTTGTCCAATGGATATTCCCTGAGCCCTCCATTCAAAACCCATCCATGTTTTAGAATGAGGTTGACAGGTGACCATAGGAAATTATAAGCAGATTCGGGATCAAACATTCCTTCAGGAGGTGCTGCCAAAACATCCTGCCAAGTTTTCAATACATAGATATCTCCCTGCCCTGGTTTGGCATCGTGAGCCCATATGTGCAAATCCCCACTTTGGTCCGTGGTTGGTTTTGTGATTTTGTTGCGCCTCCTAATGATTTCTTCTCCATAGTTGTCCCATCGAATCTTAGAGGTTTTGGTATAGGTATTGTCAACCGCCTCAATGATGGTTGTGAATTCTGCCATGGTATTGGTTTCTTCCAATCCCATTACCTCTTCATATTCCCCTCCTTTTTCAGGACCAATCTTTATGGATGAGAAATAACGGTCTTCATTGATGTAGCGTTTAAGTTTGTTTACCCTTAGATATTCAAACTGGCCATTGACCATTTTCCCCAATCTGATGGTGACATTGTTATTATAGAAATATTTAGCATCCTCTATGATGATACGCTCCTTAAAGCCTATTCTTTCAATGCCCAATCCAACATGTTCCATGACATTGAGGGCTTCAAAAGCATCTTTAAAAGATACCTGAAAGGGTTTGTACAGTTCATCCCCTGCTTCAAATTGACGTATCCAATGGCCATGTGAAAAGAATATAAATGCTCCTGGTCCGTTTTGGGCATATCCGCGGTCTACCCTTCCAAAATAATCGGACTTGAAATTGGTTTTGTCTCCGGTCATGATTTCCACCAAGCGTTCCAATAGCTCATAGGCCAAAATGCCTTTGGTAATACTGGACGGATAGCTGCTGTCTTCCAAAATCTGAAGTTCTCCAGTGATATTTTGGGCATATACCCTAACCCCTGCATTGTTGTCTACAAACATATCAGACTCCAACAGACATTCCAAAGCCAAGCTTTCCCCTTCCAACAGTTCTACTTCAGCACTATAGGAAGCCTGCATTGCAATGGTAAATCCAGGATAGGCATAATCTGTATCGGCAGGAAGCACATCATATGACGTTCCAATCTCTGGATCTATTCCTGTGCCATGTCCCACACTTCTCAATTCAGAAAGCACAACGCGTTCCTTCATATCAAAAGCTGCACCGTTTTCATATTTGGTCAAACATAGTTTGTAGCGACACCACTGGACATTTTCATATTGTTGGAACCAAGCATTGAATGCCAAATCACTGATGTTGATTTGCATGATTCTGTCCCTGTCATTATTGGCATAGAACATCATCCCCGTAGTTCCTGTCAATTCCTGACCATTCGTATTCACAATAATATTATGTGCCAAATCATGGGATTGCGAAGCCAATACTAAAGGCAGACCAACCGATTGTCTTCGGGTATTTCCAGCATTGGAAGCTACCTGTGTCTTGGCTTCATTATTGACTGTTGCCATGGTAAATTTGGTATCCAACAGAATACGCCTGCCGGGCAATGACAGCTGTTTCAATTCCAGTTCAGGAATGGCCCTGCCATCTATGGTAGTGGTACGCTCAATCTCGACCTTGTCCTTTTGCCTGACCTTTAAGGTACGTTCTAAACCACCAGATTCAAACTTTAGGGACACTTTGCCATCTTCATCATTCCAAGTAGGCATACTCAAAAAACCTGAATAGGCCCTTACCCATCTATCCTGATTGTCCTTTTCGTCCTTAACCAACCGTATGGGTGCATTCACGCCATATATTTTACGCACTTGGTTGATATAGGTTCTAGCACTTCCGGTAAACTTCAAAGCATTGGAGAATTTTGCAAATATGCCCTTGTATTCATCATTCACGGCATATTCCTTCCCATCCTCATTCCAACCGATGATTTCATCTGCAGGAATATTGTCCAGGTTTCCATATCCCATATGTTGGAATGAAAACCTAACCCTGTCATTATAAAACGGATTGATATTGCTCATTAGTTCCAGTTAGTTTGTTTGTTTCGGAATAGCTCATGGGGAATGTCTACATTGTTCTGTTTGACATATACAGCCCATTTTAAAGCCTTTACCGCTTTGGTATTGTTGCGCATCTCCTCGATCATATCGGCGCTGTATTTATCGAATGCCAAAGCCGTTTCGTAATCATTAAGGTTTTGGGCCTGAGCTGCAATGCCCGTCATAATCGCAGCATGATGGATACGGTTGTATTCGCTCTCACTGGAATACACCTTTGTCCCTTTAGCCAAATGCAATACCGCACGTTTTCTTTGAACATAAGGCTCTTTGCCCGGTTCATGGATGACCTCAGGCCTTACCTCTGCCACCTCAGCAGGTCCCCCAGGGTGATTGCGTGTCCCGAATTGGTATTTAGGAACAGGTTGGGATGCAACCACAGCAATTTGTGCAGCACCCAAAGCTGCTACCAATACAGCTGCAATAGAACCCGCAATGGGTCCCAGTTGTGCATATGCCTGCATAATACCCAGAGCTGTGGCAATGGTAATATCCGTAATCTTAAGGGCTTTGTTCCACTTGGCCTGTTTCTCCTGTTCCTTGCGCTTTTTCTTTTCAAGCTCCTGACGTTTCAATTCCTGTTCAGCACGAATCAAATCCTGTTGGATGGAATCCCCTTCTGCCAGTTCATATTGTCTGTCATAGAAATTTTCACTGGCTTCCAATTGTGCATCGATGTCATCAATATTGGCTTGGAACACTGCATTGCCCACATCTCCCACCACTGCAAAGGCTGCTTGGATGCCTTCCAAAGCATTGTCGAAACCATCCACAATACCGGTTATCAACCGTTCCAGATTGCCCGCATCAATACCAAGTGTTTCAGCAAGGATATTGGAGGCTTCACGGATCTTTTCCGATTTAAAGTCTGCCAATGCCTGTAATGCTTCAGCTTCCTTTTGTGCATTTTCAATGGCATGTTGCGTTGTTAGGTCGCTATATGCCATTTTAATGGCTGCCAATTGCTGTTCCAGTATTTCGCGATACTCAGGTCTTAGAAGCGGATTTTTAAGTTCAGCCTCTATTTGTTGCTGTTGTATTTCCAACTGCTGTAATGCGGATTCCCTTTTAATGGCAACAACGGCATCTTCATATTCCTGAATGCGCTTTAGTTTGGCATCACCATCCAAGCCACTGTCCAAATCTGCCTTTAGGGCTTCCTGTTCGATACGGATACGCTCATTAAGGGCTTCCTGTTCCAATCGCTTACGTTCTTCAATACGTTCCTTTGCCTGTTCAAATGCAGCCTGCATAATACTTAGGGTATTGGCTTCCCTTTGGCGTATCAAAGCATTGAAATCTTCATTGAATGCCAATTCTATACGCTTGATTTCATCGGCTCTTCCCTGAGCATTGTCAATGGCTACCTGTTTTTCAAACCTCAGAAGCTCGATGGACTTGTCCACAAAATTTCTATTGGCTAACAATCTATTTCCTATGGATTCCTTTTCATTTTCCAGAATACGCTGTTCTGCATCAATATCAGCTTGCAACTGTGCCTTTTTAAGGTTGATCCTATCCTGTTCCAATTGTTTGCGCAAAGCTTCCAATGCTTTATTTTCTGCATCGGTAAGTTCGGTAGTGGCATCCTTGTTCTTTTTCTTGGCTGCGGTGTTTGCTGCAAATAAGGCATTGATCTGTTCTAGGGTGATGCCCAAGTTTTGCTCCAGCTTGTTCATCAATTCCTGTTCCTCTGTCAATTCCTTGTTCACCCTGTTTTGGCGAATTTTGGTGGAGGTTGTTTTCCCCAATAGGGTTTCCAGTTTCTGCAATGCCTTGGCCTCATCATTCAAGGCTATATTTACACCTGTTCTTTGGTTTTCTGAAAATCTGGCGTTGGCTTCCAAAGCTTGTGTTACAGCATTTACACGTTCCTGATAGGATTTATTGGTAAGGTCTATACTGCTTCCCAACAGGTCATTGTTTACCCTTGCCAATTCCGTATCAACCGCAATTTGCGCCTTTGATTGTCTAAGAGCTTCATCCCCCGCTTTGGTCAACAGTTTTTCAATGACTTCCATTTGGCTTTGGAGGGCAATTCGTTTTATATACAATTGGTTTACCTCTTCCAAGGCAATGGCCAGAGATTCATTGTCTGTTTTTTCCTGATCCAGGAATTGAAGAAATGCCGGATACTGATCCTTAAGGCTCAACAACAATCGTTCGCGCTCTTCATTGGTCACATTGGTATCGGTGATTTTTCCCACCAACACATTGAGCTCTGTCTGTTCCTTTTTGATTTCATCCACCATGGATCTGGTAGGAGTTATCAACCGCAACATATTAGAGCCTGCTTCATATAAAGCATTGCTGAATGTGGATACGGCACCATTACCAACCAACAGTTTGAAATTTTCCAAATCGGCATTCCAACGCTGTTGTGCATTTCCTGCTTCATCCAAAATGTTTCCAGCCTCAGCTACCTCTCGTTTGGCAATATTGGCAACGGCCTGTACAAAATCTGGTGTCTTTTCCAATTCCTTATTCAGTTCCCCTGCGGAAATACCAAGGTTATCGATACGCAATTTTGATTCCTTGGAAAGCCCTTCTACCAAAGAGGATTGCAGTTCATCTACACTCTTTCCTGTCTGTGCTGCCCTTACTGCCAAGAATTCAAATAAGGTATCCGTTTCTTCCAATGACAGATTGAAATTGTCAAAATCCACTAATGCCGTTTTAATGTCCAAATCGGACAATGCGCCACGTGTTGACTCCTTGATTCTATTGAAAGCATCTTCACCTTCATCCCCCAATCGCTTAAATGCAAATTCCACACCTTTGGCTTCAATAGCTGCCTGACGGGCTTCCTTGGTGAAATCCCATGCCAATTTCAAACCTCCCAACACACCAAGTCCAGGCAACAAAGATTTTATAGAACTTCCTATCAGCTTAAACTGCTTTGGATAGTTACCAACATTCTCCTGAAATTGATTGGTATTGGTCTTTATTTTAGTGACTGCGGCATTCAGATGTTCATATTTTTTGGTGGATTCTTCCAGCTCTTTTTGTTCTTGGTCACTCAACCTTTTACCCAATGCCAACTTTGCCTGATATTCCTGAACGGAATTTCGAGCCTGATCCCGTGCAAATACCAACCTTCCCATAGATGTTAGATTAGCCTTTATCTCATTGTTGGTAAGCCTAAGGTTTTCACGTTCCGCAATTAGCTGTTTATTGGTTTCTGTATCGGCATTCTGTAATTTGTTTCTAGTAGACAAAAGGTTACTCAATGAACGTTGACGCTCTTGGTCTACCTTTGCCATGGCATTACCCTGGTCCTGAAATGCCTTAATTTGTTTTTTAATTTCTGTTTCTTGGTTTGTCAATTCCTTTCGTTCCTGCTGCACCAAAGCTAGTCTAGCTTTCTTCAATCGCTCTTCTTCCTGCAGCTGTTTAATTGACAAGGAATTGTTTTTGATATGCTCCCCGTTGAGCTTTGCCATTTGGGTATCAATCTTCAACAATTGTTGTTGCAATGAAGCTTCTTCCTTTTCGGTTTTAATTTTTTGTTGGTTGAGCTGCTGCTGCTGTTTTTCCAAAACCGTTAGTTCCCTTTTGGTTTTTGCCTTCTTGATTTCTAGATCCAATGCCGTTTTTTCTGTAAGGATTTGCTGTTTTTTTATTTTCTCAGCGGATAGGATGGCAGCTTCCTGTTCCTTTATAGCATTAATGGCTTTTTTGGTTGCCAGTTCCTCTTGTTTCTTGGCTTCCTGAAAACCTTTATTATTGGAAGTCTTTGCCAATTTTTTTTGCACCTCAAACAATACAAGGGCACTCTTTTTCAAGTCCTCGTTTTTGTCGATGGCTATCTGTACGTTTTTGGCATATTCGGCGCCCCACATCAGAGCCTTATCCTCAATAATATCCTTTAATAAAATAATTCCTTCTGCCATTATCGTTTTTTGTTTTTAAGGGATATTGCTTCCTGTCTTTGTTTTTCCAAGGCTTTTAGTTTATTTTCAAACAATTCCTTTAGGGAATAGAATTGGGTTACGGTAATCGCATTGGTATTGGTGTACTGCAATCCTGTAATGGCACAATACCCCAAAATGACTTTATCCAGACTTGTGGCCTTGGTATCTTCAACATCCACCTTTGGAAGTTTTTCATTCTCCATGTCAATCATCATCTGGAGTGCAGCACTCTCACGTTCCACACGGTCCAAATCCTCATGATAGCTTTCTTCCTTTAATTTAAAACCCTGTTCCCTGATGGCGTTTTCCAAATCGATATCTCTATCAAATCGCAATGCCTGTACTGCAAATTGCAGGGCATTCATTTGGGCAGTGTAGCGTTCAATCTTAATGAGCAGCTTTAAGGTTTTGTCAATCGTTTTGTCTGGATCCAATAGTTCAAAATCCTCAACCAGCCTTTCCCATATTTCCTTGACCTTTGGCAATTGATCCTTATCATCTGTCAATAAACTGATATCCCCTGTTTTGGAGATTTTCAAAAAGAGTTTTAAGGGAATGGTATCTAGGGAATCATAGGTCATAATCCTAAGAGTTGACGTGTGTGTAATTGGAAGAACGGTAGTATTTTTTCTTTGATCACCTGAGTCAGGTTCTCATCTGTAAGACCGAATAAATCTTTGGTAAGCAAATTGGGATTGTCCAGGATGTCATTCAATTTTGGGTCCGTTGCCCCAAACACCACAACATCATTGAAAACCTTGGCATATATACTAGGCAGGAATGTATTGGTGTCCTTCATATCATAGGGATCACCTTCCTTTTTTATGACATTGCCTTTGCCCAAAAGAGCATTGTTTGTAGTGATGTATTCTGTGGCTTTGGAATAGAACCCCAATGCCTTACCAAAAACATCGGTTGACGCTTCATGAAGTTGTTTGCGGTTGAGTTCCTCCAGTTCCTTTTCTATGGAACGTATAAACTTAAAAAGGGCATTAATCAAGTTCTGGGGACTCGCTTCCTGTGCTCTGTTCAGCTGCTGGAGAAGTGTCGCCATTGATTTCCTTTTTTAATGATTCCTTTTGTTTTTTGGAGATTTTCTTGCCTGTCACAACCTCATAGGCCACTTCCATATCGGCCAGTGCAATAACCGATTGGTGTGATTTTTTAAATTCAGGGAAGGATGGATTGTACCCCTCCCTGAATGTAGTATTATTGAACTTAGCCATTACGATACGGTAAATTCAGTTTCTTCATCGGTCTCATACATAGCCAATGTCTGCACTATAACATTGGTTGCAATGGTTCCCGATGCTAGGTCTGTATCCACAAAGGTGTAAAGGTTGGCATCATCACCACTACCAGCAGTAACACTGTCTGGAGTGTTTTCTGTACCATCAGCTTTCTTCACAATGAAATCAGTCAATGCCAAACCTGTGATTGGACTTCCGTTACACTCAGCAATAGCTCTTACCACAAGGCTTGTTGCGGTTGGTGTTCCCTCAACAGTCAATGCCACGCCATAGATACCTTTGTAATCCAAAATGTCAAATTCTGGTGTTACAATGGCACCGTTCAAGGTTAACTGTTTTGGGTTGGCATATACCACGTTTACAACCGTAGATTGTGGATCACCATCAATTACCGGCTCTATGATGTCACCTACCAAGAATTCTGAAAGGGATTGCCCTTTAACAGAACCATCAGTTTGGTTAACGCCTTTGATGTCCCCATCAGCTGTAAACTCGTAAATACGGGTGTATTCACTTCCTTCATAGGATTGCAATGCTGCATGGGAACAAAGTCCCAAGTGATGGGTAAAGTTGATACCCTTTCTAGCGGCTTTGGTTTCGTATTTAACGGTACGGCTTTCGTAAAAAGTAGCTTCTACATTGGCTAGTTCCGATTTTTCAACCGAGAACATAACAACAATGTCTTTGGCTTCTTTTGCCGCGTCCCAAGCCGTTTTGGATCTAAAGGCTGCTAAATCTGGAAAGGATTGAGATTCCCTCGCCAGTGCATAGCCTACTGTAGGAGCATACAAACACTGTTTGTCAGCTCCTGTGTTTTTTGGTTGTGCGGCTTCACTACCGCATCTATCCTGCTTGATCATCTGTATTATTTTTAACAGTTAGGATTTAAGTAATATTGAATCTTTGAATTGATTGAAAACACATCGTATGGATGTACTTTGAGCTTTTCTATAACTGAAATGTCAAAGCCTTTAAATATGTCACCTAGCTCAGTTTCCATTCCCATAATACGGTATTTTTTGCGTTGGCTCATTAGGTTGAATGCATGAAGCTGTGCTTCTGCATCTGCCCTATGTCCTACGTCTGGAAACAGTTTGTCCAACTGCAGCATGAATACCGTTTTTACTTCGGTTTCAAATAAGCTGCCGGACACCTGCTTATGGGTGCCATTTGCAATAAAGAATACATGGGCATTCCTGTTATCATTCAGGAACACATCCTTCACATACTCACCATTGCTTAAATAGGCCTGTGGCGTTACAGTATTGGCTTTGGTTTTACCCTTATAGATACGCCCATACATTTCCAAAGAACTCCAATTGAGATTATTGTATAAAAACACTTGCATAGCTTGTATAGCTATATCAATACCTACGGGATCTGTTTTGAGATGGTTCATTACCAAACAGGTTTGCTTGAGATTTTAAGGGGATTGGGGAAAATAATATCGGTTGCCGTTTTTATGGCATAATAGAGCTTGCGCCCTGTGCCCTTGGCAATGACATATCCATTTTCATTCCTGGCTCCTTCCAATTCAATCTTCAACTGTTGGTAGGTCATATTGGCATTACGCTCTTCCAGATTGACACGGGTGGTAGATACCATCTGTTCAATGGCTGAAATGGCAAGCTGATAGCCTATGGCCTCATCAAACAATTCAGGTTTTGATATAATTGTATCGGAATAATCCACATCATCCCGATACAATTTGTTTTGGTTCAATATTTGGGTCAAGATGGCTCTTACAGCTTCGGTCTTCATTTGGACCAGGTAAGCATTGAAACTGATTGCATCCATGTCCACTTCATTGGTAACGGCATAGATGTTCTCCAATGTCACCAATTTGTGGAAGTGGGGGAATGTTCTCCCTGAATCCCCTTCAATGTTTTCCTGGTCTATGGAAACCCCGACCAATGTAGGGCCGGGCTCTCCAAAACCAATTCTACCAACTAAACCTAATATTGATGCTTCGCTATACATAAGGGTCTTAGACTGATTCTACAAGCTCTGCTTTAAACACTTCAATTTCCGCATCACTCAACTTATTGATTTTCTTCAATAAGGTGCTATCGGCATTGGTGATCTTAGCACTCAAGTCTGGGTTAGCGGCATTGATACCGTCAACAACGGATTGTTTGGTGTAACTTGTACCTTCGTAATCGAAGTTTGCATCAGCTTCTGTCTGCGTATCCGTAGCAGCTTCTTCAGCATCCATGATGTAGATTTCATCCACACCGTTGATAACAGGAAGGGCCAAAGCCTGAGAAGAGGTAAACTCACGGATAGGGTCATTTTTATGGTACTTGGACAATAAGATGAAATCTTCTGCCTTTTCGTACTTAACACCTTCAACAGGGTGTTTTTCCTCAGCCAAGCTTCCATAGGTCAATGTACCTACTTCAAGAGTCGTCAGGAATACTACCTTATTGGCTCCCCAAGGCTTCACGCTGGTACGTTTACCATTGCGCTCAATGGTTATGGATCGGTTGATAACCTGAATCATCACACCATAGTTGTCATCCATAAACTCATTGACTTGCTTAAGGGTAGGCGTTGGGATATTGGCACCGTTGAACCCTAAATGGGCAGCAAACAGTTCCTTCACCTCCGCTTTGGCCTTAAACGCATTGAAGGTAGCCTTGTCCATAAGGATGTATCGTATGGTGTCCCCAGCTTCTTCAGCACGGTTCAACACATTTTCGATATCCGTTACGGGAACGGCATTGGCATCACTCCAAGGTGTTTCCACACCATATTTATTTTTGTCTGGATGCGCAAAGTCTATACGTACTCCCACACCTACGTTTTCAGAATCAGAAATGACAGTCACTCCAGTTGAAAGTCCTTGAAGGAACATGAATTCCAATTGTTCTTTCACCCCTAGGTAACATTTCTTGGCATCTGCAAACAGTTTGGCGATAACTTCCTTCTCTTTACCGTTGGTGGCCTGAAGGATGTCAATATCGGTCATTGTACGCTCATTAAGATAAAGCTTCATACCAAGCTTAGGGATATCACCCTCAGCTTTTTTGATGGCATCACGCTTTTTCAATGGTAAAGATGAATCCATTGATACCACATCAGCGGCAACAATTCGTCCATCAACACTTAATGAACCCCATTTCAAGGTTGTTGAAAATTCCTTTTTCAACATGGTCATGTGCAGATAGGTAGGCTCAGTTTTCTTTCCGTTAACCGTTTCTACTATCTTCTTAACAAGTGGCCCAAACCACTTATTTACGTACTGGATAAATAATGATTCTTCCATGGATGTTAGTCTTTAGTAAATCTGATTAATGGTAAAGCCGTTTTTGCACCTGCCGGCACTGCTGGCAGTTCTGCTGCGTCAATTGCAGCTTGTTCGTTTACGGTTCCGCGAACCATCACACTGGCCAAGGCTTTAGAGGTCAATACACTCGCTACCAAAATACCCTTGTAGGTATGTGATGCTGGTAACGAGACATAATTACCCGATGAAATAGCCAATGGCTTAAGAGCACCTGTTGCGGTCTCTTCGATGATAACACGCCCTGCTTTCAATACTTCTTCGGTTACTCCTGTAACGTCCAAAGTTCTCCCTCCCGGGATATCTTCAATCAAGTTGACAATAACGATGGAATCGTTAGAGCTGTCAACCATGGATTGTTTAGACAAACTTGCTTCTGGCATTTTACGTTCGTTTTTTGATTAATGAAATTTTTAATTACAGTGCATCAGCCACATCTTCCAATTCTTCATCCGATGGTTTTGTGTCGTTGAAGCTCTTTCCTGGATTTCCTGCATACTGCTTTTGGTCAGCAGCACTTTGGGTGAATCCCTTAAAATCTTCACTCAATTGTAATACCTGATCTTCCAACGATGTTTCTGATTCCAAGTCAATGGTCTTCATGGCACGCTGTTGGATTTTTTCAGGCAACGATTTCAACACTTCCGAATCTTCAAACAATTTGCTGATGCGCTGTTGTTTGGATTCGGTTTCCTTGCCAGATTTGATGTCCTGAATGGATTGACTCATACCTCCAATCTTTTTCTCAATATCCTCACTGAAGGTCTTGAACCATGTAGGCGCCTCGTTTAGGGCATCCTCTTTGGCTTTTTTGGCAGCTTCCTCATCAGCTTTCGCTTTTTGTTCTGCTGCGATTTCTTCAGGAGTCTTTTGATTGTTTGCCTTAGCCTCCAGTGTTCTTATACGGTCATCCTCTTTGGCGATGTCCTCAAACGGCATGAAGTCATTGGCATCATTGATGACTGCATCGACTGCGTCATCTTCGGCATCATCGGCTGGTTTCTTTGCAAGTCTTGCCGAAATCTCGTCAAGCCTCTTGTTGGATAAGTTAGCCTTTGGGTACAATACCCTAAGTCTTGCCTTGATCCGCTCTGGTTTGATAGCCATAGATATTTGAATTTGTGGTTAATACTTACAACAAATATAGAAATATTTTTCACTATTTAGAATCATTCTAAATAATAAAACAAGCAAAAAAATATATTTCACCTTATTCTTCATCAATGTTTTTCGGTTGTATTGCTGTTTTTTCTGCATTGATCTGGTCAATTTCTTCCTGCGCATCCTCCACAAATGCCAACAACTCTACAGATGTTTTTTGCGAAATCAATCCTGCCTGGTATGCTTTGGTGATATAGGTCACAATGATATCAGTATCATCAGGCACCACACTATTGAACTGCACGTCAAACCATGTTTTTTCAGAGAATGATTTCATGCCTGTATTGGTAGTGTTCACCGTACCGGCAATCAACACATTTATGATACGCTCAATCATGGTCCTGTTTTCTCCCTCATTTCGCTTGGCTTTCAAGATGGGATCGATAAGCAGCATCTTGAGCACTTTACCGGACAGGCCGTTGCCCAACCCCTTAAGGCTTTCAAATGATAGGTTTGGTGTGCTGCTTAATTGATAGATGTACTTTTCAAGCCTATCCTGTTCCTGGCTCACAGATTGTGGAGCATTGTCATGTGTAAGGAAATCCACATCGGAAGAAATCACCTTTCCTTCTGTTGTTTCCTTTTGTGACAGGAAAAATGCCTTTCCATCTTCATCCTTTTCTGGAGCACCCTCAACTTCACCATACAGTTTCAATATAGGATGTCCAGCATAGTCATTGGACGCCCCATGTTTGGACACAGATGTTTCCAATCGGTCAATCAAATTCTGTACCTTGTACCATTCAGGTTTGTCCTGACTCAAGTATACAATAGGAATCTTACCAAAGCCGTGGTCCAACGACTCATTCAGTTTCAAGCTGCCTGTGATGTTGGAACATTGGTACACTTTGGTCTCATCATAGATCCACACATGCTTGATTTCCTTACCTGAAACATTTTTGGTAGTATATTCCCAAACAAAGGCTGTCATATCCCCTCCCTCATCAAAGTATGGAGTCATGATACCATTCTTATTTTCCAACACACGGACTTTGATATCCTTGTTTTTGTTGGCCCCCACAATGCGATTGAACATATTGTTGGGCTTGAGATCTTCTATATAAAACAAAAAGGCACATTGCAGTTCACTTTTTTGAAGCTCCTTTGCTTTGGACAATTTGGCATCAATACGGTTCACACGCCACAACCGCAATACTTCTTCACTAAGGTTATTGCTGTCTGAAGGAATCAATGTCACTGGCTCCCCAACTTCAAAGGCTACAGCCTTACCAACAATATCGGATTGAAAAGGAATAATGGTACGAACTCCTTTTACCAATCTTCGCTTTTCTCCAGACCCAACAGTTTTGTCCTTTTGGATTTTACCTACTTGTGTGTCACGGATGGTCCTGTCCAAATCCCGATACTCTTTTTGGGCATCTTCAATTGTATTTTTGTCCTTTTGGGATGCAGTTAACAGCTTCAAGGCACCATTGACATCCGTTTGAAGCATTTGTATGATTTCTTCCATGATTTTGATTTTTGATTGACAATTACCAGTTCACTCCCATTTCACGAACTGATTTTTTGGTTTTATGTACTTTAGGTTTTGCGAGTATAAAGAACATGCGCATCATGAGCATGTCTGTGAAATCTGGGGAGCGCCCCAAACGTTCCTTCAAATCCTTTTTCTTTTCAAGGCGTATGGGTTCCGTGGTGTCACTTCTGTCCATCTGTTTGATCTGTTCAAGCTCTTCTATCATTCTGTCACGGTATTCCTGATCCTTACACCATATTTCATTTTTGTTCACCATGTCCGCCAACATGAAATAGCATTGGGTCTTAAGGTTGTAATAGTTTTCCTTGCCTATGGCCTTGCCTCCATTATGGAATTGCAATGCGTCTTTCAAGTATCCTGTTTCCGCACTTTGCTTCACATACTTTTTGAGTCCATCGGCATCATAGCAAACATTACTGGCAGGTACATTATGTTTGATACGGATGTCGTGTATTTTTTTGGAAACCTGTGTTTCATCAACCTTATCAAAAGCATACACCTTTTCTAATACCAAACCATGCCAAACGCCTATCACAAATATATCAGACCCTAGATATGCTATATCAGCAGTGATATACCTTTCCCCTTTGGCTTCAATGAATTCATTGGTGAACAGCTCCAATACCTTGTCATAGTCACTGAATAGTTTCAAAGGGTCATCATCATACTCCCAATTGCCATACAACAACCTTTCCACCATGGCCTTTCCAAGACTTAATAGGTTTTTGATGTATGACCTAGACACATATCGATTGTCCTTTACCAAGGATTGTATGAATGCCTTTGATGATTCCAAAGCATTTTCCTTCCATGGTTTATAGAACACCTTGTACACCCAATTCTTTGCAGGGTTGCAACTCCCCATCCATTTAGGTATCAATCCTTCTGTAACATGGCCATTGTCACATATCCACTCCAAAGGAACTTCCCCATCATGTTCCAATATTTCTGACTTAACAGGGCTCAAACAATAACCACAATAATGGTTGAGCCTATACCTGAGACGTGACTTGAGCACATCAATGGCTTTCTTTTCACATTGGTTGCATTCATCCACAAAGGCATCGGTGATTTCCAAAGACCCCAAATCATCATAATCCTCGTCTGACGGCTTCTTCACCAATTGCCTGAGATATATCAAACTGCCATTGGCAAACACTATACAGTTGGGGTTTTCCTTATCATGGGACCCTGTGAGCTCATAATGCACCCCTTTTTTTAGTCCCTGCCTAGCTGCTACTTCAAAGAACGTCTTGAGGGTTGTATCCCTCAATGCCTTAAAACTTTTTCTCCCTATAAAACCACGTGTGCCAGGCATTTTCATCCTGCGCTTTATTTGCCAATAGCATCCCAATGCAGACTTTCCTCCTCCGGCTCCTCCACCGAACAAAAGGTCATTGGTTATGTTGTCCTCAAGGATGTCAAGAGCTTGGGTCTGTTTTATCGTTAGCTTCATAGGTTTTCTCTTCGTGCCATGTCACTTCTAAAGGATTGTTCTTGTCTCCCTGAATGACTTTGGTGTCCCTCCACAATTCGGGCTGTCTGTTCTTTAACCAAAAGATGGCAGCTGTGGCATCTGGAGGGTAATGTTTTTCCGTTGGCACTATCACGGGCTTTCCATCATGAAGGAATATCTTGGAGTCCTGATGCTTGTATCCAATGGCCTTTTTGTACAGTGAAGTGGCCACATTGGCATCGGCTTCATCCTTCCCCTTTTTAATGGACTCGGAAAACTCAGGATATTTTTTCTTCCATTCATAGATGGTATCCACGTTTACCTCAAAGAAATCTGCCAAGTCTTTGTCAATAGCACCCAATATGGTAAGCTTTAGAGCCTGGTTGGCATAATCCTTTTGATACTTGGTAGGTCGCCCTCCAGGATGTTTGTCCTTGTCATTAGTTTTTGTCGTCTTTGCCATTTTCCAACATGCCTTCTGCAGCATCGATGTCATCTTCAAGTTCTTCGACACGCCCTTTCATTTCAAAGTATTTCTGCTTTGCTATGGCAGATGCTACTCCACTGTCCATTCGGTCTTCCAAGTCCTTAAGCTGTTCTTTCCTGCGTTTTAATTTTCTTTTTAAATAATCCAGATACATGATAAACTTGTTCTTAAACTCGGCCATATTTTTTTGAAAGATTTAGGCTGTTAAATTAGCACTTTCTTTCTTTGGATATGGCTTTGCCAGTTTATTGACTTCCTTTCGTACCCATTTGTTGAGAGGGTATATATATTTAATCTTGGTTTTACCCTTGATTACTTTTGCATTGGTATCCACATGTTCCTGCAACCAAGACAATGTTGATGTACCATACTTTTTGCTCACACTCCTACGGTGTTTCAGTTTTCCGTTCAACAGGATTCCTCTTTCATTGGCGTATTCTCCAATGTAAAGCCAATTGGTAGCTTGGTAGATTGTGCCTATGTGCTCCTGGTTACGATCTGCATAGCTAACAACCAATTTCACTAATGGTGCATCCTTTGGGAGCTGTTTAAGTGCTGCAGCCAAAACCTGTGATGTTGCATTCTGCTTTCCATTCAATGCAACTCTGACAAGTTCCACAACTTCACCCTGTACCAAACCAAATTCCGATGCTATATGCGGATTGGCACCATTGGAAAACAGGACCACACCACACCATTCATTGGCTTCATTGAATACCGAATACCCCAAACGTATCTGGGGCACTGACTTGGCATAGTGGAATCTCATACAGGCGTACTTTATAGCCTTTCCTGATGCTTTTTCCAATCTCATAACTCTCCCTCACTTACACAATATGTCATTCCCTCAAATTCAGGATACAACATTTGATCACCAAGATGCTTAAGCTTCTCCTCAAATTGATTGAGTTGCTTATGGCTGGTGAATGTAATCTTGATAGTAGGAGGATTGTTCTTCAGTGGAGCCGTTAGGTCTGTTGGTTCATCAAACAAATCCCTGTCAATACCTACATCATCAATATCCATCCCTATGGCTTCCAGCTCTTCAATGTCAAAATCCATTTCCAGAACTTTCATTGGATCCCATTTTCCCCGATGCAGGTTGTCCCTTAACATTCGCTCCTTCTGTAACCTAAGGGGAACATCTGGCTCCACAAAACAGAGTATGGATGCCATTCCCATTTTGGTGCAGGCCTTGACCCGTTGGGTGCCTGCATAACAGAAATAAGTTCCTTTGTACAGATTAAGCAATGGAGGTCGCTGTTTAAGAAATTCAGGATCCTTTTTGATGTCCTCACTCAATAGGTCCAAATCCTCATCGGTGATGGTCCTGGGGTTTTCTTCCAAAAGCACAATGTCCTTTATTGGGACTTCTATATGTTGAATGTTGCTCATATGCTGTGTTAGGTTATAATCTGCAAAAATTTGTATGCATGATAATCTGTCCAATTTTGTTGTAAAGCCACTTTGCCAATCGTGCATGAAACATTCTCAAGGTCACCCAATCCAATACTTTCAAAAGGCTACTTAAAATCCATATCCTTAAAAGCATGAAACGGAACACTCTTTGGTTAAATAGGTCTTCTTTTCTTATAGTGGCTGTTTTCATTTCCATGGGTTAAAAAATCTGCTTTTCAGATGATAGTTCTATATCAAAATACTCCAGTTCACCATCCTTGCTTGCTGCCATATAATTGATGCCATTGCTTCTCTGTACAATGCCAGTCACTATTCTCATTTCCTGCATCTCATCAGCTACATGGTACACGATCTGTCCCAATTCAAACTTTCCGTTCATGACTTGGACTTTGCTCTTTCAAGCTTTCTCCTGATTCTCCTAGGCAATAACTTTCTGCCCTTATACCACAAGCGCTTGTCCTTAGGGTCAAACACGGTGGCATTGCAGTCCAGCCACACAGGAGGCTGTGTATGCCCACTCAATACACCCAGCCAAATAGTGCCATGGAACAGGAACAACAAGCGTTTCCAAAATGGTGCTTTCCATGCAGAAATGCACTGGCCATCATTGGTGCGGTGTACATAAAGGTCACCACATTCCTCTTCACTCATGTTATTTGGAGGAGTTAAACAGGCGTTTGCCTGTTTGAAATACTTAGGTTTCATTTATATTTGATTTAGTTTAGTTTTTAGGTTTTCCAACTTTTCTATAGCTAAGACCCAACTCATCAAACTGAATGATGTGTGACACCTTGGATTCCTTTATCTTCAACCTCCTGGCAATGATACCATCGGTCAATCCAGATTTGTGGAGTTCCATAACTTCCACTTCCAATTGTTTTTCATGTTCAATATCCTTTAAGATCTGTTCCAATGTCCTTCCGTCCTTTTGAATGGCCTGAGGGATACATCCTATAACAGTCATAGATGTTGGAACCCTCTTAAGACTTGGTGTGATTGGTTTTGGTTGAATGATACCGTTTACTTCCATAGAATAAAAAAACCTCCGATAACGGCCGGAGGTATCCGGGCTTTGCTATGTAATCAATTGTTTCATCCCTACAATGTCCACATGCCATAGTTTCTATTGATGATTGGGAACCCTATTTATGTAGCGGGGACCGGACTCGAACCGATGACCTTTGGGATATGAGCCCAACGAGCTGCCAACTGCTCTACCCCGCTATTCAGAAAGGCTTTAAACTCTAAAGCCTTTACTTTCTATTTCTGTTTATGGATCTACACTATAAGGCATCTCTAGGATTTCTATTGTTGACCTTTGCGTTGAACCCAAAACCATTTCTTGAAGCTTCGAAACTCACATTGGAAACCTCTTGCAACATCCCTTCCACAGTTTCCTGTTTTGGTGCAATGATGGCTTCCTGGTGCACGGACACATCATAGATGTGTGCCACGCCAAAATCTACTACACTTACCAAATCGCAATCATCAAAAGTGACCTGCGCTTTGGTGTCTGAATTCTGGATCAGGTCGGAGGTAGTGCATCCGAATCCCGTGTAACCGATAACCACTATCGATAACATAGTAATCCAAGCTCTCGCTTTCATATCGTTATACATGTCTTAAATAGGAATCTATGACAGTTTTGGCTTCATCAAAGGAATAACACACAATAGACTTCCAACCTACTCTGTCCAAATGCCCCAGGACATTCAATTGGTCATCCGACGGTTTGTTGGGTTTTATCTTCAGCTCCATTGCTAAGCCTACATAGTCCTGTGTAATGAGCTTGCCAGTGGCATCCTTACTGTAATTTGGTTGGAATACCATTACATCCGGCATTCCTTTTTTTACGCCCATGCGCTTAAGCTTCGCACCGCGTTGAGGTGATGTCTGGCGTTCATTGGCTATATGCGCAAACAATACATTTGGGTATTGCAAACGCATGTAATTGGCCACGGAAACCTGAAGGTTTTCTTCCTTTGTCAATGATGAAATAAACTGTTTTGGAAATATCGTGCCTAAGTGGTTCTTAGGGCTTTGCAAGTATCAAAGTAGACTCAAATATAGGTATTTAAGTTCTTTTTCAAAAGGTTTTGAAAGAAATGTTATATAGTTTTTCTTGTGCCGTTGAGACAACATTTCTTGTGCCGTTGGTACATTTTTTATTGTATTTGGTCTATTTTTGGCTGTTCATTGTGCATTTGGTCGAAATTTATTTAGAATCGTTCTAAATTGATATATGGTTAACAAATTTTATCATATATTCATGATGATTGTTTTACACTCTTGTCGTAATATTGCAACGTAGATTAGAGTTATTAAAAGTTATCAACACGAATTTACACCCAACCGTCGAATATGGAAACACACTTAATTACAAACTTTTTGGACTCTAGAAAGATAGAGTACAAAATTGATGAAAACCCATCTCCTGAGAAGGTTAGCAGAATTCAAAAGGCCATTGAAAGAAAGAGAACTTTAATGGATTTAGCTGTTAACACCTATAAACAGGCAATGAGGATTTCATAATATGATTGTAGCTACCAGAGAGGTTATCTATGGTATTGATGTATTTACCTTTTACGATACCAACCACACCCCATTTCAACTAACATTCCAAAAATCACTAAACGATCGATATTACGAAGTCTCGTTAGTGAACTTACTAGGCAGCAGTGACAGCCGATATTGTACACATATCAGAAAAGCTGTATCTGGCTATGTCAAACAATTCCTTTTAGAAAAAAATTGTACCGTCTATTTTGACATGGAAGTTTCCAACAAAAGAGGTCATTTGCTATTCGTTAAATTCGTTAGATGGCTTTTGATGGATGACAAAATAGAATTCAACCTTGAAATCACTCCTACTGGAGGCATTAACTACATTGAGTTTTTTGTGAAGCTAAAGCCCAACGCTATCAACAACATAAAGGTTTCCGCTTAATTTTAAATTTTCACAATTAGCATTCCTGGCTACAAGAGTTTTGAGGGCAGTTGCCCTCTATCTCCTGCATTTTTCGTAAATGTCAAACGGTGGTTGTTTTCAGGTTTTTGGTAAAGCAGTCGTCTCAAAACACCTACAGAGAAAATTCATCTGCTTTTGCGATCACTTATGGAACTTAAGAGATATTGCTCAGTCTTCCATATTTATCAACACCATTTTTTTGACATCTATCATCTATTTACATACCCCCATGTTGATAACCCAAACCATCAATGTACCTTGCAATTGGTATGTCCAACCAATTCATCTGGTTTATACAAGGATGCCTTTTCCCAATTCACATCTCCTTTGGCATTGCACCTGATGAACAATGTATCCGGATATTTATATGGCAATGGTATGTTCCATTTTTCTTCAACCTCTTTCTTGGTTGTCTTCTTAACGTTTAAGGTTTTCATTAGCTATTATTTTCTATTTCTTTTATGATTCCTTTTACTAAACCTATCATACCATCTTTCTTCCTTTTCCATTAATGCAATAGTATTCATGGAACTCTTATATGTATTTTTCAAAACCATGATGCCATCACTTAATTCACTGGATGCTTTTGCAATCCGTTCCATTTGCATTTCAGACATGAACTTATCCAATTGCCTTAGATTTTCTATGTCACTTTTATTGGAAATCTCCAGCAATACCTTATTTGGGTATTGCTTTTGTATCTCAGCAATTTGATGTGCCAACAAACCAGCATTCCCATTCCCTACAACAATGACCAAAATATCCTTAAGGGAATCAACACATGCACTACAAAGATTCTTTATTGCCCAATAGCAAGGTTCACCAGTCTTTTCTATACATTGAATACAATTAGTATTGGTGCATCCACACACCACACATTTCCAATCTTCAGTTTCTAGAATTGATAAATTTTCCATGTTTATTTTTTAATCTCATTTAATAATTCTGGATGTTCATACACATTTCCAATCACTTCTAATCCATCATCCACAAATGCATCTTTATCTGATATCCATATAAATCCATCAACATTTACAAACTTCTTTCCCTCCTTATATTCAGAAGCATGTATGTTCCAAAACTCACGGTTTTGCCATGCAGGAAACAGTATAAAGCTAGGCACACCTTTATGCCTAAAATGGATTTTAAAGGTGCCTTTGTACCCTTGACTCATAGCCGTAACAATGTCATTCTCATAAACATCCTTCCCATTTTTATCCTGAAAGCCTACATAGATATCTTCCGACAAAAACTTACAGTTACCTATTTCAGTTCTATTCGATTTACTGAAAAATGATAGATATTCATCATCTATAATTTTATCGGTAGTCAATCCTTCTTGGATTTGTATTTCATTGAATTTTCTGTTCAATCCAACCCATCTAAATTTTACTTCCATCACTTTCTCTTTACAGCATTTATCATTTGTATTTCTGCCTTTTGGATGTTGACCATGGTATTGGCCAGTTCACATACCGTTTTGGCCTGTTGTATCACTATTGCATCCTTGGGATTGTCATTGACCTTTTTGAGCATGTCCATCAAGGATGTTTTTAACGACTGGTTTTCGGCTGTTGGTTGGTAACCGTTCACACTCACCATCATGGCACCAGGTGTTTCATCTGCCATTGGTTTGGAAGACCCCAAGTCTGGCAAAAAGGATTTCACTTCTTTTACATCCTTTAAGTCCCTAAAGAAATCCTCAATCTCAGATGGCAAAAAGGTATAGGTCCTTCCCTTGGTATAAATCACAATAGTTTCTTTTACATCCTTGTAATCCGTAATGGTCAATTCCTTTCCGGCATACATTTTTGGTTCTCCAATGAGTTGATCCAATCTGTGTCTAACGTCTTCAGTCATGGTTTAGCTGTTTTTTAAGTTTATTCAATAGTTTAATATTCTGTTGTACCTCCTGAGGGTATTGGTGCAGGGTATTACGTTTCATGTTCTCTCCCCTGGTGATGAGTTCCAGATTCTCAATGTCACAATTGAGGGTATTGCCATCCTTGAATGCTACACAATGGCCTTTTGGCACTTTACCGTGGTGCTCTTCCCAAACTTTACGGTGCATGAGCTTGAACTTGCCACATTTTACCCTCACTTCCCTATAGCCATCCTTGGTGATTCGCTCATACCCATCATACTTTGTGTTATGCGGCAAATCTCCCTTTTGGAACCTTGTAGACTTGGTGCGTTCAATGGCTTCATTGCTCATGTATTCATGTTGCTTTTTGCCTTTGTTCATGGGTTCCATTCCTTTTTTGAAACACCCCGATTGTTTGCGCTGTTGTGCCAATTTCTTGGGGACTTCCAATCCCATTGCACTTAACCTGTTGGTTACCCCTGTAAAGCTTCCACCAATGTTCTTTGCAATGGTTTTTATGGGAAGTTTCAAATAGTGTTCCTTGATGTACTGGTCCTGCTCCTGTGTGTAAACGGTTCTTCCCCTTAATGCAGCAACCCTAAACTCCTCTATGATATGGGCCGGTACCTCCAAATTGTTGTGCCTCATAAAATATTGCACCTTACTCCTGGAACATCCCAAATGGTCTGCCATTTGTCTGGAGCTCAACTTCAAATAATTTGCGTTGATATAATCCTGTTCCTCTTGATCAAAACCGCGTTTTCTCATTTTTAAAACATTGAAATTTGATTTGTTTTTTTATCCACCAGCAATGTCGGTTGTTCCTGAACCTTCACAATGGGCTTGTCCACTATTGCTTTAGATGTGTTCTTGGATTTTGTTTTGGAACCCACAATCTGCCACACCCTCTTCCAATCCCCTATATATTCTATCTGTGGTATTCCTGTATATTTTAAAACCCGGTTCACATAAAAAGCGCCCCTGAAGGATTCAGGATTCATGGCAAGGGTGTCCATACATATCACTACACCCACCACACCGTGCATCATGAAGTTGAGGGCACTCATCCTTACACACATATAGTCCAAGTCCTGGGCCACATGGAACAGGGTTTGTTTCTTTACGTGCAGGGCCAGATTGAAACGCCCACTGCCACAGCTTGGCTCATTTACCGTCATATGGTCCTGAACATCCATAATGGCTGCCGAAAATTGGCACAGGGATTCTGGAGTGAAAAACTGCCCAAACCGTGAAGCTTTGCTTCTAGATGACAACACTTGGTAATAATCCCCAAAAATGTCATACCAATCCTTTTCGGTCTTTACCATACGGTCCATAACCTTGATGCCTTCCACAATAAGCTGATGGAATTTGTGGCGCTCTTCCAAAGAATATTTCCGTCTCATGTATTCTAGATCTATATTGTGGTTGAGCGAAAAATAGTTGATGAAGAAATCCAAGAAATGGTTGAACACTTCATAGCTGTCATGCCTTTGGGCAATGGATTCAAATACCTTGTTAAAATCCTTTAGTTCTATGGGTATGTCTCTAGTTTTCGGCATTGCTTATGTTATTTTATGGAACCTACAAGAACTCCCTTTGCTTCCAAAGGAATTATGGGATTATTTATACTGCTATGAACGGTAACCGTTCGGTCATTGGTTGGATGCTTGACATCCTCAAAGGGCATTTTGTCTATAGTGTGCATGATGTCCAGAAGCCTTGCCATTTCTGCTATAAGTTTTGTGCGCTGCCCAAAATTGGTGAGCGTCTGCAAAAAGGCATCATACCTTTGGTACTCTTCCCTGATGCGTTGGTATTTGACTTGGTATGTTTCTGGACACTTCATGATTAGCTACAGCCTTTTTCGTATGTTGGAAGCTTCCGTACTTTTCGATACTCCATGATCCATAAAACCGTATCCATAGCACAGTCAATGGCTTCCCCTATACTGGTGTATTGATTCCTTCTGGCATATTCATATTTCACCAAAAGGATGAGGGTGATGAGCTTTAGTTTATGTTCCTTTTCTGCTTTGGTCATGATGGTTAATATTTAAAGTCTGTCCAATGGATTATTTTTCCTGAGAAGTCTTCATTGAACCATGAGAAGAAATCATCAACAGAATCAAATCCGTCGTTGATGGATAGCTTTTCAATTTCTGATATGTGAAGGGTTTTTCCATCTACTGAAACAAACGCTTGATTATCTCTTTTAAGTCCATGTAAAATTTCAATTCTTTGTGTTGACTTAACCTTGACAATGGGAGCAAACTGAAGTCTATGTTTGGTCCTGTTACCAATCACAAAATGAATATCGTTCCCTACTTTCCAACGGTTAGATGAATCTTGTCTAATTGTATGAATCTTTGGAATGTGCGAACCTACTTTGTAATGTTCCGGTAATGATTTTCGTCCATATTCAATAAATTCATTTGCATTTATTTCTATTCCTTTTTGGAATATCCCCTCCCATATTTTCTCAACAAAATAGGTTGGTATACCTTTAATTTTTGTGCTGAATCCTAGTGTCATGATTATTGGTTTAAAGTGTTAATATCTATTGCCGTTCCCTTTTCAATCAATCCAAAGACATCGAAATGCCATTCCAATAATTTCACGACATCACACCACATCATAATATTGCAATCCTTTCCTATTTGGGTCCCGTAAAATTCTTTCCACTGCTTATGGTCATGCTCTGTGAAATTTTCAACATTGAAACAGTTTTGTTCCAGAAGCTTTAAATATGGGTAGAAGGTTTCTCCGTTATGCTCAATTTTATTTATGATATCGGAAAAAGGCCTGAGTATGGGCTTGATGTCCTTGAACCCTTGTTCGCTTTCAACCAGGTCATGGAATACACAAGAACCATCTGAATACACTGCGTGAAGCTCTTGTATACCGTTTATAGCCTTTGTTTTTAGGTTAAGCGGATAATCCTTTACCACACATTTCAACTGAAATGGTAAATAGGGTGCTATATGTCTCAATTCTAGTGTCATTGTTGCCTTTTTATTTTTCTACAATCATGTTAGGGTTTTCGTGGATGTTTCCAACTATTTTATAGCTACTGCCTAAATGATGGTGAAGCAATGTTTCACCTCCTAGATTTTTGGTTGCAAACGCACCAAAATTTTCCAGATATACTATATGCCCCATGTGGGGCAGGAACCCTCCGTTATAGCTCATTTTACATTCTACAATATCACCTTCATAAATCTCATTGCCTTTTTGGTCCTTTAATCCGGTGAATTGTTGTAATGTTTCATGGATTATATCTATATATTCCGTGTGTTCCCCCTCATCTGGATTTGAATAAGATGGCACCCAATTATTAGAACAAGTGATTTTAAATTCGCCAGTACCATAAGAGTAAAAAGGAAATCCATACACCCATCCCAATTTTTTATTAAATCCTCTGAATTTTAAATGTCTCATGACTGTTGGTTATTTATTGCGTTAGTAATATTGCTATTTTGGTGAGCACATCATTGAGCATATTAATCAAGCACATGAATATGACCCCTACATTGAAACCTATGATGAGCTGTAAAAAATGTTGTTTGATATAGTTTTTCATTTTATTGGATTTTTTTATAGGTTAGAATCAAATGTTGCTACAGTTCCATGTTTGTGATTATTGAATATCCTTGTTTCTTCAATTGGATAATTGAACCATATCACTTCCTGAACTTCGCCACTTCTGATATTGTTCTTCTTTTTAGGCAACTTTACTTTTGTCCAATCTGAAAACATATCATCATACAAATTAGATTCATATCCACTAATCATTGCTTTCCCCTTAATTCTATGAAGTCTTTCGGCTAATTGAATATGTTTTTCTTTCGTGAATTCGAATAGGTAATCATCTTTTGAAGCTCTCACCTCCAGAAGATATGGAGGGTCTACATAAAAGAAAGCTCCTTTAAAATCTATCTTATCAATACATTCAAAACAATCATAATTCGTTATCTGGATGTTTTTTCGTATTTCAAATGCAACTTCATTAAGCTTTGGAAAACTATTGTTCCATTTGCTTACAGCTTCACCCCCTTTGGCATTATGTTGTGTTTTTGCCATATGCCATCCCTTATTTTTTCTAGCTGCTCCCAAACTGAAAAATGACTGTCTGATTCTTACGTAGAATCTTCGTGCAGATTCTATACTATCTGGATGATTTTCCCAACATCTTTCATATTCTTCCTTGGAACATGGAGTTAATTTCAACAGCCTCAAAAGCTCCTCTTCATGATCCCTTAACACTTGAAAAAAATTGGTGATGTCTCCGTTTATCTCATTAGCCGTTTTTATAACCTTTCCTTGATAGTTAAGGCTAACGGAAAAAGATCCTCCAAACAAGTCGATTAAATGAATGAATTCAATTGGGAAATATTCATACAGATGTTCTATCCAACTGAATTTCCCACCGAAATAATTAAATGCTATTTTTTTTGATCTATTTCCACTCATTACACTTCCTTTTTAAATCCGTTGCTGAACACTCCCTTTTGGAATGCCTTTACTATCCATCCCTTTTTGCGTGCCTGGGCTATCATTTCCTTATATTTGGCATAGGGCATTTCCTTTTGCATCACCACATCTACCATTTCAAAATCGTTAAGTTCGTGTTTCATTATCGTCTGTAGCTTTTGCCTTTAAATTCCACTATATTGAACATGGAGAAGAGCCTGTCATACATCCTACTGCCATAGCGTTCCCCAAATTGTGCCAACCCACTTTCCAAATCATCCATGGCATCTTCCCTGTAATTGCAGGTAACATAGGTTCTCAGCTTGCGGTTATAGCGCTCTTCCAATATTTCCTTCATAAGATTCACCTTTCCAAAATTGCTGGCATCCCGCTCTGTCAACACATCATCAAAGTACAGGGTGCCCTTTTTCATGCTTTGGTCAAAAGGGGCCTTTTCATCTATTTTCAATCCATCGTACATGCTCACCAATTGGTTGGTAGTATATCCTCTGAACCTCACATTGGTATGCCTTAGGCTATTCTCCAAGGCACGCATTACAGAGGTTTTTCCATTGCCATATCCCCCAATAATCAACAGTCCCTTTTTTAGGCTAGGCACCGATACTTTGGATACATTGCCACACTTACTGAAGTGATCTAAATCCCCAATGAAATAGTAAATAAGAGGCTTGATGTTTTCCACACTCACGGTATCCTTGGAATAGGCTACTCCCTCATTGGCTCTGTAATGGTCCACAAACTGTTTCCAAAGCCATTCCTTGGTCATTTCCTTCTTTGGCCTTTGCTTTTGTGGTTGGTGTATCCTGTCAAAATAGGCCTTTCTGGATTCCTTGGCTTCTTTGGACTGGTATTGGTGATTGGCTTCATATTCCGAAATCAAACCCAAAGCTTCCGATACGGTAAGCTCTTTAAACTGGAGGTTGAAAGCTGTCATGGTATCGTCAGTGATGTTTTCCAGATCTAATGCTTTTAAAGCTTCATATTTGCGTCTTCCTATCATGACTATCGGTTGGTTGAAAATGATTTTTGGTTGTTTAATGGGGTTTTGGACTTTCCAAAATTTTTATCATTGCGTGCCCAGGTTTCCAATCGACGTTCCAGGCTCCATGTTTTTTCCAATTCCTGACGGAATTTGGTCTGTGATTTATTGGGCTCTGTCCAATACTTGTAAAAGTCATTTATCAAATCCCTTCCATAGGTTGCAACAAAAGGTTCGAGAGTGGAAGCAAATTTTAATTTGCGCTGATTTAATTTCTCTTTAGTTTCCTCTTCTTTACTATCCTTTACTATCCTTTGTGGGTTTTCGATACCTTCACTATTACTTTTATTAGGTTTACGGTTACTTTTATTAGGTATACTTACCCCTAAACCATCTAAAAGGATTAGTAATGATTTTTTGTCAACACACGAATTGCTTCTTTTTTTATAAGCATCCTTGATGCTTTCAGTGAACTTTTCATCATAAATAATCCTATTGTTATTCCAAAGTTCTTTGTCAAATTCACGAAGCCTAACCAAGTCATCAATGATGTTAATCAACACCTCTTCATTTATCAGGCAACGATCAGAAAGGAACATGATTTGCACATCATCTGAAAGGTCTAAATAATGGTAATCTGTATTACCCAATTCTTCCAGAATTTTAAACCAAGTGGCATATCCATCATTCCCATATTTCTTTTCCAAATAGCTCATTTTCTTTCCATGTGTTACCGGATGAGGGAAGTAGTCTACTTTATTTCTTATTGGTCTAGCCATACTGTTTTATTGTTTTATGGAACTTAAGAGTTCCTTCTTAGTTCATAAAAAGATCCCTTACTTTATCTATAAAATCGGTTTGCATTTCATCGGTAGCACCCGTAATGGTATTGGCTGTACTGGCCTTTGCCTTTATCATTTCAAACAACTGTTCATCGATGGTGTTCTGCCCTAGGAAATAGGTACACATCACATTGTTTTTCTGCCCAATACGGTGAGCCCTGTCCTCACATTGCACACAATCGGCATAGGTCCACGGATATTCTATAAAGGCTACTCTTGATGAAGCCGTCAATGTGATACCAACCCCAGCAGCTTTAATGTTGCACACTATCAACTTTACATTGGGATCGTTTTGGAAAGCATCGATATTGGCCTGTTTGATTTCGGTTTTGTCCCTACCTGTCACGGTTACGGCTCCTGGGAATTCCTTTAACATAGCATCCACAATGGAATGGAGGTTACAGAACACAATCAGTTTTTGGCCTGCATCCATTACTTCGTTTACAAACTCCTTTACCTCGTTGAGTTTTCCCAAAGCAGATATCTTTTTTAGCTCCCCCATCTTCACCATGATTTCCCCCCTAAGCTTTTTGGCAATCTCCTTATCATCCCACCCCTGTTCTTCAAGGTATTTTACAAATTGGTTTTTAGCCTTGTTATATTCGGTTCTAGTGGTAATGTCGCACAGGATGGTCTGTCGCTGTTTTTCTGGAAGGTCCTTGGCAACATCCTTTTTTTCGCGTCTGAAAAAACAATGTTTGTTGAGCATGTAGTTCAACTCCATTAAATTGGAAGCACCACTTCCACCCTCACAGTATCGCATCTTATAGCCTTTAGTGCCTCCAAATTCCTTGAGATGCCCCATTATAGCCAATTGAGGAAACAAATCCATAGGTTTGTTCACCACGGGAGTCCCCGTCAACAGAATTCGCCATTCCTTGCCCATAGCCAAACGCAAAGCAAATTTGGTTTGCTGGGTTTTGGTGTCCTTACACCTATGGCTTTCATCAATAATGAGGGACTTGAACAGATCTGCCCTTGGATTCAGTTTGATATCCATACTGTTTCTTAACTTCCCTTTTGGGGGCATATAGTCCACAAAGAATTTTTTAAGGGATTCGTAGTTGGTTATGAACACATCTGCCATGCCCATTTCCCAAAATCGGTGCCAGGTTGTTTTGTTTCTGTCATCCAAAACCACAGCCGTTTTATCGGTCCACTTTTCCCATTCGCGCTTCCAGTTTATCTTGGTAGATGCTGGACATATCACCAAACATGGAAAAGTTTGCTCACCTTTCAAGGATGCTGCATAGATGGTTGAAATGCTCTGGATGGTTTTTCCAAGCCCCTGTTCATCTCCATTGATAAACCGTTTCAATTGCAAGCCACGGGCCACACCCTTGCCCTGGTATGGCCTTAACTGCCCTTCCTTTAAATTCAAATCAAAGTCCAAGTTTGGAAGCTCCGGCAAGTTCTCAATCTTCACTTGAGGCTGGTTCTGGTCCATCACAAACAGTTCAGCTCTATGGGTTTGCACCAACTGCATCACTTCTGATTTAATTTTTATGGGAGCTACCCACACTTTTTTTACAGGATCAAACCTTCTTATAGGCAAAGCCTTGACACCTTCCAGGTTTCTGGTTCTCCAATGGTTGAAAGGAATTTTGATATGAAATTCTAAGGGATACTGAATGACTTGCATTTTGAAATATCGGTTTAGCTATTAATGGATTTAGTTTTTGGATGATGATTTAAGTTTGGCTTTAAGTTGCCTCATCTTTTCATCTGTTCTGGCAATGCGCTTATCGGCCTTTTCCTGATGTTCAACTTCAATGGTTTTGATTTCTTCAGGATAATATTCTTCCAACACCTGTTTTAAAGCTGCTGCATGGTTGGAACCTTGGCAGTTCCCATAGGTTGAACTCAGTTTATTAAGGATGAACAGCCTTAATATTTCATTGAGCTGTACATCGGTAATGGGATCCTTTAATATCCTTTCCACAGTGATGTTTTCAAGAAATGCAGATTCCTTTCGTATTTCCCAAGCAGATTCTCCCAATGCCACTGCCAAAGCCACTTTTTCATTGTTGGACAGTTCATATGAAGCATTCAGGAACTTGCTTTTGTCCATGTCCCTAATGGCTGCCCATATCTTTTCCTGATCCAATTCCAAAGCGCGTTCTGCTCTGGATTCCACTTTGGACAGCTCTTCTTTCAATTGCACATCTTCCGAAGTCACACCATCCTTTGAACTTGATGCAAGTGATTCCTTGATGTAGATATCCTTGTACTGGCCTTTGCTGTATCCAGATACATAGTACCCTTTCACTTTGGTATGATTACCATAGTTATAGCCTTGGAAATCCTGATATTCCTTTAGGATTGGCACATTGAATTCCTTACAGGCACTGATGATGGTTTCCGATGGTTTGTCATTGGTAGAACAGATATACACACCTTCACCTTCGCTGATGATTTTACCAACCTCAGCTTCTATAAATGCCTGTGTTTTGTTCTCAAAACATTTGCCTTCCATACACAGGTCTTCATCCTGCATATCCGCAAACAGCACTGGATTTGATTTGGTACGCTTGGCACAAACATTACATGAAACACATCCTAGAACGACATTATCTTTGTCCAAAGGAAAAATTGCTTTGGATAAATCTGGTTGGTCTTCCTCAATGTCACCTTTCAAATCTGCTACAGTGCCATAGTCTGGATCCTCTTCACTGGAACTCCATTTGTTTCGTGCATGTTTATACACACCTTCCTGGTCTTCTTTTGAAAGCCTTGCCAATAGAATAGCATGGCCAATTCCAAAATGGTTCTTTTTAAAATCCTCCCTTAGGTCATCAATGAGGTCTATCAATTTTAGGCGCTGCGCAATAAAGGTTTCTGTTTTGACCATTTTGGCTGCAATATCTGCAACGGTGTATTTGCCGCTTTCCATCATTTTATTGAAAGCATCTGCTTCATCCAACGGATGTACATCCTTGCGCTCCAAGTTTTCAATAATCTGAAGTTCAAAGGCCTCATCATCGGAGAGTTCCCTGATGTTTGCAGGAATGAACTCCAGACCTGCCTTTTGTGAAGCCCTAAAGCGACGTTCGCCACAAACCAGCTCAAACATATTGGTGCCATCTATTGGCCTTACCAAAATGGGTTGCAGCACTCCTTTTTGCTTGATGCTTTCAGATAGGTCTTTTAGAGATTCCTGATCTATTGTTTTTCTTGGATTAGTTCTTGAGATGGATATGGAAACCATTTCCAGGGATTGCAGTCTATTGGTTATTGTTTCTGCCATGACTAATTGAATTATAAAGTTTTTGAATGATTCGGTTACAGCTTCGGCGCTGCTTGTATACTTTTATGATTTCCCCATTTTTGTGGAGCTCAAACTGTTGGTCACTCACCCTATTGATATAGATCACAATGCCATGCTGGTCCAGCACACCACACATATATCGATATCTTTTATGGGGATGGTGATTCATTATGCAGCAGTCTCTTCGGATTCGTTTTCCTCTTCTGCATCAAAATCAAAGGCTTCCTGTTTTGGCAATGGAGCATGTTTGCCCTTGGAATATTGGTACACTTCTTCCCTTAAGGATTCAATTACCTCAATGAGTTCCGATAGGTATGGATAGTCTTCATCATCCCATCTTATGAATGGTGTGCTTATGTTGATTGTCTTTCCTGTTTTAAGGAATCGCTGCCCAGAAATAACCACGCCTTCAGAATTGGCTGTGCCGGATATTTTAAATTCCAATACCCTGTAATCCTTAAGAATGTGTTCTTCATCCTCCTCTGTAGCTTCATAGCCATTTTTGATGGCACCCTTGATAGCCCTGTTTTCAGGAAGCTGTTCTGTGAGCAATACAAAATGGGGAATGACATTGCAATAGGCTATTTCCAGATCCTTATGGATTGGCAGGTCTGATTTTTTGGTTACCGTTTCGGTAAACATTTCCTTTTCCTCTTCAAAGGAGTACTGAAGGAACATCCGGCTTACTATTTTGCCTGATTTGATTGTGATTGTTGACATATTGTTTTGGTTAAAATTATACACGTTTGATACTGATGGCAGGAAGGTTGTTGAATGCAATCCCTGAGGATTTTGACACTTTGCCCTCATGGGCATATTCCACGACCACCTCATCATTGGGATGGTATTTGTCCGATTCCTTTTTTAATGCCCCCCGAAATTCTATAAATGCAAGACCTCCCTTAATGGATTTGATGGTCACTCTGTTTTTGATGTTCTTGCCAAATGAAGCATCTTCTATTTCTGTGATGGTTCCTATAATTATTGCCATTTGTTTAGTTGCTTTTGGGTAAATAGTATTCTTTGTACCTGGTTGGATTGCCGTTTTCATCTTTTGCAAAATCGGCTTCTATAGGGACTTGCCATTGATCTTTCAAATCCTTCACACGCCTCCTTAAATCCCCTATACCATAATCAACCAATGCTTTTCTGGTGGTCAATCTCTCGCCTCGCATCAATGCCTGGTACACTTTTTTGCACTGTGCTGAAAAATGGTCTTTGTTCGCCTCGAAATGCATTTGGCTATCGAAGTTATTTTCGTTGTGATTCAGATTTGAAAAATCAATTGCTAACTGGTCCATAATCCTAGGTGTTAGAATGGTAAATCATCCTGATCTTCTTCATCTGAAATATCCGCCTGCTGCGGTTCTGGTTCACGTCTGCCCCATACAATGGCATTCCCCAATATTGGCAAAGCCATACGGTCTTCTTCACTCATGGCTTCATACACTTCCTTAGGAAGGTTTTGCTTGAGCAAATGCGTATCCTTGGAATCAGTGGTTTTGTTCTTCACCTCAATAGCGGTGATGTCCACATAAATTCCCTTTTCACCCACATGAAAGTTGTTGCTTTCAATGGGGATTACCAGACAGTCTACTGTAGTCCCATCCTTTCTTTTCATGGACTTTACTACGTTTTTGAACTGTCTTAAATTGATTTTGATTGAAATGTTTCCCATGGTTATAGGTATTGTTTAGATTGTTGTTTACTTAGTTCTATTTCTATGTCCTGTAACATTGCCAAGTCCTTGGGCTCCGGCAAATAGATTCCAAGGTCCTTACTGGAGAAATCCCTGAACCTGTCTATGGCCAATGTGAGTTCCTTTGTATTGAGATCAGCAGTGCTTCGCCAACGGTTGGTAGTTACAATTCCGCCCTCAAATTCCCCATCATAGAACAGCTCACTGTTTACGTGGATCTTGAAAATGTCTTGCTTTACTTCCTGAAGTGTATATCCGGTTTGCAAACCGAAATAGGAAAGGATAAGATGTAAGTAGCTGTTTTGTGCCAGGCTTCGCTTTTTACGCTTTTCCTTGAGCTCGAACAGTTTGTTGTTATCAATAAGCCATTTGATGCGTGTCATTGCGTTTTGCACGTCAATGGCTTTCTCAGGGTTATAAATCATTTTATTTTGTAGGGGTTTGGGCTTTTTGCTATTAAACCAATTATTTAACTACTTGTTCTGCTATGCTATAATACCATTCCTCAAAGGGCAGTTCCTGCCATGTTTGGGGCATTGTTATATGTAGGTTCACGATGGTAGATTTGGGGATTCCTAAAGATTGAACCGTTTGCCAATGACAATGAATCCAGAGGCCCTCATGGTTTCAGTCCCGCTGTCTATGATGCCCATATCCTCACGCCAATCATAGGTAGCCCTAAGGCCCACTGTGAATCCCTCTTTTCCAATGGGAATGTCGATACCGCCTTCCATTCCCGCTATGGGCCTAAAGGCACTGTCCCGGAACACAAGGCCCAATCGCAATCCCATATAGTATTGCCATGGGTTGAACTTCCCAGTGGTGATATTGAAACCTATCCCTCCTCCTATGGAGGTATAGCCCCCTTGTAGGGCACTGAAGTTTTCAAACTGGGCTACGGCATATACGGCACCGGAATAGCCAAACATAAAACCGAAGTCCAGTCCATTTTCATGGAGTGATGCCCTGGGATCCACAAATGATTTTGCAATGCCGTTTTCGGTTTTTTTGAAGGAAATCTGTGCATTCAACAATCCACATTGCAGGAGCAATGCCAAAAGGACTGGAATGAGTTTGTTAAGATTGTTTACTGGTGTTTTCATGTTGGTTATGCTTGAATTGGTTATAAAGGTCCATTGACCATTGTCTTACCTGTTTGCAGGTTGTACTATTGAACATCCCTATATGGGTGTATTCCTCGGGCAGTTCCAAATGGTTGGAGAGCATCCCGTACAGTTCTTTTCTTTTCACATAGTTTTCACGCCATATCTTGTCAAAGAATTCATGGGCTTGGTTTTTGGCATGTCTCAAATGTTTGTTTGCCAACCTTCCCAATGGCATTCCATTGTCATGGGTACCTACATAAGCATCACAGTTTGGGTAGTTGTTGCAGGCTATGATGATTCGGTTTTTGTAAATCTTGCCATACACCTGAAGTTCACTCAACATCTTGGTTTCGCTCTTGCAGTAGGGGCATATTTTAGCGTTCAGTACATCTTTTTGGTATGGAGACAGGGTCATAATTGGGTGGTTTTAGATTACGTATGAAAACTTCTTTTTCAACATCATCACAAACTCACTAATAACTGCATCCTGAAAACTCCTAGTTTCATCACTCACCTCATATTGCAGATGTATGTACTCTTCAATAATGGTTTCAATGACACACTGAACACCTTTGGAAAAACACGATTCAGATAGTAAGATTTCCTTTTCTTCCTGATTGGCCATTCCTAACACTTGCTTATTTTCAAACACAGCAAGTTTTATTTCATACTTCAATGGTTCTGTATAATGACATTCATTGAAGAAATCCTTTGCTTTGTTAAGTGTACTATGGTGGATTTCGTCCAATGATATTTCCCGGTAAATCTCATTGTTGTATATTTTGAATTTGGAAGCCAAATTGTTGTTGTTTACTTTGCTTTTGGCTTGATCGAAAATCACATTGGGCAATACTGTAGTTTCTCCAACCTCATCATTGTTCAGTAAGCCACTAAGTCCCTTAGGTGCCATTTTGATTTCATTGATGACTTCCAAATATTCCTTGGACATCAATTCAGAGTTTATGGATGCAAAGTCGGATGATACACATTCAATAAATTTTGAATCGGAACAGTTGAAAAGAATGTTTTTGATCACATCCTTATTGGTGCACTGATAAATGACATTCCATATTTTTGATGGTACTTCCCAACTGTATCTCACCAATCGGTTTTCATCAATATCAATATTCTGGATATCGTAATCATAAATAGAATCCTTATTGGAGTCAAAACATCTTATGCCACGTCTGAACAGATTAAAACCTTCGGTAGTCTTTTCTAGTATTTTACCGTGTTTGCATTCAAACAATATCTTTCTGTTCTCTGAAAAGTACTTATCAAAATCAAAGACAAACGATGCAATTTCCTTTCTGTTTTTTATGTAGAAATGAGTTTCTTTGTCATTAAGGACCACATCATGAACAAACTCTAAATTAGCTTCTCCTTCATCAATGGCATTGCAATACAGCTCTCTGATGGCTTGCCATAATTCCCAATCTTTTCCAAACTCTGTGGTGATGCTTGTTTTTTCACCATTGATGGTGATAACATCAAAATTGCTCTCCCTGAAAGTAGTGGACACAGTGCCCAATTCTATAAGTTGTTGTCCAGAATAGATTTCAACTTCATATCCATTTCTAAGCAAGTATGCCAATGCATATTTGTTGCCACTACCAAAAAGGCCTATTTTGCCCTGTTGACCTCTTTTGGTGGAAGCTCCCAACAATGTCAGGGCTTCCACATCCATTAATCCGTTATTGGAAATTTTCAAATATCTCATGTCAAAAATCGTTTAGTGGTGATCTAATTATTTTTTAGCTTTTAGGACTACAGATGATTTTCTATAGCTTATCTCAGGCAATACCACTTCCTCCCCATCTTCGGTAGCCGTCAACAATCCCTTTTCTTTGGAGATCAATGCCTGTTTGCATCGGTCTTCACAATCCTTTAGGGCTTTGTTGTGTTCCTGCCATTCCGGTATGTGCTTAAAGCTGTACATACGTCCACCATTTCTAACCTCAACCATATACCCATTGTAACCGTCTGGATACTCCTTGGCCTGGTATGCAATGTTTTCCAATTGGTCATCCTTGAATGATTTCACTATGTTCAGTGAATTTTCCAAGTGTTTGCGTTCTTCCTCAAGGGATATCAAAGCTTCTAAAACCGTTATTTCTCCGTTTTCTGCCTGATGAACCATGTTCATCATTCTGTCCTGTAATGCAATGTGCATTTCTGATGTTGCTCCCATAATTATTGTGCTGGTGTTAAATTGATTGTATTGATTATTGTTGCTTCTATTTCTTTGCTAAGCCTGTAGTGAATCTTGACATCATCCACCGAAGTCACCTTCCCTTTGTTGATGCCATCAATGACATTCATCCATTCTTTGGTAAAGCTTTTTGTTTCTGGATCCATTTTGTTCAGCCAAGGTTTTTCTCCAGTCTGTTTTGCTGGCTTTTGTGTTTGAGCAGCTTGTTTTTTTGGTGCCACTGTTTTTTGTGTTTTGGAAGAATCAAATCGCAACACTCCTTTTTCATCATGGGCCGTTAACTTTTCAACCTTGCCATCCTTGAATTCTGCATCCCATTTCCAATCTTTTAGCTTCAAATCGAATGTTGCTTTAACCTTGTCACCCTGAACATAATATTCAATGGGGTTCAGTTTTACGCTTATCAATGGATAGTCATAAAGCTCACGGCCTATCCCCCATCTGAACCCGGCACGCTTAAAGGCATCAGAGGCGCGCCCCTTTGTCTTTTCAGTGTAGCTTTCCGTTCCAACATCCTGTCTCCATATCCATTCGTTATCTATCTTGATGCCGATGGAACAGAACAGCTGCCCATCGATCAATTCGTATTTGTCCTGCCAATTGGTTTTGCATACTTCATCCAATCGGTTCATGTCCACCCTAGCGTCCTTATAGGCCAGTATGGTTGCATATCCACCTTTATTGATGGATTGCACCCTAAAGTCCACATCTTCAATTTTTAGGGGCTTCCGCAATGCTTCTAAAATATTTTCCATAGTTTTGTAATGAATGATTCGTTAAACTTCGGTTTGCGATGGCCACTGTTACCGCAGTGGCTTTTTTTATTTCCTGAAGGCAAACCGTCTACGGTTGCCAAGTATCTTATCCTTTTGTGAATCTGATAATCCAGTTTTAAAATTGGAGCCATCCGAACCACCAGATAGCTCCTCCTTTAGTGCCGCAGCTTGTTCTAGTACAAGGCGTGCGTTAATCTCCAGCCTCTCTATTTTTTCAAGAAGGGCCTTATTTTTCATTTTGTGTTTTTATTTCAGTTTCCAACATGGAAATGAGTTTTTCCTGATGCTCTTCAGGAGCCGTGAAATAGCCATTGAGCCAATGGTTGGCAACGGTATTAGGGCTTCTCTTGAAAGTCTTGGCCACTTTCTTTATAAAAGCCTTTTTATTGTTGAGCTTCCCCGATAGCCTTTCTATGGTTTCTGCATTTTTCGCTGTTGTCGTCATTATATAGAGGGTATTAATGTGATGATTATGATTACTGCTATTAGGGTGATGACCACTCCCAATACAAGGCCTTCCCTGCGACCGTGTTTTTTTCCTAGGTTGTAAAATTCCATGTTCGTTTTGATTGGTATGATTTGTTGGTTATGATTGAATACAGGGGTACCACTACTTTTTTTATGGCACTCTTGCGGATGGGGTTTTTGGTTGTTTCCATGTCCGCTAACCACTTGTGTGTGAATTCGATCAAATCTTCGTATGTTTGTACTTCATCATAATCGGATTCCATATATCTGTTGAAAAACGGAATGGGACTGAACGTGATTTCTGGTTTGATAAAGAATGCCATTACACTGTTGTATTGTGGCTTCTAAGCCAGTTAAACTTTCCCTCTTCAGACTTTTTTATAGCCTTATCCCAAGCCGGGATACTGAACACCTTGAAATAAGGTTGCGCCCTATCTATGACAACTTCCAAAAACTGATCTACACTGTTTTTGAATGCTTCCAATTGTCCTGGTCTATCCATTCGGGTAACACCACAGGAGGTTGGTGCGGTTTTTATGAAATCACCCTTAAAGACGTTTTCGCCCCAAGCAAGCTCTTTAATCAGTATTGTTTTCATATATTTGGTGTTGTTGGTGTTGTTGTGTTACAAATATATAACACATTGTATTACTGACAAAGTGTTACTAATACATTTATTGTTAAAAATTTGTTAAAATTAATACATTGTATTACTTATGACCGGTGAAGAACTGAAAGCTTTAAGGAAATATGCAGGTTACAAACAGCAGGAATTAGCCGATAAAATAGGCGTAAGCCTCAGTACTGTAAGAAGTTGGGAACAAGGACAACGAAATATGCCAGATACCACTGCATTATTAATAAAGTCTGTCATACGTGTTGATGTATTACACCCCAACTCACACAATAAAAAAGAAAGTAACACAACAAACACAGAGTCCAACACCAAAACCAACACCAAAACCAACACAGAAACTAACACAACCAACGAAGCCATCCATAACAAAAATGGAAATTCATTTTTTCAGTTAGAGGATGGTTCATATGACATAATGGTAAAAGAATTGCCCTTTAAAGCTTACGCAAGTTATGTTGAGCACTTAGATGCTCCCCAAGTATTTGAAGACCTAAACACAGTATCCTTTAATGTTGACAAAGTTGGCAGAGGCCATTACATGGCTTTTAAAATCAAAGGAGACAGTATGAATGGTGGAAAATTATACGATACTCCAGATGGAGCATCCGTATTAGGAAGAGAATTGTTGAACCATCATTGGAAGGATGGTTTCAGTCAAACTGACTATGGATGGATCATCATGAGCAAACAAAACATTTTCCATAAAGATATTATTGCTATTGATGAAGAAATGAACATTACATGCCACAGTAGAAATCCATCTCCTGAATATTCAGATTTCACCATTAGCCTAAATGATGTATACAGGATATTTAAAGTCATAAAAAGAACATTTTAAACCAACAACAATGAAAAGACTATTAATGGCATTAACGGTTTTATTTGCTATATCATCATCTGCACAGATCAGCGTGTCTGAAGTTGAACAATCCGTTAGCATAGGAAAAGCCAAAAACATTTCATGTGCAAAAAAAGGGGACCAATATATTTTCACTTACAAGGACACCCAATATGAACACATAAACGAGTTCAAGGCTTTTACCTTCCTGGACAAGGAAGATGCATTTCAACAGTTTTCCAACTTGATTATAGAGGGTTTTGAAACCATACCGGAAAGCAAAATAAAAGTAGAAGTAATCAATGGCAACATTGAACTAGAGTTTTACAAATTAATGGGAACCGTCTATTTAAGAATGGTCCATTATGACAGTGGTGTTTTTGGGTATCCACAAACGTTAACTGAGAAAAATGCAAGGAAACTGTTGGGTATGGGTAAAAAATCATAATCACATCCCATGACAACACTCTATAAACTAAAGAAATAGAACAAATATAAAAGGTAATAAAAACGGTAACATACCATAAAAATTAACTGATTTATTAATAAATACCGAACATTAAAACACGACATATCAATCTATTACGGTTTTCCAAAAAGTCTGAAACAGACTGAAAATCCTTGTGTCCCTGGTTCGATTCC
>NZ_JCAPEU010000013.1:0-47745 GCF_059735265.1 Mangrovimonas sp. sgz306409
AATTGGCAACACCGTTGCCTTTCCCTTTAACTTTTAGGCTGTTGTCGGTAAACTGATACCTGTTGGTTTCGGATCCTTTAAAGAAACTCCATTGCGGTGCTAGTTCTGGACCTTTGAAGGTGTCACTTAACGTGAAGTTGTTTTTCAGTTTGTTTTTAAGATTCGGTAGTTTGATGGCCTTGTTAATGTCAATATGGTCAGGGATTTTGTACCAGCCATCTTTGGTCCATTCAATAGGTGTCAACATGGTTTGGCGTCCCATATTGTAAAACCCTTTTTCATAGCCATGGAACAACATATACCATTGGTCATGCCCATCTTCAAAAATAGTGGCATGCCCCATAGACCACCATTGCTCCTCAACAGATTGCGTTCTAAGGATGGGATTGTGAGGCGCATTCTCCCATGGTCCTAAAGGGGATTTGGAACGTGCGGAAATCACCATATGCCCAGTGGCAGGTCCGGCAGTACCACCTTCGGCAACGGTGAGGTAGTAATAGTCGCCACGTTTAAAGAGTTTAGGGCCTTCCATACAGAAACATTCAATACTCCATTCGCGTGGAATTTCCCAACCATCATACACATGTTTGGGCTCTCCTGTCACGGTAAGACCGTCTTTGGAAATTGGTACATAGCTGCCGCTACTGAAATAGAGGTAGCGGTTGCCTTGGTCATCCGTGATATGACCGGGGTCGATCATGGTAATTTTTAATTCTTTTGGAGTACTCCATGGTCCTTTGATATCGTCCGCTACAATTACATAGTTGGTGTCGCTTGCCGGGAAATAAATGTAATACTTGTCTTCGTATTTTACTAAATCTGGAGCCCAAACCGAACCGACATAAGTGTTCAAGGCATTGGTAACCGGTTCCCAGTTGATAAGGTCGGTTGAGTGCCAAATCAAAAGGCCTGGATAGTATTCAAAAGAAGAATGCACCATGTAAAAATCATCCCCATCCCTTAAAATACTAGGGTCTGGATAATCACCAGGAAATATAGGGTTGGTATAATGTCCTTCTTGGGTTGTTTGCTTGTAATTTTGGTTTTGCGCAGGTGCCGTAAAAGCTAGTGTGCAAAGCAAAAATGCTAAAAATAATCGTTTCATAAACTTAGGTAATAATTTGATAATGTAGGATGTGTCGTTTTTAATACGACTTATAGTCATATTGACTGTAAAGATACGATTTGTATTGCTGTGATTGGAATACTTTTTGAGCAAAGGATAATTCCTTTTTAGAATCTATTTGGTCTAGACCTCTAATTTTTAAGTGGAATTTCTGAGACAGTTTTCAGTATCACAGTTTATCTAATTCCAAGAAACATTAATGTTTCTTTTTACAATTACTTAAATAAAAAAACAAACCCCCGATTAAAAATCGGGGGACACCTGTAATAGTATGATAACACTTACAAACTAATTCTATTTTAGGTGATTTGTTTTAATTTTAATGGAGGAGGCTGTTAGGTCCTTGGAACTGACTTTTAGATTGATGGTTCCTTCATTTTGATTACTTTTAATGATAACCAAGGCTCTTCCATGAAATGCTTTTCTAGAATTGGAACTGTAAGGATCCGTATCCTTAAAATCGGCATTGGAAACCCCAATAATGGATCCTGGCCCTTCAATTTCAAAATGTAAAAGGTTATTGGCATTTGGAGATTTGATACCTGTGTCATCGGTAATTTCAACAACCACATAGGATAAATCTTCTCCGTTAGCCCTGATATCAGTTCTATCCGCTGATAATTTAATTTTTGATGCTTTTCCTGAGGTTTTTAAGTAAACAGATTCCTTTTCAACATTATTGTCAATTCCAACAGCTTTTAAAGTGCCAGTTTGATAGGGAAGTTTGAATGTTGCCTTAAACTCCGTCTCTTTACCAACGGCTTTTTCTTCAATCAACTTATCGTTAAGATAAAGTTGTACTTTTGGGTATTTTGAATAGACTTCAACCTCAATGTCTTTCCCTTCATGACCTGGCCAAGTCCAGCTTTCCCAAGTAGGCCAAACGCTCCAAAGGGTAACGTGGGTTTTTATAGGTAATTGTTCAGGTTCCTTAACCGCCATGTAGAGTTTTTCGGTTTCGTTGTACAACATGCTTCTGTAATGGGAAATAGGCTTTCTCCATCCGGTAAGATCAATATCCCCACAGTAGGCGCCATGCCAAGGAAAGAGGTCACGGTCATAGTGCTCTCCCGGAACATCTCCTGAATAATACCATCTTCCAATCCCAGATTCTCCTAAATAGTCCATGGCGGTCCACACAAAATCCCCAATAATATAAGGATTGCCTTCAACCAAATTCCAACAGAAAAAAGCATCTTTTGGATAAGATTCTGTTTGAAGAATTATGCGGGACGGTACTCTTTCATGATCGGATGTAGCTTCATGTAATTGATAGTTGTATCCGCATACATCATGTTCTGCCATTAATGGATCAAAGACATCCCATCCTTGTCCCCATGTGGTCATTGCTGAGGTTACTGGTCTAGTATTGTCTATGTCTTTTATGGCATTGACTAGCATTCTAGCTGTTTCAACAGCTTCTGGTTTGGTTCGTTCAATAATTTCGTTACCAATGCTCCACATAATAATGGACGGATGATTACGGTCTCTAAGCACCATGGCTTCAAGATCTTTTTGCCACCAATCATCAAATAAGGTTGCATAGTCATGTGGCGTTTTACTCTCTCTCCAACCATCAAAGGCTTCGTTTATAACCAAGAGCCCCAATCTATCACAGGCATTTAAAAAGGCTTCCGAAGGAATGTTATGTGCTGCTCGTACAGCATTAAAACCACTGTCTTTCAATAGTTCTACCTTTTTCTCCTCGGCACGATCATAGGCTGCAGCTCCAAGGCAGCCGTTGTCATGATGAACACAACCCCCATTTATCAAAACTTCTGTTCCGTTTAGTAAAAAGCCTTTTTCACTACTAAATTCAATGTGTCTGATTCCGAAATCTAGTGTAAATCTGTCGATAGGTTTTCCTAGTTCCAACAGGGTAAGTTCAGCAGTATATAGTTTTGGTGATTGTGGACTCCAAAGCTCTGGTCTTTTTATGGAAATCAGTTGTGAGATTTCACTTTTGCTTTCCGCATCAACTTCTACCCAAGATTCATTGGTGGCTACTTTTTTTGAATTGTCATCAAAAATTGAAGTTTGTACCAGAATCTTTCTTTTTGATTTGGAGGTATTGTTGATAGCAGTTTGTATTTGTGCCTTTGCCTTTTTTGAAGTGATTTCTGGTGTTGTGATATTAACTCCCCAAAGGTCAATGTGAATTGGTTCAGTTACAGTTAGCCATACATTACGATAAATGCCAGATCCCGTATACCAGCGACTGTTTTTTTGTTGGGAGTTGTCTACTTTTACCGCTATGGTATTCTTTTGGCCAACCTTTATATAAGGGCTTAAATCGTATTGAAAAGGCGTGTAGCCGTAAGGTTGAATACCAAGAGATTTTCCGTTGATAAATACTTCTGCATTCATATAAACACCTTCAAAATAGATGCCTATTTTTTTTTCGTTCCAATTCTTTGGAACCATAAAACTCTTACGGTACCATCCTGTTCCAGTAGGAAAGTATCCACCGTCATTACCAGAAGGGTTGGAAGAGTCCACAGTGCCTTCAATACTCCAATCGTGAGGTACATTTAAGGTTCGCCAATGGGCATCATCAAAATTGGTTTGGGATGCCTCTGGTGTGTCCCCTAAATTGAATTTCCAATCAAAATTAAAATTCTGTTTGCGTAAAAAATCAATACTCTGAGCAAATGCATTAGTGGTACTAATGATTACAATAAATAGGAATGAGAATAACTTCATTATTTAATGATAGGTTTTGAAATCAAATTTTATGATTGCAATTTCCTATTTATTAAATAAAAACTCGGCCTCATTCTAGGCGAAAAAAGTCCCAAATTCGTCTTTAGTTATCCTGTAAGTTGTGATGAATGCGTCTTATGTGGTTTTATTTCAGGTGTTTGCTTGTTTTAGCTTTCTTTTAATTTTTGAAGATAATCACTAGGGTTTACTCCAAACTCTTCTTTGAAACATTGCCTAAAATAACTACTACTGTTAATGCCTACTTGGTACATGATTTCTGAAATATTGTATTGACCTGTAATTAAAAGCTGTTCGGCATAATTGATACGCACTTTTCTAATAAATTCATTAGCCGTTAGGTTGGTTAGAGCTTTTATTTTTCTGTAAAGGGTAGAGTGACTCATGTTTAGTTGCGCCGCCACATAGGAGATGTTCATTTTCTCGTCCTCTAGGTTTTCTTCAATAACATCGGTTAGTTTTTTTAAAAATTCTTTGTCAAGCTCCCCAATAGATTCATTTAAAAGCTCCTGTTTTTGTTTGAATTCCGATGAATTGGACAAGGAGTGTTTCTGTCTTATATCAAGAATATTTTTTAGTCTACTTTTTAAAAGGTTGCTGCTAAAAGGCTTAGTTAAATAAGAATCAATTCCCATATCATACCCAACTTTTTGGTCATGTAGAGAGCCTTTTGCCGTTAAAAGAACGATTGGAATATGGCTGGTGCGCACATCCTGTTTTAATTGTTTGCACATTTCCAAACCATTCATGATTGGCATCATGATATCACTAATAATAATATCAGGAATTTCCTTTGAGGCCATATCAAAACCAGCCTTGCCATTTTCGGCAGAGACCACATTGTAAATATCGCCCAGCGAATCGGAAATATAGTCCACTATTTCAGGGTCATCATCTACGACCAAAATCACGTTTTTAGAGTTTTCTTCCATTTCTTCTATCTGGTTTTCCTCCGGATAGTAATGAACCGCTTCGGGATAGCTGTTATTGGTAAGGAATTTTACTTTAAACTCGGTTCCTTTGTTTAGCTCGCTATCTACGGTAATTTCAGCTTCATGGAGTTCAACCATATTTTTAACAAGCGCAAGGCCTATTCCTGTCCCTTTTACTGGGTGAGAGGTGTTTTTGGCTTGAAAATAGCGGTCAAAGATGTATGGTAAATTGTCGTCGGAAATCCCATACCCTGTATCGGAGACGATGATTTTGGTATATTCTATATTGTCTTCAAGACATTGTCTTAATTCTAGAGTTATGGAGCCTTCACGTGTGTATTTGAAAGCATTGGACAAGAGGTTGTCGGTGATAATGGCAACCACATCAGGATCAAAAAAGATCTCTGTTTTATCTTCCGGTATGATAATGCTGTAGTCAATACCATTGCTCTTGGCCCGTTCTTTATATTTGTCGCCTATTTCGTAGACATATTTGGCAAGGTCATCTTTTATAACACTCAGTTTGCGGCTTTTGTTTTCAGACTTTCGAAATTCCAATATTTGGTTCACTATGCGCAACAATCTGCTTGAAATGCGCTGAATCATGTGCAGTTTCTTGGATTGTTCTGGGGTAAACGATCCTTCAGAAATGAGGTCTTCCAAAGGTCCCAAAATTAAGGTCATTGGGCTGCGCAGTTCATGGGTAATATTGGTGAAGAATCTTAGCTTTTCTTCATTTAAATCCTGCTCTTGCTGGCGGCTCTTTTTTTCCAAAAGTAGATCGTTTTCAATCTTAAGCTTCTTTTTATAGAATTTCAGAGCGAAATAGAACATGGTCAAGATGATAATGGAATAAATCAATTTCATCCACCAAGTCAGCCAGATAGGAGGGGTTATTTTTATGGTTAGGGGTTTTGTTTCCTCAGACCACGCATTATTTTGAATTCTAGTTTTTAGGTTGAAGGTGTAATTGCCGGGTTTTAGATTTCGGAAGGTGACATCTTTGTCGTCATCCAAAAACCAATTGTCATTGAGCCCTTTCATTTGATAGGCAAATTCTACTTTGTTTGAAAGGGAATAATCCAGGACATTAAAAGTAATTTGAATGGAATTTTGATTGTGATTTAATTCAATACCATTATCGAAGGGGATGTCGGAGAATTCATTTAAATAGTTTTTGTTGCTGGATACCGAAAATTTGGTGATGGAAGCATTGGCAGTAGGCGTGGTTAATTGCTGCATGTTTTGGTCAAACCACGTAATGCCATCTTGGGATCCAAAATATATTTTACCATCGGAAGTTTTGGCTACGGCAGCATTTAAATAGTCTCCAGGAACAATACCGTCACTAATATCAAAATTACTGATGTGCATCGTGTTTAAGTCAATTTTGCTAATACCATTAATGGTGCTCAGCCAAATTTCTTCATCGGTGGCGCCTTTGGAAATGGCTCGAATATTGGACTCTTTGAGTCCGGACATTTCACCAACTCTTAATACAGAATCCCGGGCTTTATCTTTAATTAAAAAAAGATCGTTTTCACTGCCTATCCATATCCTGTTGTTGGGGTCTTTGTATATGTGGTTAATTCTATTGAAATTATAAGTCTTGCCATAATTCTTTATGAGTTTGAAATCCGGATCAAAAACGGAAAGGCCTCCTATATAGGTCCCTACCCATAGATTGCCATCTTCATCCTCTGTAATTGCTCTAATAATATTATCCGGTAGGCTAGAGTTTTGGAATGTGTATGCTTTGCATTCCATTGAGTGAGGATTGTAAACCCACAGCCCGATATCTGTGGCAATCCATAAATTACCTTTAGAATCCTCAAATAGGTTGTAAACAGCATTGTTTTTGAGATCGGAAAAAGCATCCATTACATAAAAGGTTTCCTTTTCTATGTCATAATAAAAAATGTCTCCTTTAGAGGTACCTATCCAAATGCCATTTTGTTTAGAGGTTGCGAGACTCCGGAAAGATTGTTGGTATGGAATGTTTGGGATGTTGTCAATTTGCTTGATTTTGGTGCCGTTATCATAAAGGGCAATACCTCCCACGCCATTGGCAATCCAAACATGGTTGTTCTTGTCTACGCATATACTATGTACTGGTTTGTCATTAAGGCTGTTGGTGTTGCCAATATAGGGCAAATATTTTATTTTGTTAAAATTGCTTGGAGTACTGGGGATAAAGTTGACACCACCACCAAGTCCACCAGCCCAGATATTTCCAAAGGAATCTTGAAATACTGCGTGTACAGAGGGACTAACTAAGCCACTTGGAGTTTCATTTGACGTAATGTGTTGGAAAACTACTGAGGATACATCATTATTGGCATTTAAATCGGTTAAGTCCAATATGTTTAAGCCTCCTTCCTCTGTACCTATGTAGAGTTTATGGTCAAAGGATTCAAACATTTTTTGAATAAAGTTGTTGGATAGGGAAGTGGGCTTTTTGGGGTCGTTCCTAAAAGTGACCATGCGCTCACTAATAGGGTTGAAAAGGGTCAGACCATTATGGGTGCCTAGCCAGATCCTACCTTTTGAATCTTTTAAAATACTGGTTACCGTATTATCTGCCAAGGAGGACGGATCGCCTGTTTTATGCCTGTAATTGATGGCTGTATTGGTTTTTGAGTTGATTATACTAAACCCTTCCCTTACATGGCCCACATAAATTTTTTCATCAGTATCGTAAAGCACGCTCCAGTTATAGTTGGAACCTAAACCGGGAGTGTTTGAAATATTAAAATTTGTGAATGTATTGGATGTCCTGTCCAAAACATCTATTCCAGCATCATAATTGGCAAACCACAAATTTCCGTTTTTATCGCCATCAATATCTGTAATTCCATTAGAACTCAGGTCGTTGGTGTTTGGGTTTACATAATCATGTTCATAATGAGTGAAAACATGCGTTTTGTAATTATAGGCATCCACACCATTTTTCTCGGAAGCAATCCAAACCACATCGTCAAATTTATCGGCATACACATAATTTAAAACATTGCTGCAAATGGTATTGGGATCGGATTCATTCGCTTTAAATACCTTAAAGGTGTTGGCGTCAAATCGGTTAAGGCCATCTTTAGTGCATATCCATATAAAACCCTCATTGTCCTGAGTAATACCAATGACATTACTGTTTGATAAGCCTTCTTCAATTCCAATTTTTTTAATTTCTGTGACCTGGGCAATTGCAGTGAATCCTAATAAAGAAAGTATGATTAAGAGTAGTTGCCTTTTGAATAGTGTCATAAAACTTTTATGTTGTTTGCTCCCCCGTAAAAATAACTAAAATCTCATAAGCTCCTTCTTCAATTTCTTACAGATTCTTGGGTTGACCGATTTCTGATGGCTGAATGACGAGTCTCTATAGCATGTCGTCAGGACCATCTCGCTAGCTTTATGCAAGGAGTTTTTACCTCTTGATATTGCGTTTCATTTATAACATTTTGGATTGTTTTCATCCATTGATTTTACCTCTAGAAATGTCGTGTAAAGTAGTTTTTAAAATATCATTTATGCTCTTGCTTGTTATTTGTTTCAACTGTAACAACAGTCAAGAAACAACAAGTAAAAAGCAGTTGTTTGATCTTAATTGGAAGTTCAGTTTCGGGTATAACAAGTTTGCTTCTGGTATTGACTTTAGTGATCAGGGGTGGGAAAGTATTGACTTGCCGCATGTTTGGACTATGGAAGCTGGTTCCTTATTTAAGAAGGGGAGTGGGAACACTGAGATTGTAGGTTGGTATAGGAAACACTTTAAAATGCCTGAAAATTGGATTGGCAAGGATGTGATTATTGAATTTGAAGGTATAAGCAAGGGGGCCGATATTTTTATTAATGGTGTTCAAGTAAATGAATCCTCTGGCAAATCCCATTCATTTCAATTGAAATCATATCTGGACTATGAGGACGAAAATGTGATTGCAGTTAAGGTGTCGCAATCCATTGAGAAAACTAGTTCAAAAGATGTGAAAATTGGAATTTATGACCATGTATGGCTGATAGTAAAATAACTGAAATAGAGTGACTTGAAGAGGGGGAGTGAGAATGAGACGCATTTTGATGAAATATAGATTATTTGATTAATTCATAAAAAATACATTAGCATAATGATAAATGCACATTTTTTTAAATGTAAATGTGTTCATATTTAAATAAATAACAATTTACTAATTCTAAGACTTACTAACATTATGAATGAAAAACGTTGTTTTAATGGTTTGAGCCCTTGTTTTGAAACGAAATTAAAAACAAGCAAATCAAAAATGATTTTGGTGTTGATGCTCTTTTGTGGACTATTGGCATCGGCGCAACAAAAAACTATCACGGGGAATGTGGTAGATGAACAGAGTATGCCTTTACCAGGTGTAAATATTATCGTTAAAGGTACTACCAACGGAGTGACTACCGATTTTAATGGAGACTATTCTATTGCTGATATTTCAGAAGGTGATGTGCTACAGTTTTCTTATATCGGTATGAAAACTCAGGAGGTTAAGGTAGGTGCCAAAACAAAAATTGACGTGGTCATGCTTACTGATGTCGCATCTCTTAGCGAAATCGTTGTAGTTGGATATGGTACTCAGAAAAAGGAAAATTTAACTGGAGCAGTGGGGGTTGTTGATTCAGAAAAATTGGAATCTAGGCCAGTTCAAAATGCAACCCAAATGCTTCAGGGTACGGCTGCCGGATTGAATATTGCCCAAACAGGAGGGGCCTTGAATGAAAGTCCAACTATAAATATTCGTGGTACGGCTACCATTGGGCAAGGCTCTACAGGAGCACCTTTGGTTTTGATAGATGGTATGGAGGGAGATCTTAACGCTTTAAACCCTCAAGATATCGAAAACATATCGGTGTTAAAGGATGCCGCGGCTTCATCTATTTATGGATCAAGAGCGCCTTTTGGGGTAATCTTGGTGACTACAAAAAGAGGTAGGGAAGGAAAGTTAAGTGTATCGTATAACAACAATTTCCGTTGGAATACGCCAATCAATGTTCCTGAAATGATGGATTCATACACGTTTGCTCTCTATTTTAATGATGCTAATATTAACGGTGGTCAGGCACCATTTTTTACCGATGAAAGATTACAGGCCATTCTTAATTACCAAAATGGATTGACCAATGATGAAATCGTTCAAAATCCAAGTAATCCTCAATATTGGGCAGATGGCTATGGTTTTGGTCAGGCCAATAACGATTGGTATGATGTGATTTATAAAGACCACTCTTTTTCAAAGGAGCATAATGTTAGTGTAAGTGGAGGTAGTGAAAATATTCAATACTATGGTTCTGGAAATTTTTTGGGACAGGATGGTCTTATGGAATTTAATACAGATACCTTTAAAAGATATACCACAACTGCCAATATCAAAGCAAAGTTGTCAGACTGGGCTTCGGTAAGCGTGAGTAACCGTTTTATCCGTGAAGATTTTAAAAGACCTTCAGCCTTAACAGATGGATTGTTTGAAACCCTTGCAAGGCAGGGATGGCCAATGCTCCCGGTTTATGATCCAAATGGATACCTACTATCATCTCCATCACCAGCTTTAGGATTAAGAGATGGCGGAGAAGATAAAACCCAAAATGATTGGTTATACCAGCAAGGGCAGGTGATTTTGGAACCTGTTAAGGATTGGACTGTTACAGGTACTTTAAACTATCGAACAAGAAATGAGTTCCGTCATTGGGATACTCAAAAAACTTATAACCACGATGTAGATGGTAATCCTGTACCATATGGTAATTTTAGTCAGGTACACGAGCAGGGTTTTAAGGAAAACTACCTTAATACTAGTCTTATTACGGAATATGAAAGGGAAGTAGGAGAAGGCCATAATTTCAAGGTGTTGTTTGGATATCAATCTGAGTTGAACAAAACACGCTTTTTATCAGCGGAAAGAGATGGGATAATTGTAGCATCTTTGCCAACAATCAATACCACTTCAGGAACCGATTTTAATGGTGAAATTGTTCCTCCAGGGGTTGCCGGAGATTATAACCACTGGGCTACTGAGGGTGTTTTTGGACGTCTAAATTACAATTATAAAGAACGTTATTTAATTGAAGGGAATTTACGTTATGATGGAACCTCGAGATTCCGATCAGACAAGCGTTGGAACTGGTTCCCTTCTGTTTCTGCAGGATGGAATGTGGCAAAAGAGCCTTTTTGGGAGCCATTGACCGATGTAGTAGGGACTTTTAAATTTAGAGGGTCCTATGGTGAATTGGGAAATCAAAATACCAGTAATTTGTACCCTACCTACCAAACGATGCCAGTTGGAACATCCAATGGAGGCTGGTTGGTAAATGGAGCACAGCCAAATACAAGTTCAGCACCAGGCCTGGTGAGTGAAACATTGACTTGGGAGCGTATCAAGAGTTGGAACGTTGGTTTGGATTTAGCATTGTTCAATAACAGACTTTCTGCTTCTTTTGATTATTACAATCGTTATACCCTAGATATGGTAGGTCCAGCACCGGAGTTGCCTGTTGTATTGGGAGCTTTTGTACCAAGTGTTAATAATACCGATTTAAAAACGTACGGATTTGAATTAGCCTTAAGCTGGAGAGATCGCTTTGATAATGGCTTAGGCTATAGTGTTGATTTCCTATTATCAGATTCGCAAACCAAAATTACACGCTATCCTAACCCTACAGGAAATTTAGATACGTATGTGGAAGGACGCATGTTGGGTGAAATTTGGGGATATGAAACAGTTGGTATTGCAAGATATGCTGGAGAAATGGAAGCGCACTTGGCTTCACTCCCAAATGGAGGCCAAGATGCTTTGGGTAGCCAATGGGATCAAGGGGATATCATGTACCGTGACTTGAACGGTGATGGAAGAATAGACTCGGGAGCTTATACGGAAGGGGATCATGGAGACCTTAAGGTTATAGGTAATAATACAGCGCGTTTCCCTATGTCTGTAGATATCAATTTGGATTATAAAGGATTCGATTTCAGAGCCTTTTTCCAAGGAGTCCTAAAGCGGGACTATTATGTAAACAGTTACTATTTCTGGGGTGCCTGGGACTGGGGTGTTTGGTGGTCTACCGGTTTGGAAGAGCATAAAGATTACTATCGTGCAGATCCTAATCACCCACTAGGTCAAAATTTGGACTCCTATTATCCACGTCCTCTATTTGGAAATAACAAAAACCATCATGCGCAAACAGGCTATTTACAAGATGCTTCTTATGTGCGCCTAAAGAACCTTCAGTTTGGATATAGTTTGCCAAATGAAGTAATTGATAAACTCGGATTGCAAAAAATGCGTTTTTACATATCTGGTGAAAACCTTTGGACATGGACCAAAATGACCGGGATTTTTGATCCAGAAACAATTGGAACCAAATGGACAGGAAACAACTATCCGTTGTACAGAACCATTTCTTATGGTTTAAGCATTAATTTTTAAAATCGACAAGAAATGAAAACACACTATAAAATAATAGCAGTATTTATTTTGGCAGGTACATTTTTCTTCACTTCCTGTGAAGACGATTTCCTGGATAGAGAACCTCTTTCAGAAATCACGCCAGACCAATACTTATGGGATGAAGCAGAGCTTGCTTCCTATGCAATTGAACGATATGGAACCTTGCCTACACACGGACAATGGTCTTTTGGAACCTTTGGTATAGATGTCCATACCGATAATATGGCCACCTTTGGTTATGACAATAAATATGCGCCAGGACAATGGCGTGTAGGTCAATCTGGTGGGGATTGGGATTTTTGGAATATACGTCAATGCAACTATTTCCTAGAAACCGTAATCCCACGCTGGGAAGCAGGTGAAATTACGGGAAGCCCTCAAAATGTAGACCATTATATAGGAGAGATTTATTTCTTCAGAGCCTATGAATACTTTAAAAGAGTACAGGCGCTTGGTGATTTTCCTATAGTAGAAACTACCCTTCCAGATGATTGGGAAACTTTAACGGAAGCTAGTAATAGAGCGCCAAGAACAGAAGTGGTAAGGTTTATCCTTTCGGACCTTGATGAAGCAATCAATTTGTTGGCGGCCGGTTCACCTGATGGGGCTAAAAACAGAATTAACAAAGCTTGTGCTCAATTGCTGAAATCCAGAGTGGCGTTGTATGAGGCTACTTGGTTGAAATATTTCAACAATACGGCCTTTGTGCCAAACGGACCAGGATGGCCTGGAGCAGATTACAATCCAGGCTACCAATTTCAAGCAGGCAGTATTGAGGGGGAAATCGATTGGTTGTTTGATCAATCTATGGAAGCCTCTGCAGCCGTGGCAAATAATTATGGACTAACGCCAAATAATGGTGTGCTTCAGCAATCGGTTAGTGATGCCAACAATCCATACTTTGATATGTTTAGTGCTGTGGATATGTCTGGTTTTAATGAGGTGTTGTTATGGAGACGTTATGATGGAGGACTCGGGATAACACATAACGTACCTGTGTATGCCCAATTGGGTAATAATGGGGTGGGTTTAACCAGAGGTTTGGTGGAGAGTTTTGTTATGGAGGATGGATTGCCTATCTATGCGGCATCCAATTACCAAGGAGATGATTATGTTTCAGATGTAAGACAAAATAGAGATGGCAGACTATGGTTGTTTTTAAAAGAACCAGATCAAGTAAATGTTTTATATGAATCTACTGTAGGAACCCATGCTACACCAATAGAGCCAATCCCTAACATTACCAATACCAATCTTGAACAAGGTTATAGTACGGGCTATGCTATCCGAAAGGGCTTGAATTATGATGCAGCCCAATGTGCCAATGGTGGTGGATATACTGGGGCTATTGTGTTTAGAGCGACAGAGGCTTACCTGAATTATATTGAAGCTTGCTATGAAAAGAATGGAAGCTTAGATGGTACGGCAAGTTCTTACTGGATGGCTATTAGAAGTCGTGCAGGAGTAAATACCGATTATCAAGTAACCATTGCAAATACACAAATGAGTTTGGAAGCCCAAAATGATTGGGGGGCTTATTCTGCAGGACAATTGATAGATCCTACGCTTTACAATATCAGACGGGAAAGACGATGTGAATTGATGGCTGAAGGACTTCGTTGGATGGATTTAAAGCGTTGGAGAGCTATGGATCAAATGATTGATGAACCATACCATATTGAAGGCTTTAAACTTTGGGGGCCAATGCAGGATTGGTATAGCGCTTCTAGTTTAACTTATGGAACGCCTTCGGCTCGCGTGTCTTCTCCATCGTTGAGTGATTATTTGAGACCTTATGAAAAAACTGGGAATGAATTAGTGTATGATGGTTATAGATGGACTATGGCGCATTACTTAAACCCTATAGCGGCAGAGCATTTTCTTATAACGGGAGGTTCGAGTTCTCCGATTTATCAAAATCCAGGGTGGTCTACCTCTGCCAATTCAGCTCCTTCGGAGTAATGAAGATTAACTTGTTTTTCAACTAATAAAAGAAAAGAGATGAAATATTTATTTAGATATAGATTGCTATTGATGCCCTTGCTTCTTGTGCTCTTTTATGCTTGTGATGAAGATGACGAAGCCCTTAATGTCATCAATCCGAAAGCAGAGTTCACTTATGTGGTTAGTACCAACAATCCGTTGGAGGTTAAGTTTACCAGTGTTGTTACTGATAGAAAATCGATTCAATGGGATTTTGGTGATGGTACTTCGGAAACTATTTACCATCCAACCCACACATATGTGGAAGCAGGAACATATACCGTAACATTAACAGCTTATGGGCAGGAAGGGTCTACTCCAGCTGTATTTGAGGAGACCATTACACTTGAAATACTGGATCCTACAGCGACGTTTAGTTATTCAACAAATATTGATAACCCTTTAGAGTTTAGTTTTACTAGCAATACCACTTATGCTACCGGTTTTTCTTGGGATTTTGGAGACGGACAATCTTCAACCGAAGCAAACCCAGGCCATACCTATGCTGCAGAAGGTCCTTATACAGTAACTTTAACAGTTACTGGATTTCAGGGAACTACCCCAGCGGTCGTTTCAGAAACAGTTTATGCGGGAGGAAGTCCTTTTGACGCCGGTCTGATAGATATGGCTAATTGGACGGTGCAAGAAGTGTCGCCAGGCGTAACGGTTAGTATCAGTTCAAATTCCATTAATTTCCAAGGTGTAGGAGGTTGGGCCGGATCTCATATTTATCAAGAGGTGACGGTAGAGGCAGGTACCTATCTGTTAAGTGGCTCCATTACCGTTAATTCTGTTATTGACGAAACTTGGTCAGAGTTGATTTTTAGTGACCAACAACCTCAGCCAGGGCAAGACTTTGTGCCGGGAATTCCTTATCAAGTGGTTTATAGTACCTGGAATGGTAGCCCAACAGAACCTGGGACTTATGATTTGGCTGAGGCAAATGCAGGAGGGGAATATCCTGTTGATGGACTGTATACTTTCGATGCACCAGAGACCTTTTATATCGTCATAAAAAGTGGTTCCAATCAACCCTATGATTTAACATGGAATGAATTATCCTTTAAAAAAGTAGTGGATACGGGCCTTATTGATATGGCCAACTGGACGGTTCAGGAAGTAGCACCAGGAGTTTCGGTGGATATCATGGACGGATTGACCGAAACGGCTATCAATTTCCAAGGGATTGGAGGTTGGGCAGGATCCCATATTTATCAAGAAGTTACAGTAGAGCCAGGAAGCTATCAGTTAAGTGGCTCCATCACTGTAAACTCTGTAATCGATGAAACTTGGTCTGAACTTATTTTCAGTACGGCACAGCCTCAGGAAGGTCAGGATTTTGCTCCGGGAATTCCATATCAGGTAGTGTATAGTACATGGAATGGCAGTCCAACGGATCCTGGAACATACGATTTGGGCCAAGCCAATGCCGGAGGTGAATATCCTATAGATGGGATTTACACTTTTGATATGGCAGAGACTTTTTATATCGTGATAAAAAGTGGATCTAATCAGCCCTATGATTTGACTTGGAATAACTTGTCATTTGTACAGTTGTAGAAACCAATTAATAAAGAAAACATGATGAAACAAATATTAAAACACATAAAACTACTTGGGGTATTGGGGGTAATGAGCCTATTGATAGTATCCTGTAGTGATGATGAGCAGTCAGTGTACCAACCTGAAGCAGATTTTAGTTACGAAGCTAATGATTTGGAAGTGGCATTTACGAGTGCTACCAATTACGCGGTGTCTTTGGAATGGGATTTTGGAGATGGAGCAAGCTCAAATGAGGTAAATCCAACTCATATTTACGCGGAAGTAGGCGATTATACAGTGACTCTTACGGCTACAGGAGAAGTTGGTGCAGATCCGGCCATAGCTTCTAAAACCATTTCTGTAGTTCAAATTAATCCTATTGCCAATTTTACTTTTGAAGTAGAAGATTTAACGGTATCATTTACCAACGCTTCGGAATTGGCAGTGTCTTCTGAATGGGATTTTGGAGATGGAGCAACTTCAAATGAAGAAAATACAGTTCATACCTATGCTGAGCCAGGTGAATATAGCGTTACTTTAACAGTGTCAGGAATAGAAGGCTCTGTTCCTTCCTCAATAACTATGAATGTAGCTGTAGGTGTATCAGTCTTTGAGCCAATAGCCTTAGAAAATGCAGATTTCAGCTTGCCTGGAACGGGTCGAGTGGTGAATTGGGCCGATGTGCCTGGATGGAGTAGTGATGCCGCTACTGTTGATTCGGGTGTTGAAGAAGGCGGTTGGTGGATGCCTGCAGATGATAATGATTATGCAGGGGTGATATTTACGGGAGACACAACACCTTTTAAGTTGACGGATCATTTTATTGCTGCTGAAGAGGAATTCAAAATAAATATGAAAGCATTTGACGTTTGGAACACTCCTAATTTCACGGTTACTCTTTATTACAATAATGGCGATGGAGTAAGAACCTCAATGGAAACCCAGGCATTTAGTCTTGTTTCAAGTGAGTGGAATTTTATAGAATTTACCACTGTGGCGCCGGCCGAAGCAGATGGCGCTAGGTTGGGTATTGAAATTGATACAGATTCCAGTGATGGTGGAGATGGCTGGGCAGGTTTTGATGATGTGCAATTGTTTGTTAAATAATAATTAAGGTTGGTTGTTTAAATGCGCATTCTAGCTCATTAGTTTGCGCATTTTTTTAATCAAAATGTCAGCTTTAATGAGACTGATGATTTTAACTGAGAGAAATGATACTTAATATTTTTAAACTTAAACATTTCAAGGTTTTTAGTACTTCATGTGTGCTTCTGATGAATATTTATGTCTATGGACAGAAGGTAACCTGGACTTCTAGTACAGAGGGAGCTATTTGGAAAGAAACAAGGGTGAAACTTGATAAAAAGGCACAAAATGCTCCGCAATTAAAGTCGGTTGAGGAAGATAGTATCACAACTTTTAAAGCATGGGGAACTTGTTTTAATGAACGAGGTTGGGATGCATTGAATTTGTTGACAGAACAAAAACAGAAAACCATTTTGAGCCAATTGTTTGGTCCGAATGATGATTTGAAATTTACCATGGGGCGCTTTTCCATGAATGCCAATGACTATGCCAGGGATTGGTATAGCTGTGATGAGGTGAGTGGCGATTTTCAACTTCAGTATTTCAATATAGATAGGGATAAAACAACTTTGATTCCGTTTATCAAGGCGGCACAAGAATTCAATCCAGACCTTACATTTTGGATATCTCCTTGGTCACCGCCTTCATGGATGAAAATTAACCATTACTATTCGGTAGTGAGCAATTCAGAATTTAATGAATTGGATCCCAAATTGGATGCATTGCTTTTTGAAGGTCAGGAAACTACTTATGATAACCTGTTTCCAAAGAAATTGGCCGTCAACGATTATTTCATTCAGGATCCAAGGTACCTAAGCACCTACGCCAATTACTTCTGCAAATTTATTTCGGCTTATCAGGAAGAAGGTATTCCAATTAATATGGTTATGTTTCAAAATGAGGCTTGGAGTTACACGCCTTATCCCGGATGTGCTTGGACGCCTGAGGGAATTATTCGTTTTAATGCAGAATACTTAGCTCCTGCACTTAAAGAGCAGCATCGGGAGGTCGAGATTTACTTGGGGACCATTAACACAAACCATTTTGAGGTGATTGATGAGGTCCTTTCAGATCCTCGCATGCCTGAAACCATTAAAGGTTTGGGCTTTCAATGGGAAGGTGGTCAAATAATGCCGAAGCTTAGAGAGAAATACCCCGATTATAAATATGTGCAGACCGAAAGTGAATGTGGTTGGGGGTCTTTTGATTGGGGAGCTGCCGAGCACACATTCAATTTAATCAATCATTATTTGGGAAATGGATGTGAAGAATACACCTTTTGGAATGCCATTTTAGCCGATGATGGCGTGAGCGGTTGGGGCTGGAAGCAAAATGCGTTGATTCGTGTAGATTCCAAAACCAAAACAGCTACCTATACCCCCGAGTATTATGCTGTGAAGCATTATTCACATTATATATCTCCGGGAAGTAAAATCATTTCAGCTAAAGAAGGTAAGGATGATAAATTACCAATAATGATTATTGAAACTCCAGAACAAGGAAAGGTGGTGTTTGCAGGGAATTTTAATGAGGTAAATAAGGAGGTCACTGTAGAAATAGGAGGACGTTTTTTAAATGCCACATTACTTCCGCATTCGATGAATACATTTCAAGTAAATTAAAAAAAAAACGATTATGAAATTAGCTTTACGAATATTTTCAGGTTTATTTTTATCAGTGAATTTTTTTGGTTTGGGTTATGCGCAAACGGCAAGTACAAGCGATAATATTCAAGCGGAACCCATTGCCGATCGTAATGTGATTTTTGATACTTCCGATCTGGGAATCTCAAAAACAGTAGAATTTGGTGCAGACCTTGCATGGGCAAATGAACAGAATTTTAGGAGGGCTATCAGGTTTATGGGATTGGACCAGATAGATGTCGTTAGGGCTTCTTTTCAACCTACTTATCCCTTAATTGATGGTGTCGGGTTAACACAAGAGCAGATAGACGATCTTAATTGGAGGCTGTATTTAATCAATACTTATGTAGGTCCAAATACAGATTTGGCTTTGAACTGTGATCATCCATGGGTGGATGATTGGTATGTAGGAGTGCCTGAAAATTGGGAACAATTAATTCAAGCAACCGCCCAAGCGTTTATAGATGCTGGGCATAACATAATTTCTGTTGCCCCTTTTAATGAACCTGACTATGGTTGGGGACAGGGTACACAACAGGACATGTACGATATCACGAACTTATTAAACACAAATACATTTTTTGATGATATTAGGCTTTCTGGAGGTAACACTCTAAGCTGCGATGAGGCTTTGAGCTGGTATAACTATATGGTGCCAGCGGGAGTGAACGAAGGAAACACGCACCAATTGGCGGGTAGCTTTGATAGTTTTTCGGAATTTTTTACAACGGTTTCAGGGAACGGAGACCACGCAACCGATGACGAATTGCATAACGTTGTAGAAGGGTTGGTAGGTTATGAATATGGAATGGAAACAGGTATTTGGTGGGGTGCTGCAGATTTGGCTAGAGGTGAAATGGTAAAGGCTTTTGATGGAGAACGCATTGGCTATGCCGAGCATAGACCTAATTGGACGGCAGCCGCTGTATATAGATTGCCTGATGGAAGTGTAAAAGGGTTTGGAGGTACTTCTGAAAGGCAGGCCTTTACCACGACTTATAATTTTATTTCCAAGGAGCGAGCTGTGTTTTATGATGGTCAAGGACCTTGTCGTATGTTCAATTTGGAGATGCCCGGGGGAACAGGCTATCAGCAAGGGCAATCCAATGCCGAAAGAGTTTTGAACATTACTTCAGGTGAGGATATTCAGCCTTATATCAATGGACAATATAAACTAGTGAATAGAGCCACTGGACAAGTGATGGAAGTTGTAGGAAATTCCAATGGATCAAATATTCAAGAAGCATCCTATTCGGGTACCTCAAATCAACATTGGGATGTAACCCCGGTAGATCCTGAAATTGGAGGAGATTTTAGTTATTATCGAATCAAACCTTTGTCCAGTACTAATAGGTACATGGATCTTTATGGATTTTCATTGGATAATGGAGGGAATATTAACCTCTGGGATATCGGATATTATGGCAATCAGCAATGGTATTTGGATTATGCCGGGGAAGGATGGTTCTATATTCGTTCTCGAGAAAGTTCCTATTGTGTTCAGGTGAATGATGCCGGTAATGTGGAACAATGGGAGAAAACCGAAGATGATGCACAACAATGGCGTTTTTTGCCAATAGATGCTCCCATTGAATTTGAAGCGCCCAGCGTACCGAGTAATTTCACTATCACGGCTAATGCTACTTCCATTTCGTTAGGTTGGACCGCAAGTTCATCTTCCGATGTGTCTGGGTATACTATTTTGAGATCCGAGGTTTCTGGAGGCGATTATCATACCATTGCCAGAAACGTAATGGCAAATAATTTTGTAGATAATACGGTACAATCAGGGATTCAGTATTTCTATAAAATTAAGGCCATTGACACTTCTCTAAATCAATCTGAAGCTTCGGATGAGGTTTCGGCTGCCAATATGGGAGGAAACGATTTGGTGTGTCACCTCAATTTTGAAGGCGATACTCAGGATAGTAGCCTTAATCTTAACCATGCCGCTACTTACGGTTGCACATTTGTAGATGGGTATATGGAAACAGAAGCCATATCGCTTAATGGTTCTGGAGATTTTGTCCAATTGTCTCCAGATATTGCCAATCATGAAGAAATATCCATAGCCGCTTGGGTTAATTGGGTTGGATTCAATTTAGGGCAGCACCTGTTTGAATTCAGTGCAGGGGAGGATGATTATTTTTATGTGTCTCCATCCATTTCTGGACAAACCCAATTCACCATTATACAAAATGGTACAGAACAATCTATCAGTGCTCCGGCATTACCTGCCGGAACTTGGGCGCATTTGGTTGTTACCTTAGGTGCAGAAGGGGCTGCAATTTATATTAATGGAGAATTGGAGGCCGAATCAGCACTCATTACAATAAGTCCAATGGATATCAAACCATTTATCAATTACATAGGAGTCAATTCAGAAGATGGAATTTATTTTGAAGGGATTGTAGATGACTTTAGGTTATATAATTACCAATTGGATTTGGAGGGCGTCAATGCTCTCTATAATAATTTGTCTGTAGGGGAAGAGGCCTTTGAAAATTTGAGTATTTGGCCAGTTCCGGCAAAAGACCAGTTACATATTCAATTCTCAAATCCAAACACTGTAGAGGCCTACAAAGCATCGGTTTTTAATATGGAAGGAAGATTGATGATGAGCCGAGAAATCCAGGCGAATGGTCATACGGTTTTGGACGTGGCAAGTTTGACAACTGGAATTTATATGCTGAAACTTCAAAATTCAACCAGTAGTCATATTCAAAAAATTGTAATTAAATAAAAAATAAAAGAAAGAGAAATGTATAAAAAGGTCTTCTTAGGTATTTTAATGTTGAACCTATTTTTGTCATGTGGGAAAAAGGTGGATAAGGTAGAAGCATATCTATTCACCTATTTCACAGGAAATGGTCCAGGAGAAGAGGCTATTCGCTATGCGGTGAGCTTGGATGGATATCATTATCGCGCTTTAAACAATAACGAACCTATTGTAGATTCCAAAATAATTAGTTCTACAGGAGGTGTTCGGGATCCACATATTTTAAGAGGCGCCGATGGCAATACCTTTTATATGGTGGTAACCGATTTGTATGTGCCAGAAATGGGGTGGAACAACTTTGCTTTGATTTTAATGAAATCGACAGACTTGATTCATTGGGAAAGTTCCATTATTAACATCCCAGAGGTATATCCAACTGAATTTGGAAATGTAGATCGCGTATGGGCTCCTCAAACGATTTATGACGAAACCAATGGAAAATACATGGTGTATTTCTCCATGAAAGAGAAAGGAAATCATCCAGACATCATTTATTATGCCTATGCCAATCAGGATTTTTCAGGCTTTGAATCGGCTCCCAAACAATTGCTGTTTAACCCAGATGGGAATGCTTGTATTGATGGTGATATCATAAAAAAGGATAATAAATTCTATCTGTTCCATAAATCGGAAAGCGGTGCCCCCGGTATTAAATTGGCAGTTTCCGATAAGCTAACGGAAGGGTATGCCTATCCAAACATGGATCGTGTGGATAAAGAGACCGACAAGGTAGAAGGTTCTGGAGTTTTTAAGCTGAATGATTCCGATGAATGGATCTTGATGTATGATGTATATGGTTCGGGAAGGTATCAATTTACCAAGAGTAAAGACTTGGAGCATTTTGAAGTGATTGACGAAGATATTACCATGAGCTTCCATCCTCGTCATGGTACAGTGATGCCAATTACAATGAATGAGTATCACAGTTTGATAAAAAAATGGGGGAGACAAGATGATCCTTTGATGGATCTGACTTCATCTGACTTAAAACCTCTAAATGTGGATATAAACGGTGAAAAAGCGAGCATTCATTTGCCTGTGAAAAGAGGCATGGACCTTACCGCTTTTGATCCGGGATTTAAAATGTGGCCGGGATTTTCGGTAAGTCCACAAGGACCTCAGGATTTTTCAAATGGTGCTGTTGGTTATACCATTTCCATTGAGGGGCATGATGATATAACGTATAAAGTGACGGCTTCAGAAGATCATAATCCTGTGTTGGAAGGCTATTATGCCGATCCGGATGTACTGTATTCAGAAAAAACTGGAAAATATTATATCTATCCAACAACCGATGGGTTTGATGGATGGTCGGGTTGGTATTTCAAAACCTTTTCATCAGATAATTTGGTAGATTGGCAAGATGAAGGAACCATTCTCGATTTAAAGGAAGATGTGAGCTGGGCAGACCGTAATGCTTGGGCACCTTGTATTGTTGAAAAGAAAATAGATGGTGAATACAAATATTTCTACTACTTCACGGCAGCACAAAAAATAGGTGTGGCGGTTGCAGATAATCCTACCGGGCCTTTTGTAGATAGCGGAAAACCATTGATTGATTTCAAACCGGAAGGTGTGGAGCACGGTCAAGAAATAGATCCTGATGTATTTACAGATCCAAAAACTGGAAAGAGCTATTTGTATTGGGGCAATGGCTATATGGCAGGCGCAGAATTGAATGAGGATATGGTGTCCATTAAAAAAGAGACACTTAAAACCTTTAAAATAGATACCACTTATAGAGAAGGAACGTATGTCATCTATCGAAATGGTACCTATTATTTCATGTGGTCTGAAGATGATACCCGCAGTCCGAATTACAAAGTTCGGTACGGCATAAGCGATGCGCCTCTTGGGAAACTTCAAATTCCTGAAAACAATATTGTGATTCAGCGCGATGCTGAAACCAACATTTTTGCAACGGGACATAATTCGGCCATTCAAATTCCAGGAAAAGATGAATGGTACTTGGTGTATCACCGTTTTACCTACCCAAAAGGTGTGACTATGGGAGGAAAAGGAGGCTTTCATCGTGAAGTATGCATCGACAAAATGCTGTTTGACGAGGACGGACATATTGTTGAAGTGAAGCCAACGTTTAATGGAATTGATCCTATTAATTAATTTGAAATGAACAAGCCTACTGAAATAAGTTTTTATAAAAGCCAATTAGTGATTTTGGTGATGGTATTCTCTGTTTTTAAAAGTTTTGGTCAAGGAACAGAGAGGACTACCCGCCATGATATCCCATTGGATAGTATTCGTTTAAGTGACCCCGCTATTCTAGCCGATCAAAAAACTCAAACCTATTACATGACTGGGACAGGAGGAAAGTTGTGGAAGAGTAACGATTTGAACTTATGGTCAGGGCCTTATGACCTAGCTGATATAGATCCGGAGTCTTGGATGGGGCCAGCCCCCATGATTTGGGCAGCCGAGTTGCATGAGTATAAAAACAAATATTACTACTTCGCCACGTTTACAAACAGGGAAGTGAAGATAGATACTTTTCGGAATAATGTTATTGAGCGTCGGGCTTGCCATATTTTGGTAAGCGACCAACCAGATGGGCCTTACAGGCCTATGAAGGATGATATTTACTTGCCAGCCAATATGCCAACCTTGGATGGGACGCTTTGGGTTGATAATGGGAAGCCATATCTAGTGTATTGCCATGAATGGCTTCAGAATTGGGATGGAACCATTGAAAAAAAACAATTGAAATCTGATTTAAGTGGCACCCAAGGGAAGGCTAAAATCTTATTTAGAGCGAGTGATAGTCCGTGGAGTAAAGAGCATGATGAGAAAGGGAATCTAGTGGCTAATAAAGTAACGGATGGCCCTTGGTTGTTTAGAACACAAACAGGGAAGTTAGGCATGTTATGGACTAGTTGGATTTTTGGTGATTATACCCAAGGAGTGGCCTATTCCGAAAGTGGAACTCTAGATGGTCCATGGATCCAGGAGTCTAAACCAATTACGCCTCCAAACTATGGACATGGCATGTTGTTCAGAACTTTTGAAGGAAAGTTATTAATGGCTTTACACAGTCACTGGGTAGATAAGGATGGAGAATATGTTCGGATTCCTCGCTTGTTTGAAGTAGATGATTCAGGCGATAAGCTAATTGTAGTAAAACCTTTTAAATGAAACGAGAAATGATAGATGAGAGAGTCAATGTAATTGGAAAGAGGTTCCATGTATTCAGAAATATAATGGTCCTATTAATGGTCTTTTGTCAAGCTGCAGTCATGGTGGCTCAAGTGTCTTTTGGGCAATCGGAAAAATTAAAAGAGGACTGGAAATTTACTTTAAAGGATGCTACTGAAAATGCCACAAATGATTTTGATGATAGTCATTGGCAAACGATATCTGTACCCCACGATTGGAGTGTAAAAGGACAGTTGAGTCCAACGTTGGCCAGTGCAACGGGGTATTTGCCTGGTGGTGTGGGATGGTACAGAAAGCATTTGGAAATTCCTTTAGAAAAAACAGGAGAAAAAGTCTATCTATATTTTGAAGGGGTTTACAATCGTAGTGAAGTATTTATAAATGGCCACTCATTGGGGAAACGTCCTAATGGTTATGTGTCTTTTATGTACGATGCCACACCTTTTATTAAATATGGGGAAGATAATGTTATTGCCGTTAGGGTTAATCACAGTCAATCTGCCGATTCCCGCTGGTATACGGGGTCTGGGATTTACAGGGATGCTTGGTTGGTATATGCCAATCCAGTTCATGTTGCACAATGGGGGGTGTATGCCTATCCTGAAAAATTAAATTCAGGCTATCGTTTAAATGTAGAAGTAGACTTGGAAAATGGCTTGGGAACATCTCAAAGTTTGACAGTAGAAAATCAACTATTCGATTCTAAGAATAATCTAGTCGCGACAAATACAGAGAAATTAAAGGTCCAGCCAAATCAAACCGAAAAGCTTACAACTTCCTTGAAGGTAAAGCTGCCAAATCTTTGGTCGGTAGATACCCCCAATTTATATACCTTAAAAACTATTGTTTACTGTAATGGAAAGGTGGTTGATGAGAGTCTTACAAATACAGGCTTTCGCGATTTTACTTTTGATTCCAATAAAGGGTTTGCTCTAAATGGGGACTGGATGAAGGTGAAAGGTGTTTGTTTACATCATGATGGAGGTGTGCTTGGAGCTGCAGTCCCTAAGGAGGTTTGGAAACGAAGATTGTTGACCTTAAAAGAAATAGGTGTTAATGCCATTAGAACCAGTCATAACCCTCAGGCCCCAGACCTGTATCACTTATGTGATGAGTTGGGGCTTTTGGTTTTAAACGAAGCATTTGATGAATGGGAATTCCCTAAACGTAAATGGTTAAAGGGATGGAATAAAGGAGAGCCAGGTTTTCAAGGTTCCTATGATTTTTTCAAGGAATGGGGAGAGCGGGATTTGGCAGATATGGTGAAGCGCGATCGTAATCATGTGTCTGTTTTTGCTTGGAGTATTGGCAACGAGGTAGATTATCCTAACGATCCTTACTCGCACCCTGTTTTGGATGGCGGAAGGGATACAGGTTTTACCCAGCCTATTTTTGGAGGTTATAAAAAGGACGCGCCAGATGCCAAGCGTTTAGGAGCCATAGCCCAACAATTGGTAAAGGTTGTAAAAGATTATGATCCTTCAAGACCAACCACAGCTGGTTTGGCCGGAGTAGCCATGTCCAATCAAACAGAATATCCTTTTGCTTTGGACATTGCAGGGTATAATTATACCGAAAGCTTATATGACCATGACCATGCCAAATACCCAAACAGAGTTTTGTTTGGTAGTGAAAACCGTCATGATTTTTTGGCTTGGAAGGAAGTTACTTCAAGGGATTTTGTGTTTGGGCAATTTTTGTGGACGGGAATTGATTATTTAGGGGAATCTGGCGTTTGGCCTTCCCGAGGGTTTTATTCTGGTCTTTTGGATTTTGGAGGTTTCATCAAGCCAAGAGGGTATTTTAGACAGTCGTTGTGGTCTGATAGGCCAATGGCCTATTTGGGCACTTATCCTTCTCCAGGGAATAGGGAGAGAAGCCCATCCATGGATGCCTGGTCTGTGTGGAATTATGAAGCAGGCCAAATGATACGTGTGGTTTGCTATACCAATGCCGCTCAGGCAGAACTTCATTTGAATGGCAAAATCGTAGGAGAAAGAAAAACATACAACAACCAGACTGGTATTATATTTTGGGATGTTCCTTTTCAAAAAGGAACCCTTGAAGTATTGGGATTGGATAACAATGGAAATCAAGTAAGCCGGTATAGCGTTCAGTCTTCTAGTCGACCTGATGCTATCAAGTTAATTTCTGGTGAAGGAAACTATAAAAAGGGAGAGCTTGCTCAATTGGTAGTGCAGGTAGTGGATAAAAATGGAATTCCTGTAATGTTATCGGACGAGGAACTTACATGTCAAATTACTGGAGATGCTAAGTTGTTAGGACTGGAAGCCAGTAATAATTCGGATATGTCTGATTATACCGATAATAAACACAGGGTTTACCATGGAAGGTTGATAGCTTATGTGCAATTGGGAAATACCAATGGCGATGTAGTGGTGAAATTTTCTTCACCGTGGCTACAATCTAGAGAGGCTAGAATTAGTGTCCAATAAATAAAAGTCCGATTTTTGCAAGACCATCTTCAAAAGCGGAAATAGAATAGAAATAAAGCATTCAATTAATACAGTTATTATATTCAAACTATGACAAGAAAACATTTTATATGGGGGTTATTCTGTTTTGTGCAGGTTGCATTTGCACAGCAGCAAAACGAATGGGAAAATCCTAATGTAATAGACCGAAACAAGGAAGAGGGGAGAGCACATTTTGTGGTTGCTGATGCAAAAGACTCCAATAGTTCTTCCTATGTGAAAAGTTTAAATGGGAATTGGAAATTCAATGTGGTTAAAAATCCAGGGCAACGGCCTCTTGACTTTTTCGAACCTAATCTGAATGATACTTCTTGGGGCAATATAGAAGTGCCTTCTAATTGGGAATTACAAGGGTATGACATTCCTATTTATACCAATGTTACCTATCCTTTTCCAAAGAATCCACCTTTTATTGATGGCGATTACAATCCCGTAGGATCCTACCGAAAGACCTTTACCATTCCAAAGGATTGGAAGGGGAAAGAGATCATGTTGAATTTTGAATCTATTTCGGGATATGCAAGAGTTTACTTGAACGGAGAGGAAGTTGGGATGACTAAGGCTTCAAAAACTTCGGCAGAGTTTAATATTACTCCGTATGTAAAGTCTGGAGATAATTTGCTGGCCGTGCAAATAATTCGTTGGCATGATGGGAGCTATTTGGAGGATCAGGACTTTTGGCGTTTGAGTGGTATTGAACGTGATGTGTATTTACAGGCATTACCGGAAGTTACGGTATGGGACTACTTTATCAAGGCAGGTTTAAATGACACTTATACCGATGGGATTTTGGATGCTGAGGTGGATTTCAGGGTTTTTGGTGATAAACAAATAAAGAAGGGAGAAGTCTCTTTCATTTTGTTTGATCAGGAAGGACAGGAAGTTTTCAAACAGACAGAAAACCTAAAGGATGCTAACAAGGAAATCCAATTTAAAACTGTTTTAAAAGAGGTGCATCTGTGGAGTGATGAAACTCCTTATTTGTATAAGTATGATATAGTTTGGAACCTTGGAAAGAAAGAGGAATACCGTATTTCTGGTAAAACGGGTTTCAGAAGTGTGGAGATAAAAAATGCGCAGCTTTTGGTTAACGGAAATGCCATTACAGTTCATGGAGTCAACCTTCACGAGCACCACGGAACCAAGGGGCATACTCCAGATGAAGCTACCATGAGACAGGATTTGGAATTGATGAAACAGCACAATGTCAATGCTATTAGAATGAGCCACTATCCTCATGATACCAGACTTTACGAGTTGTGCGATGAATATGGTTTATATGTAGTGGATGAAGCCAATATTGAAACCCATGGTATGGGGGCCACCTTACAGGGGTATTTTGACAAATCGGTGCATCCGGCCTATTTGCCAGAATGGGCTCCAGCACATTTGGATAGAATAAAAAGAATGGCCGAGCGTGATAAAAATTATCCGAGTATTATTTTATGGTCATTGGGGAATGAATGTGGAAATGGTACTGTGTTCCATGAGGGCTATAAATGGCTGAAAGCATTTGATGATACCCGTTTTGTTCAGTTTGAACAGGCAGGTGAGGAAGACAATACAGATATTGTTTGCCCAATGTATCCGGGAATAGATTATATGAAATCTTATGCCGCGGATACAACTAAAAAACGTCCATTTATTATGTGTGAGTACAGTCACGCAATGGGGAACAGTAACGGGAATTTCCAAGAGTATTTTGATATTATAGACAATAGTCCGCACATGCAAGGAGGATTCATTTGGGATTGGGTTGACCAAGGTTTGAAGGCGGAAGAAAATGGTCAGGAATATTGGGCTTATGGAGGAGATTTGGGAGGTGAAAATCTTCAGAATGATGAAAACTTCTGTGCGAATGGTCTAGTGTCGGCTGATAGGGTTGTGCATCCAGCTATTTATGAAGTAAAAAAAGTATACCAGCCTGTCAAATTTGGTTTTCAGAACGGAAAAGTCACAATATCAAATGGTTATTTCTATACCAACCTGGATCAATTTGATTTTAAGTGGGAAGTATTGAGAAATGGAGAGATTGTAAAGACAGGGACTTTTAAAATAGATGGTAAGCCCCAAGGTAAATTCATTCAAGAAATTCAATTGCCACAGGTAGACAAGGCTGCAGAATATTTTCTGAATGTTTATGCTTTAACCAGTAAGGCTTCTAGTTTGGTGCCTGCTAATTTTGAATTGGCAAGAGAGCAATTTCAGTTAGGTGCTAATGATTTCTTTGCAAACCTATCTACACCGAAGGTTTCTAAACCGGAATTGACTTATGCCAAAAAGGGGGATGTACTGACTTTTGAAACAGGAGCAGTAGAAGGAGCTTTTGATCTTAAAAAAGGAACCTTGACTTCCTATCACGAAAAGGGAGAAAAAGAAGTAATGCTAGCTTTTCCTGAACCTTATTTTTGGAGGGCTCCTACAGATAACGATTTTGGAAATGGCATGCCTGAGCGTTTAGGAGTCTGGAAGGAAGCGCATAAAATGTCTAAAGTGCTGTCTGTTGAAGTTGGAAAGCAAAACGAATTAGGATTGCCAATAACAGCAACCTATGAATTAGCGGGTGTTGAGGTACCCTACGTTGTTGCATATGTGATTTTGAAAAGTGGAGATATTCAGGTATCGGCTTCCATCGATATGAACGGTAAAGAACTTCCTGAATTACCAAGATTTGGAATGCGTATGCAGCTTCCTGAAGAGTACTCCCAATTGGAGTATTATGGCCGTGGCCCATGGGAAAACTATTCCGATAGAAAAACTGCGACATTTTTAGGGAAATACAAAAGTACACCGGAGGATGAGTTTGTGTGGGAATATATACGTCCTCAAGAAAATGGATATAAAACTGATGTCCGTTGGTTAACATTGGCAAATATGAATGGCACAGGGTTGAAAATTCAAGGGATGCAGCCACTTGGATTTAGTGCTCTGCCAGTATCTACGGAGTCCTTGGATCCAGGGAAAACCAAAGCGCAGCGTCACACCACTGATGTTCACTTTGAGGACAAGGTATATCTACACGTTGACCTAAACCAGAGAGGAGTTGGAGGCGACAATAGTTGGGGAGCCTTACCTCATGATGCCTATAGATTGCTAGGTAAAACATATAGTTATTCTTTTGTACTTTCTTTGAAAACAGAGAAATAAAATAAGAAGAATTAAATGAGGTAAGAGAGGATGAAATTTGTATATTCGAGTAATAAATTTTGTTTAGCCAATAACTTCAAACTATATATAAATATGCATAAAATTATGCATATGTTTTTGGAAAATGTAGTTTTTTAAACTATTGAAAGTCAATAGTGGTTAAAATGAGGGTTGGACTCATAACCCGAAGGTCACTGGTTCGAGTCCAGTTCCCGCTACTAATAAAAAGTCAAGTATAATTAACGGTTTGGTGTCCCCAAACCGTTTTTTTATGTTCAAAATTTCAGATATCTTGCGCGGTGAATACGAAAGTGAATACGCTAACGCATACGATTTGTCAAACCAAAAACAATTTTCCAAGCCAAAAATATACACAGCCAATGGCGATTTGAGCAAGCGCTGGTATGTTTACTTTTCCTTTAGAGACCCCAAGAGCAATAAACTCACTAGACAGTCTCCAATTTACGCCAGTGCCAACCGTTACAAGACCAAGGAGGAGCGAATGGCAATCCTCACGGTTTACAGCCAGACCTTGCACAAACTTCTCAAACGGGGCTACGATCCATATGCCGATAATGTGGATCTGTTCAAAAAGGAGCAGAACAAAAAAGCCAAACAAAGGACAACTTCTGTTGAGGGGGAAGTATCTGAGCAACCATTGAAACTGGATTTGGGGCATCCCGCTATAAAGGAAGAGGATAAAGGGAAGACTATGATAGAGGCTTTCGACTTTGATATGTCCATAAAACAACGGTCATTGCGTGAGAGCAGTATGCGTTCCTATAAAAGCCATCTCAAGGTGTTTAGGGAATGGCTCGAAAAATCTCATAAGGAAATCACCCATATACAACAGGTGGATAGGGCGGTGGTCATGGAGTTTTTGAACCATATTATGGATAGCAGTTCCCCAAGGAACAGAAACAATTACAGGGCAAGTTTGAGCAGTATGTTTCAGACCTTGGAAGACAATGATATTGTTAACTCCAACTTCGTAAAGAAGATTGTTGTCTTAAAGAGCAGTCCCAAACGAAACAAGACCTATACCAAAGGGGAGCAACAGGAAATTTTTGAGTATTTGGAAAAGAACGATCCAATGCTGTTGCTGTTCATCAAGTTTGTATCCTATAATTTCATCCGTCCCATTGAGGTATGTCGCCTAAAAGTGGGGGATATAGATGTGGAGCACAAAACCGTAACATTCAGGGCAAAGAACAGCCCATTGAAAACCAAACTGATTCCAGAGATACTTTTGAAGGAACTTCCCGATATGAGCAAAATGAAAAAAGGGGATTTTTTGTTTACTCCTGAAGGCTTGGGCGGAAAGTGGGAACTGAGCGATGACAACAAGCGAAACTATTTTTCCAAGCGCTTTAAAAAGGTTGTGAAGGATGAATTCGGACTTGATGAGGATTACGGTCTCTATAGTTTCAGGCATACCTTTATAACGAAGCTTTACAGGGAAATGATTAAAGATTCGTCCCCTCACGCTGTGAAAAGCAAATTGATGCTCATTACGGGGCATACTTCCATGGAAGCCTTGGAAAAATACTTGAGGGACATTGATGCAGAATTGCCAGAAGATTATTCAGAGTTGTTAAAAGCCTAGGGAATGGAAATGAATTTAGACGATTTACAGATGGAGATTATGGGCAACCTGTTTGTAGCAGGTGTGTACTACTTTCCAAGACTTTTGTTGGAAATGAGCGAAGCAGAGGCACAAAGGGATTTCTCCATGTTTGGCAATAGGGTATTGCTCATTGAGGAAAATGGGAGCAATTATTTTGTGGAGCCAGGTGAGATCCATTTGAAGGTGATGCACAAGCAAAGGTTGCTTGACAAAAATCTGTTGAAACTATTGGGGCTTTGCGATGACCAGAAAAGAAGGGATGTGGATTTTCTGCTGGAACGCTATAAGACCTATGTAGAGGGCGTTTCGATGCTTTACAATTGGTTTGCGGAAAATATGGAAGTAGAAGTGAAGGGAATCTCAAAAGACCAAAAGCGTGCTTTCATATCCCAACGGGATACTTTGGCCCGACACAAAGAGGAGGTAGAGCAGCGTTTCTTTGATAAACCTACGCAGATTGAGAGAAGGGATAAAACGGAACAGGACCAAAAAGAGGTCTTGAACAAAACAATAGCCGAACTAAAGAAGATAATAGCCCCAAATTCAGATATTCAATTGCCCGTTTTGGAACTGGATGAACAAGAGCCTACAGAGCCAAAATTGGATGAAAGGAAGCAACATCTTCAGAATTTAAAGGACAGGGCGAAACAGGAGGCGGAACACATCCTGCTCACACAGGTTTTTAATCTTAAATTAAAGCCAATTGAAGCTTCTGGATAGGCAATTTTGTATATAATATGATTGTGATAATTCCTGTGATGATTTTGTGATAAAAAATTATCACAGGAATATTTTTTGTTTTTTGAACTGTTGATTTGTTCTGTAAAACCCTGTAAATCAGTTGAAATTTGTTGTTTAAGTGCAAAATTAAACAGTTGTGTTAATTTTGATTTTTGTGATACATTTTTAAATTTAAGAAATCATAGTATGTATGTTTTTTAGAATAACATAATCAAGGAGACCCAAGAATAAAAGGCCTCCTTGATTTAGGGTAGCAATATTATTCTATTACAGTAAAAGTGAGATCATACGGCGAGACAACCCCAGATATTGTAGTTTCGAGGTGGTAATCATTACAACTATTCAAATGAGAAAAATAGATGTCATTACTAGACGAACGGATAGAATAATAGCCAAGTTTATTTAGTGTCACCTCGAAAATCAACTCATAGCTGTCAGTATCTTCATAATAGGACATTATAAATTTGTTTTGATGCGTTCCTTGTACTCCTCTAATAAATGTCAACTCATTTCCTGAAAATAGATCATCAAACCGCAGTATGACCTCGGCTTCTATGTCATTGGTTGATTCAAGAAGGTTTGTACCTTCTCCAAAATAGTCGTTAAGAGAAGGGATAACCAATTGTAATGTTATGATGTCGCCTTGTTCATAAATGTTTCCTTGAGGATACACTTCTATTAGGTCTTCTGCAAATTGATTATTTGTGGTGCAATCGTCTTCGCAAGTAGTGCTTAGAAGCAATGGGAGAATTATTAAAGCTTTTAAAATGTTTTTCAACTTGGGTATAGTTTGTTAATTGATCTCTATGGAAAGATCAGTATTGAAAACTTTAGCAAAATGAATTCATTTTAGCGGACTTATCTTATTCATAAACATAAGTTCCAATATCATTATATTCGGGAGATGTAATTTCAAATGAAGTGGGGTAATTTTTCTCATTATATTGATACGTTGCATTAAAAATTTCATTACCATCAGTATCTGTAATGGTAATAATATTGTTGGTTAATGTATTAATACCCAGCATATCTAGTGAAGAAACATTTGGAGCATTAGGAATGTAAAGTCCAGAGCTATAGATATTGTTTAATGGATTTTTCTTATCATCAAGCTCTATAGTGTAAGTATTAACAGATTCATTTCCATTATTATATTCTGTTATTTGGTAGCCAGAGAGTTTGTTGGACATATATACAAATTGAATTGTTTTGGAAAGTTGCTGTCCTTCAGGAAAATTAGAATAAGTATAGTAAGTAGTTTTACCTAGGTTCCATCCATTGAAATTAAACTCCACAAGGGGCAGACCATCTCTTGTGATACTGGATTTATAGCCATTTTGATAGTTGTAGTCAAAAACTGTACAGTCGCTACAATTATCCAGATTGAAATCGTTGCCAACATTGCCTGAATAATAGGCTTCTCCTCCAAATGTTGGCCCAGCAATTTTTATATGGTCAATCTCTAGTCCATTGTAGTATAACTGAACAATATCCCTGTCTGTTCCATGATTGTTAACCACTCTATCCAATTGCCCTTCATTGTAATAAAAAAGAAGTTGGTTGGATTGACCAATCTCTTCTAAAGTTACTATTCTTTGGGGCTCATTATTGGTGTTATTGGAATCATCATTGTTTGATGAACAGCTAATCAGGGTATATATCAAGATTATGGAAAGTAAATTTTTCATGGTTGTGAAGATTTTGGTTATGAGTTAAAGGTTATTCCTTAATAATTTTTACAGTTTGTTGACCTTCTGTAGTATTTATATTTAAAAAATACATGCCTTTACTGAATTGCGATAAATCCAGACGAACTATTTGTTCTCCTAAATAGTCGTTTCGCAATACTATTCTACCATTAATATCAATCACGTTGATGTATTCAATATAACCACTTTGGGCAAGGGATACATTAAAGATGTTTTTTGAAGGATTTGGATATATAGAAAATGAAATATTCGTGTTTTCAGCAACACTTAAAGATTCAGGGCTAAAAGTATAAACAGTATTCTCTGGAATACTTCCGTTTAAATATCCCACAGAAGGATAGGGGTCACCAGGGTTATAAACTAAAAGAGAAGGGTTTTCTGGAGAATCGGTTAGAATATATCCTGTATCAGTAGGTTGAATAGTGCTAAGGTTGAAAGCCGTAAAAAAATTAACGGATGGTCCTGGTTCTCCATCAAATGAACTCGAAGAATTGTTTATTTGGTTTGGTCCGTATCGGTATTCAATTATATTTCCTTCTTCATATAACCACATTTGAAAATTCATGAAATCTGATGTTCCAGGATAGCCATCACCATAAAACCCTACATTGTTCCATTCGATAATTAAAATCTTATCTCCTTCATCTCCTTCAACTTTGTATGAAATATTGGATTGAGATGTTACTCCTTGCCAATATCCTAAATCAATTATATCATTGGATAGTGGTGAGAAAATAGGGTGGGATTGAGATGTTGCATTCTGCGTTGATAAGGTTCCTCCTGTACTCCAATCCACAATATAAATGGTATTGAATGAGTAATCTCCTATTTCAAAATCGAAACCTAATGGAATTGAGAAGGAAGGGTCGTCCCAAATCTCACCGTTATTTAAGGAAATACCATCCACCAAATTTTGGTAGGTTTCATTGCTCACTGTGAACTCATAGTTTTGACTTTGAATTGACAGAAAAGAGAAAATAAAAAGTGCAGAGAGTAACTTTTTCTTCATGTTGAATTGAGTTGTTTTTATTAATGTTGGTTTTAATCTTCGTTATACAAATAAAGTATTTGAATGTTGTGAAGTTAATAATTAGTGGTCATATTTAGTTTGAATTTTATTTGCAAAGATGAAAACATGATAAAATTATCCAAGGTTGTACTAAAATAAACCATACTTTCAAATTAGACTTGGGGATTTCCCTTTAAAATTTAAAGGGAAATCCTTAATTCGTACGGTCATGGAAATTCATTTCTGAAGAGATATATTAATCTCTGTTCAAATTGAGATCAAGGATGGAAAGGACCATGACCAAAAAGAGGTCTTGAACAAAACAATAGCCCAACTAAAGAAGATAATAGCCCCAAATGTAGATATTTCATTGCCCGTTTTGGAACTGGGTGAACAAGAGCCTCCAGAACCAAAATTGGATGAAAGGAAGCAACATCTTCAAAATTTAAAGGACAGGGCGAAACAGGAGGCAGAACACGTCCTGCTTACACAGGTTTTTAATCTTAAATTGAAACCTATTGAAGTCCAAGAATAGGTGTTTTTGGTAGGCTGAAAATTGTAATACAATTTGTAAGACATTTGTCTTACAAATTTCTTTTTTGTTTTTTGAACTGTTGATTTGACCACATTTTTGGTCAAAAACAGCCTATTTTCAGGGGTTTTTGGTGTGTGTGGTTGTAAAAAGCAGTGGAAAGCGTTATTGTTTGTGTGTTATTATTTGTAATACAAAATGAATTATTTTAGTTTCATGTTGGATCATCTTTTAGTGCAATTGTAAATTTTTACAAAAATATTTTTTTTTTTTTTAAACTGTTGATTTTGACTTATTTGAGGCCTGGTTTAATAATTGCATTATAAATTATATTTGCCTTTTGAAATTAGGTTTTATGTGTATATCAAAAGGGCAAAAATGATTATTTTTTTATTAATTGGTAGTTTGAGCCTTATTTTTTTATGCCTAATAATTCGGCCTTAAGCAAACAAGATATTACCTCCTTTGAATCTAGTTTACTCCCATCGTCTGTTTTAATATTTAAATCATACACAGCAAAGGGAACCTTAATAAATACACTGCTATTTAAAGAATCAGTAAAAATTCCATATTTAAAAAATGAATTCAAAGTAGTATTATTTGCGTTAACACCAGATTCACTCCAATCAACACTTGACCTTGTATTTTCAAGCAAAGGTACTTGTCTCCATTCCATCTTTACATTATCAACGACTAATTCCTTAGGTGCTGTATCAATAAATTGTAGGCTAAAAACAATTGTAGCTGCTATAATCCCATTGTATAACATATGTGCCCCAATAGACATAAGGAGTCCATAATTAAGCATAACCCAGGAAAAAAATAACCCCAATGACAAATGAAGAGATAAAGTAAATACTATTGTATATAATTTGAAATCGCTGAAATTATAATGCATAGTTGCAAACAATAAAGACGTTGCCAGTACATTAAAAGTAATCTTTTTTTCTAAATCCCAATTTACTTTTGTGGTTGCTATCAATACAATACAGCAGGCTAGAACAGCAAATAGTGATACAATATAAAAAGGATAACTCCCAAATCCCATTGCAAATGTTACAGGCACTATCAATATTAAGGATAATATTCTCGGTGTTTTTTTAGTTGCCAATATTCCCCTAAAAGTGATTTCTTCATATATGGGGGCAATACAAATTGAGCTTAGCAAAAACACATAAATGCTAATGTTGTCAAAGTTAGCTCTGCTAGTATTCAAAAAAAGGCTATCCCCAAAAAAGATGTAGCCTATTACAAATAGGCAACCCAACAGGGTCGCCCATTTTAAAATCCAATTAAATTTTGTTCTTTTTAAAAACATTCTTTAGAATAAATTAATTTGGTTGAGCACAATTTACACTACAACTGTCCCCAAACCAACCTGATTCTATTGTAGTACTCGGAAACCCTCCTGCGTCAACACATGCGCTTATAGCTGCTTGACAATCATTTTCTTCAAAATAGGCTGTTAATACAGTTACTGCTCCCGCAACTAAAACACCTACACAGGGAGGGCTCCATTGCACGGTATAGCCTGGGTTATATTGAACTCCTGGAAAAGTAATACCGTTGGAATCTATAATATCGAATTGACTTCCCGTCTCAGTCGGTCTTATATTCTCAACTCTGTAATATTGATTACTATTATTTGGATTTGAAATAGTATAGGTGCCATCCCCATGGTCTCTAACATCATAGGTTTGTTGAAATGTACTTAAAACTTTGGAATGTAACTTCCCTTTAAAATTAACATCATAACCGTCATCCACGATATTTACTGAATAGTCTCCAAAATCAACAGTCTCAACACCTCTTGCAAAGGATTGATTATTTTGTTCTAATTGTTGCTCTTCAGTATTAATATCATTATCACTGCAAGCAAAAGCTAATAAACCAAAAAAGGTCAGAAATATTTTTTTTATTTTTTGTTTAAATATTATAAGTTGTTTTTAACAATAGGAGGCCAACCCGCAAAACTATTAATAGTAAAGACAAAAGTAATTCTTCGTAATGATACTCAATTAAGGATTTCCCTTGAAATTTTAAAGGAAAATCCTTAACCCTCTTAAATTGACATAGGATATATTTCGGCACGGATATTTTTTATGAAATCGTATTGCATTTTAGAGAAGGATGGTGTTGTTGTAAAAGAGTTGGAAGGTATTATTAGTACTATTCCAGGTCTTTGTGCATTGGGGGCTAGGTCTAACCTAGATAGTGGCTTTAATTTAATACTAAGTAAAAAGCCAGACTTGGTTTTTATAAATCTTGATAATTTCTCGGATAATCCCTTTCTACTCGTTAATGAACTTCACCAGTATTTAAACGAAATTCCAAAGGTAATTGGGCTTTCAAAAGGAAAGGATTTGGCCTATGAGGCCATTAAGCATGGCTTTATAGATTATTTGACCTTGCCCTTGAAGGAGTTGGATGTTAGGAAGGCTGCACTAAAATATCTTAAACAATTTTCCATGGATAAAGGTCATTCTATTTGTTTGAAATCATATAATGACTATCAGTTTTTAAATACAAGCGATATTCTTTTTCTAAAGGCTGATAACAATACTACAGACTTCTATATGAAGAATGGGGAAGAGATTACCGCTTTTAAAACGTTAAAAACATTTCATAAATCATTACCCAAAAACTTTTTAAGGGTTCATAAAAGTTATATCATAAATCAAGATTTTATTTCACGAATCAACTTTGGCAAGCAAAGATGCTATTTAAAACATTGTATTGAAGGCATTCCTTTTTCAAAGAGTTATGCTGAAGACTTGAAACTCCTCAATCATCAGTTTGAACAAAAAGCGATATAGTGAAAACTAGGTGTTTTACCATCTAAACTTAACCGTTCACTCATAGAATTGGCATATTCACTATGCTAAGGGCAAATTGCTCGCAAAATGACATATACGCGACTACTTTTGTCGCCGAAAGAAGCTTCTTCATAAGGATTAATGGGCAGCAAACCCCATTGTTCAGCGTCCAATTTAGGCCAGAATTGGACCCCCAATTATTTGACAATAACCTTAAAATTTCAAAAAATGAAGAATGCTAAATATTTTTTTATAGCCATTTTATTGGCGACTATAACTTTTTCTTGTACTGAACAATCGATTCATGATGATGATCAAACCACACTTGAGCTCTATGCAACTGGAGAGGGGGAAGATGGTACTGGTAAAAATGGAGATTCGGAACCAGTACCTACCATTCCTTAAAATATAGAATTTTTATTCACAATTAAAAAAAAAGCCATTAGTAGTATATATTAATGGCTTTTTTTAATTTCAGCGCAATAATCGCTTCTAAATTGAAAACAAACATTAGAGTCATTTTAGTACTTTGTTCAATAGTCATACTTACTTGCGCTAAAGAAAAGGGTATAGAAGGAAAAGAAGATCAAATTATTCGTAATGATATTTTGAGTCTTTTCAGCACTTATAAAGCTTCCAAACAGGATAAGGAGCAAAACCTTGAGCTACTTAATTTAGCCTTTGAAAAAACTAAACAATTGGAGGATGATCTTACCAAGGAATATTACTTTAGAAAACTCTCATACTTCTCACGGAATGAAAATGACTCTTTATTGTTTTATTCAGTCAATAAGGAGGCTGTAAATTTAGCGGAGAAGTTGAAAGATACGGGAAGCCTTGCTTGGGTTCACCTATCAAAAGGTTTGTATTTTGATGATCGGGAAATTTATGATTCTGCTTACTACCATTATTATCAGGCAAAAAAAACGTATAAGCAATTAAATGATAATTTTAACGCTGGATCTATGTTGTATAATATGGCCTATATCCAAGGACGATTAAAGGATTATGCTGGCGCGGAAAACAATTTGTTTCAATCTTTAAATTTAGTTAAAAACAATTCTGATCCATTGCCAGAATTTAGATGCTACAATCTTCTGGGAATAATTTATGAGAATATTGGTGAATATGAACTAGCTGAAGAATATTTAAACAAAGCCCTTAAAGTATTGGATAATTTGTCTCCAGATGAAGTAATAAATCTCAAAAAAGGAGTATTCAATAATTTTGGAAGTACTTATTTAAAGTCGAAAGATTACCAAAAAGCTCTGCAGTATTTTAATAAATCATTAGAATATTTAGATGATCATGACCTACGGTCATATGCAAGATTGATTGACAATGTTGCCTATACAAGACTTTTGGCAAAAGATACTGTAAATGTTTTTGATGATTTGACAAGAGCTTTATCAATAAGAGATAGTTTGAAAATTAGGTCTGGCATTATTTTAAGCAAGTTACATTTGGGGGAATATTATGCATTAAAAAAAGATACTTTAACAGCTTTTCGATTGGCAGAAGAAGCTTATCTATTGGCAGACGAAATTAAAAATAACAGAGATTTACTTGACGCACTTAAGCAGCTGTCCCAATATAACCCTGCAAGTGCCAATGTATATATGTCGAAATATTTGAAATTAGATAATGAAATTGAGCTTAATGGTAGGAGGTTGCAAAATAAAATTAACCGTATTCAGTTTGAAACTGATGAATATATTGCAGAGGCAAACACTTTATCTTCTCAACGAACTTTCATAATAGTTGGAAGTACACTTTTATTGTTGTTGCTTTCGGCGTTGTATTACATTCTACTCCAGGATTCAAAGTATAAAAACCTGAAACTAAAATCGAAAAACCTGGAGGCTGAAGAAGAAATATATAAGCTTATGCTGGATCAACACACCAAAATGGAAGAAGGGCGTTTAAATGAACGTGAAAGAATTTCAAGGGAGTTACATGATGGCATATTGGGGAAACTGTATGGAGCCCGTTTAAGCTTAGGATTTCTAGATCTAGAAGGGCAAAAGGATACGCTCAAAAAATATGATCATTTGATTGGTGAATTACATCAAATAGAGAAGGAGATAAGGGTTGTTTCCCATGAATTGAAAAATGATCTATTTAGTTCGGAAAACAATTTTAGGGCACTAATGGAATCGCTTATAGAGAAGCAAAGTGCAATTGGAAAGTATAGCTATGAATTACAATATGGCCAAAACATTAATTTGGATGAATTGAGCTATGCTACAAAATTTAATTGTTATAGAATTTTGCAGGAAGTGTTATTGAATATAAATAAGCATGCAAATGCAAATCATGTTAATATTATGTTTAATTTGCTTAATGTTAGCGGTTTAGGTGTTGTTGTTGAAGATGATGGCGTAGGTTTTGAGGTTGCAATGAATCCTAAAGGAATAGGGCTGCAAAATATTTCTCAAAGGGTGAGCCAACAGGGAGGTGAATTGATGATTGAATCAAAAGTCAATCAAGGAACTAGAATTGAAATTCATTTACCTAGATAGATGTATTATTATTATTATTATTATTATTATTATTATGAACCAACTAAATGTTCTTATTGTAGATGATCATCCATTGATTGCAGATGCCTATAAAATGGCTTTTTATAAAGTAGAACAGGCATCCTCGAACTATACATTTAACATAGATTATGCCCAAGATATTGATATAGCCTATCAAAAAATTACAGATAGCCTACTATCAAATAAGTTTGACTTGGTGTTTTTGGATATTAATTTGCCGTCATCTTCCGATGGGAAATTGATTTCAGGTGAGGATTTGGGAATTGAAATTAAAGAGCTTGACCCAACAGTAAAGATTATTGTATCTACGATGTATAATAATAATTTCAGGATTCAAAATATTATTAAAACTGTTAACCCTGAAGGTTTTTTGATAAAGTCGGATGTGGATCCCAAAACACTTGTTGCGGCTATTGAAACAGTTTTGTCTGGTTCTCCCTATTACGATAAAACAGTTCTTAAGCTTTTTAGGTCGCAAATTTCCAGTGATATAGTGGTTGATTCCGTGGATAGGCAGATATTACATGAACTTTCAAAAGGCACTAAAATGATAGAGTTGCCAAAAATAATTCCGTTGAGTGCTAGTGCAATTGAATACAGAAAACGTAAACTTAAGGAGGCGTTTAATGTAGAAGATAAGGACGATAGGGTACTGATTAACGAAGCAAAGGATAAAGGGTTTATATAAAGAGAAACCATCATGACTAGAAAAATCATGATGGTTTTTTAAATGCAATTAATTGACTTATAATGTGGCCCTAAGCAAACTTTGGGGGTTGGTTTGCTAACAATAATAATTGCTTTGTAACTAACATTGCCAAATGTAGTACAGTTCAATAGATTTCATTAAAGGATTTCCCTTTAAAAGTTAAAGGGAAATCCTTTAATCTTTTTCAGCCTATTTATATAGTTTGGTCCAAAAAATAACATTGGGCTGTTTTTGGGTTGCCCCACCCAAAGTCAAAATATGTGGAACCTGTTTAAGACCTTAACATGCCAACAGGTGAGTTAGGTGAAAATCGAAAGAGTAGCCAATCAACTATAAATTATAAAACTTTAATAATAAATGAAATTAATTAAATTTTTTGCACTTGTTGGTGCAGTGGTGTTGACTTTTTCTTGTTCTAATGATGAATCCCAAGATTTTAATAATGATTTAAATTCTTTATCAAGTATTTCAACGACTGAGCATGCAAGGATATCTGATATTAATGGTTTTGCATTAGAAGTATCTAAAAGTAATGAGTTTAAGGATTTAAATGATTATGCAAATTTGTTTTATGAGAAGTTTAATGTAACAACAAATGGTGTTGTGTTAGAAGGGATTCGTAGTCAATCTGAACTAGATAATTGGATGAGTGAGAATATTTCAAGTACTCAGTTTGGTTCCTTGCAGGAGTATTATTCAATGAGAGATTTATATCTTTCTAAAAATAATTTGCTAATCACCAAATATAAAGCCGAATTTGGAGAGTTGTATAGTGTTGCAGAAGATTTGGAAGATTTTGGAAATTTATTGGCAGATATCGTTTATGAGCAGAATGTAACTACTTTTGGGATGAGCTGTACAGATCTTGCGCAGAGGTGTATAAACAGAGCGCAGTCAAATGCAGCTGCGACATTTCTTGTTTCTGGTGTTACTTCGTTTTTTAATCCAATTGGAGGTGCTGCATTAGCCATAGCTGCATATATTTCGATGGAAAATGCGATTGAGGCATGTATGGATGCATTTAATGAATGTATTGGTTAATTAAAAACAAAACAATATGAAACTTAGGAATCAGCTAATCTTAAAAGGAATAGAGGGTGTAATATTTATTTGGGCTTTGTTTATAACCTTTTGTGACTTCATGTTGCCAAAAAGTTTAACAGACCAGTTGCATCAATTTGGCCTTGTAAAGCTTGCTATACTTGGTATGTTGGTTTTAATTTCTGCTTATTTGTCTTTTGGACTGAGAGAAAAAGATTATTTAAAACATAAATTTACAACCAAACATTTATCAAGAGCACTATTAGTTGTGAGCTTATGTTTGTTTTTATACATCATGATAATGTTTAAAGTTTCATGTGCATTAGAACAATTAGATTGATAAATTATAATTATTATGAAAAGAAAAATATTCTTGTCATGGGGCTTATTCCAATTAATTATATTATTTGTAGCAACATGGTTTATGATAAATGGTAAGCAGGGCATATCTGGTTTATTATATGAGATATTCGTTTATCAACTTATCATTTTTATAGTTTTACTTTTTGTTGCTTTAATTCGTAAATGGACTTTTGTCAAAAATCGATGAATTTATTCTAAATAATGTCACTGGTGGCTTTTTGATTAGTTTTTTAACAACGATATTTTATTGTGTGTAACTATAAATAATAAAAGAATATGATTTTTATTTCAAAGGAACTTTTTGTTGGAATATTATTATTTCAATTGGCAATTACGATTATAGGTCTTTATTATGTCCTGAAAAATGAAAAGACTTCATTGTCTAAGTTTTTATGGTCAATATTTGTAATCTTTTTTCAGTTAATAGGCCCTATAGTTTATTTTGTTAAAATGCAATTTGACAAAAGAAATGTAGTAGCTTAGGTTTTAGAAACAAAGATATGGCAGTCATTCATACTTTAAGGGTGTGAGTGACTGCCTTCATTTGATTTTCTGCAGATCGTTGACTTTAGTTGTAGTCAATTCAATGGTTCAACCCCAAAATCAACTGTTCAATCAACAGTTACTAGCTGTGGCAGTTGTAGCTGAAATTGCCGGAGTAGGACTGGGAGCAGCGTTGAGTTATGCATGTGTTTATTTTGGAATAGAATAATTTTTTTATGAGATCAGTACTTGTAGTATTTTTAATGTTAGTGGCTACTATTTTACTAATTAGCCTTGTTTTTTCTTTTTTAGTGATATCTGAGATTTTAAATCATAATATTTACGAAGGAAGTAATTTGTACAATGATATTAAATTCAGTATGATATGTGTAATTCCTCAAGTATTGATTATGTCAGGTATTTTTTACTTTTTAATTAGAAAGAAGATTATAGAAATGTAATTTTTTAAATTGCCCTAATTCTTTAAAAATGTATAAGATGAATTTTATATTAGGATATAAATGGGTGATCATTTTGCAACTTTTTGCAATAACGGCTTTTTCACAAAGTAATCCACCCAAGTTTAAATTTGAGAATAATACAACTATAGTAAAATTCTTGCAAGAGAATCAGTTGCAATGTAGTGGAGAGGATCTGTTTATATTTAAAACTTTTGAAGATTTTTATAAATTCAATGCCGAAGGTTTCTTGAAAGGACCGGTTGTACATGTGTTTGACAAAAATGGAAACTATCTTGAAGCCATTGCGCCTGAGGATGCGGTTAAAAAAATGTCAAATTTCAACAAGATAAAGAGCAAGCCTAAAAAGGACGGTTTAAATATAGAATCATGGTTGGATAGATTGGTTAATAGTCAAACTTTGGAGGCTATTAATAGGGGGGCTGGTGTAGATTATTACTTTGTTATTAATTGGGCTATCTTCTTTAATAAGCCTGAAGCCATTAAAGCAGCCTTTGAATGGTATGATGTGTTGAAAAGGCAACAACAAAAAGGAGAAAATATCCAAATAGTACTTTTGGATATGGATTTGCAAGATTCTTGGGGACTATCTGAGGAAAAAAAGGATGGTATTTTAAAGCAGGCAAATAAATAAATAAATGAAGCTGTTTGTAGGGGTGATATTTTTTTTGAGCACACTTTCATTGAGTTCGCAAGAGGTAGATGGTAAAAATTACACTATTGCCAAATCACGAGAGGCAAGTATTGCCAAACTATCATTGATAGAATTTAGGGAGCTTGTTTTTAGCTCGGGTAAGACCGTAAAGATTATTTATTTCTTCAATCAATCATGTTCGGCCTCTATAGATTTTAGCCCAAAGGTAAATGACTATTATCGAAATAGTAAAAGTGAATTTGATCTCTATGTGGTTCCTAGGGAAAAACAAAAGAATGAAGCAGACTTGAGGGACTACTTATTTTATTATAATTATAGCTTTCCTGTCTATATGCTTGATAAGAGGAATTTGAACCAGATAATTGATGAATTGTGCCCCGAATGTAACACCAAGGTAATGGGGTATTCAAGTTTTTTTGTGTTGGATTCCGAAAACAAACTGCTTGTACAAAGTGACTTTAATAAAACGGATGAACACAACCTTAATCTATTAAAGAAATATATTAATTAAAGTGGAGTTGGCTTGTAAGAACGAGTCTAATTTTATTAATATAAAACCCATGATGAATAATGTTGTCATGATGGTTTTTTTAAATGCAATTAATTGACTTGTAATGTTACCCTAAGCAAACTTTGGGGGTGGTTTGCTAACAATAATAATTGCTTTGTAACCAACATAGCCAAATGTATTACAGTTTAATGTTTTTCATTGAAAGATTTCCCTTAAAAAGTTAAAGGGATGATTAAGCTGTTTTGTAGTTGTCTTTGACAACATCTGTAGTCAATTCAATGGTTCAAACCCAAAATCAACTGTTCAATCAACAGTTCGATTTCCAAATCAACAGTTCAGTCAACTGTTCAAATGGAAAATCAACTGTTCGATTGGTGATGGCAGTTGTGGTCAAAAAAGAGCTTTTTGGCTAAAAATGGTTACAAACGTACCCAAATTTTGGGTCGTTGCAACGGTCGAACAACAATCGTTGCAACGTTTATAGCAATAATCATTGTGTTATCAACTGCTTTCCCGAATTTATATACTTAGGGTGATTGCTACCTTGCTTTAATTTTCTGTTGATTATTGAGTTCAATTGTTGTCAAATCAATGGTTCAAATAATTTCAATACACAAAATATGGTAATATTTATTAAGGATTTTCCTTTAAAAGTTAAAGGGAAATCCTTTAATCTTTTTCTGCTTATTTATATAGTTTGGTCCAAAAAATAGCATTGGGCTGTTTTTGGGGTGCCCCACCCAAAGTCAAAATATGTGCAACCTGTTTAAGACTTTAAAATACTATCGGGCGAGGCTAGGTGAAAATCGAGAGAGTAGCCAATCAACTAAAAATTAAAACATATATTAAATCTTAAAATGAAATTAATAAAAAAGACATCTATCCTTATTTTCGTATGTTGTTTTGGGTTGTTTTCCTGTAAAAAAGTGCGTACAGGAAGCACTACAAAAAAAGTTACAACTATTGCTCTTAACGCTGGTTATATGGGATTGTTCAGTGATGTAAATCAACAAGAGGTTAAACCTGTAAGTGTAACTATCGATGTAGATAGATTGGATGACAATTATGAGGCGGATTCTAATTTTAGTTCCCACTCTTATGTAATTAATAATGATGATTATGATGGTGATAATCTTAGGTTTTATGATGTTGAGGTTCCGGCATCTGGATCATACGTGGTATCAGTTGCTTCTGCAGGTTCAGAATGTTATAACTTTTGTGAATCTAGTAACCTCTGTGAATTTCCTGAAGGTTGGCCTAGGTTTAGAGGAAGTAAAATGATGCCTAATATGGAGTCCGTGCCAACTATTATAACTGTTAGCATGGGAGACACTGGATGTCTGTAAATAAGAATGAAAAATAAATAAAAACAAGTAACAATGAAAAAAATAATTTATTCTGGATTAGCGGTTTTGTCGGCAATCTTTGTAACGAGCTGTGATAATGATCAAGTTGGTAATGATAATAAAGCAAATGATTTAATTTCCTATGCCAGAACTATTAATACTGATGATTTTGCAGATACAGAAAATGACCTGTTTGTAAATGTGGTGTATAATAATGATGTTTATTCTGGAGGTGGAAATGTGGTTTTTCATGGTCACGAAGCTGGTATAAAACCAGAAGTTAATATTGATGGTTTATCAATTGACTTTTCACAGGCTGAAAATTTTGATATCGTTAACAGTATTAACCCTAGTTATGAGTCAATTTTAAATGTAGGGAATAAGAACGTGTCTTTTGAGGTTGATGGTCAGTCGGTTTCTGGAACGGTTTATAATCCTACTCCTGTTTCCGTTGGGATTGATGATGTTACGGTGTCTATTGATTTAAGTGAGGGTATAAGTTTTAATTGGGAAACGGATAGAAATGCCATTGACAAAGTTTCTGTTGTCTTGATAAATCGCGGAGATAGAGACAATGGGGGGGCAATACCTGAAAATTCTCAGATTTCATTATTGGTTGATGATCTTGGTGGGGTTGCAATTTCTTCTCAAGATTTAATAAACGCTGGTTTTAATGTAGATGATACAGTCTATATCTATTTCGGTAGAGCTAATGCTGAGGTTATTGGAAAAACCGCCGTCTTTATGACTAATATGAATGTTTTTATTGGAAAGGTTGTTCAATAAAGACAAAAATTGAGGCACAGTCATTTATACAGGGAGTATTGTCCCGAAAAGTGATTAGGTTATAAATGAAGGGGTCGGCTTTTTAAAGCTGAACCCTTTTTTCAAAAATATGTATATCAAAAGCAATGCCAGCACTTAATGATTTAATTCAAGAATTGGTAAGCATTTGAAATATAGATTTTTCTTTATGCTTTTGTATATCTGCAGGGGATTTGTTTGACTGCTTTTGTAGTCAATTCAATGGTTCAAACCCAAAATCAACTGTTCAATCAACAGTTCAAATGGAAAATCAACTGTTCGATTGGTGATG
>NZ_JCAPEU010000014.1:0-40164 GCF_059735265.1 Mangrovimonas sp. sgz306409
GTGTAATTCCTGTTGGACTGTATCCCTCAAGGCGATGGCTTTGGTAATTGTTTTGTAATACATTTTTAGGGAAGGCAACAAGATTATTACCTCAATTTTAGATTTTTCCAATGATTATTGACTTCACTTGTTGTCAATTCTGTTCTTCGGTCAATGCATTGTCCTCTATTTTCAGTGAAGAGTGAATAGTCTTGAATTTATTCTGTTTCCTTAGTTTGGAGATGGTCTATTTAGAAAGTTGGCATTGACCTCTCCAATCTTTTCGGAAATTGAAGCTATCAACTTTAGGATTTTAGGGGTTATTTCGTAAGGAGGCTTTATTTTGATAGTATCATTTGATAGTATCAAAGATATGTTGATTAATTAAGCTGTAGCAGTCTAGTGAGAATTTTTATTGGTGAATGGGAATGAAGCTTAAGTTTGAAACCTACTTTTTTATAGAAGATTTTTTGGCAGGATTGTTTTTTGTCTTTCATAGGATATGGTGCTAAAAGGTTGAATTTTTAGTCAACGTATTTTGTGAAAACTCACTCATCATATTACGCTACAAATGGCAATTCACACACAGAATGAGGTTCTCTTGTGTGTCCAATACACAATCTAATAAAGATCAATGCAAAAAAACTGATTGTTATTTCAATCAAAAACCATACATTTGTATGAAATAACAATCATTTCATTATGAGTAAAAAGAAGCAAATACTGTTTCCTAAACACAAAGAAGTGCTCAAACAGATGGGGGAGAACATAAAATTGGCACGGAAGCGAAGGAAATTAACTCAGGAGCAAGTTGCTGAAAGAGCAGATATTGTAAGGAGTACTTTGTATCTAATAGAAACGGGAAGCCCAAGTGTAACAATAGGCGCTTATTTCAATGTACTTCGGGTGCTGGGGCTTCAAGACGATTTTTTGAAGATAGCAGCCGACGATGAATTTGGTAGAAAGCTTCAAGACCTCGATTTAATATAAAGTCATTTTCTAACTCTCACCTAGAACTTGGTTTGTGCTGAGCTTGTCCAAACATCGAAGGGTGGTGAAGTAATCTGTTAAAAACAAGAGAAATAAAATATGGCAGCTGGTAAACAAGACATATACATTTATGCCCACTGGAAAGGATTGGAGGAACCCCAATTAATAGGGGTGTTATCTGCTCTATTGGCGAAGGGTAAAAAGGCTTTTAGTTTCGAGTATGACAAAATTTGGTTGAAGTCCAAGCAACAAATGTTATTAGACCCCGATATCCAATTCTTTAGTGGCCCGCAATATCCAAACAATAAAGAAAACTTTGGAGTATTTCTGGACAGTATGCCAGATACTTGGGGTAAAACCCTAATGAAAAGACGGGAAGCCCAACGTGCTAAAGAGGCTAACGAAACTCCTAATACGCTTTACGAAATTGATTTTCTTTTAGGCGTGTATGATGAAAGCCGAATGGGAGCTTTACGTTTTAAGACAGATAAGGAAGGTGCTTTTTTGGACAATAGTGAACACAGTCCTACACCGCCTTGGTCTTCCATAAGGGAATTGCAGGAAGCGGCAAGAAATCTGGAGAACGATGATGCTAACGAAGAAATTAAAAAGTGGATTGCCATTTTGATGGCGCCAGGGTCTTCTTTAGGGGGAGCAAGGCCAAAAGCAAATGTTTTGGACGAAAATGGAGAGCTCTGGATAGCTAAATTCCCTGCTAAAAATGATACAATTGATAAAGCAGCGTGGGAGTTCTTGGCTTATCGACTCGCACTAAAAGCAGGCATTGAAATGGCTCCTTCAAAAATTGAAAAAATTATAGGACCCTACAAAACTTTTTTTACCAAAAGGTTTGATAGAGAGCATGGCAAGCGTATTCATTTTGCTTCGGCTATGACCATGACAGGAAATAATGAAGACACAATCAGGGATAATCCTGCAAGCTACTTAGAGTTGGCAGAATTCATCCAAAATAACGGAGCTATGGTAAATGACAATTTAGAGCAGCTATGGCGAAGGATAGTATTTAACATAGCCATTTCAAACACCGATGACCATTTGCGGAACCATGGTTTTATACTTACCGATCAAGGGTGGATATTATCTCCAGCTTACGACTTAAACCCGTCCATAGACAAATACGGTTTAGCGCTCAACATAGATATGGATAACAATGCTTTGGATTATGATCTAGCGAAAAGCGTAGGGGAATTTTTTCGTTTAGACAACCAACAAATGGATGAAATTATTAAAGAAGTTCTGTCGGTAGTATCTACTTGGCAAAAGGTTGCTGAAGAAATTGGAATTTCTTATAAAGAACGGGATTTAATGTCAAAAGCGTTTAATCTAAACATAGGTAATTAGAAGATTTACCAGTTTTAAACAGAATAAAAAAGATGGTGCACTCCATAAATTTTGAGCGCAAATGGAAAGGATACGATATATTATTGTGGGTATTACTTTTAAGGATATTGAAATTTAAAGCTTAAGTAGTGTTGTCATTGCAAAATAAAAGCTGCAATATTCCTGCATTTTGTTGTCAATATTGGAGGGCAAGTTTGCAAATCTCTTTAGTTTTTGTCTGTTTTTGGATACGGTTGAAAAGTCGGCAGACGGATGGTATTGATTTGAACCATAAAAATGACATTAAGGTTTCTTGAGAAATTATACGTAAAATAAACGTTTGTTTTACGTATAATTGAGTTGTTTTAATTAGAATGTTGTTATGATGACTACAAAAGAGGTCGTAAACAAGCTAGAATCGATGGGCTAATTTGTTTTATTGCAATTACTGTAAAAAGTTGTAGAGTAGTGGTATGAAAATTAAAAATGCAAAGTGCAGCAAACAAGATATGATTGATGGATTTCATCGTGAATTTGAAGTTGTAAACCATGAATTTTTGTGCTGAAATTTTTATTTGTTTTCGGTGGGGAGTAGGTATAAAAAATCTTTTATATTTGGGTAAGAAAAATTAAGTCTAATCAGACATCAAACTGAATACGTTTCGAATACGAAAACGAATACGATTTTATAAATTAGGAGGCTTGAAGCCCTTGTAAAATGGGGTTTTGAATTTTTGGTTTCGAACTCATAACCCGAAGGTCACTGGTTCGAGTCCAGTTCCCGCTACTAATTGGAAATCACCAAAAAAAGCAGTTTAGTTCACACTAAACTGCTTTTTTTATGTCCAATTTGAATAATGTTTTATATTTGCACCCACAAAAAAACGGCCTCGTGGCGCAACTGAATAGCGCATCTGATTACGGCTCAGAAGGTTACAGGTTTGAATCCTGTCGAGGTCACTTTTGAAATGGAAATTAGTTCAAGAACCACTTAAGTCTCAAGATTTAGGTGGTTTTCCTTTTTTATTGGGTTTTAATCCTGAATCTTCATTTTAAAAACCTCTTCCCAAAACTCCTTGTTTGTTTTGTCAAAAGGTGCTTCAAAGTAATCCTGGTAATATTTCATAAATCCCACAGGGGCTCCAATATCCATAAAGTCAATGATTTTTTTTAGGGATTTACCCAGGATTTGCATATCGATGGGGTCGTCTGGGATGGTCTCGTCGTTAAAGGTAAAGTTTGGAGTTAGGTCTGGATATAAATAGCCGTATTCTATAGCAAAATCATATTCCTCCGTAAAGTTATCCAAATTGATTTTGATGTCCTGTTCTGAAAAGTGCCTGTACAGAGACGTATTGATCAAAACATTGTCATGTCTTGAATGGTCCCTGATGACATTGACGTGTTTTATGAAACGTAAAAATAGTTTTGATGGTTTTCTTGGCTTGTCCAAAACAGGAGGTCTTTAAAGATTAAACACTAAAGGTACTAAATTAAAGATGGACGATGTGTTAAGGAAAGTATATCTCTCGTCGATACTGAGACTTTTAGATTATAAAGGTTTGATGGCTCTTGTTGCCATAAAAGCAGGGAAAAAATCATCCATCTTGTTTTCTCCACCCCAATCGTCTTCGTACATATGGGTAATACAAAAGCCGGCTTCCAATTGCCCGCCAATTTGGTCCGTCAAACTATGTCCAAATACCAAAGGGTCGTTGTTTTTTGTCAATGCTTCCAATTTATCGTCAGGTAAGGAGTCTATGTCTGAATAAGGTTGTTTGTAAATAAGTTGCAAGTGTTCTTCATCCAACTGAAATGAAATAGGATTGATGAGCCCTGTCATTAAAACGCCATTTGGTTTTAAAACCCGGAAGCATTCCTTCCAAACGGGCAACACGTTTTCTACAAAAAGTATGGAACATGGATTGAAGATCAAGTCGAATGAATTGTCCTCAAAAACGGAAAGATCTTTCATATCGCCTTGAACTGTTTTTATCCTAAGGTTAAATTTATCGCTCAAGGTTTTGTCTTGTTGCAATTGCTTTTCCGAGTTGTCAAAAATTGTAACATTGGCGCCCAAAGCAGCCAGAATAGGGCCTTGTTGCCCACCACCGGAGGCCAGTCCCAAAATTTTTAAATTGTTCAGGTTGGGAAACCAATTGTGGGGAACAGGTTTTGTAGGCGTCAACACAACATGCCAGTTACCGTTTTTGGCAGCCTCCAATGCTTGTTCAGATACGGGAATGGTCCATCGGTCCTTTTTGTCAACATAAGTGTCCCAGGCCGCTTTATTATAGTTTACAATATCCATCTGTTATGCTAATTAGTGTTGTGGTTTTAACTGTAGTTCCGAATAGGAGCGCAGATTCTTAGATCTTATAACGTTCACAAATCCACCGAAACAACTATTGCCTAATCCTATTGTTGGCGCTAGATAAGCTTTCATCAAGCAATTTTTGTTTCTCCAAATTACTTTGATACCCATTGATTTGTTGGTTAAGCAACACTTCATAGCCTAAAACAATATTTTCAAAATGTGGATCTTTTATAAAGTCGGGGTTTATCGATCCAAAATCCCTAAACCGGACATTTTCGAAAAAAAATGGCGTAACATAGTCGTTGATATAGTCTGCTATCAAACCTTCAAGTTTTGTGGTTGTTTTATATGAATTATAGGTGCTTATGATATCTTTTCTCAGGTCAAGATCCTTTATCATATCAAACTCTCCTGAGGCTGTTATGTTTTCCATGGTGGTTGTTGAAGGATTAAAATCAGTTAATGCAAGCATACTAGCACTTAACGATTTGATTCTGTTATCTGAGTAGTTACCAGATAGCAACATGTTTTTTAGGCTGTCTATATCCTTTCTTTTTGTATTCGCAAAATCTATGGCAGCAACCAGATTTTCATAATTTTCCTTATTTTCTTCATAAAAACTCTCAATATATCCTTTTGCTTCCATTTCCGTTTTAAAGGAATCATTCCAATTGTTCAATTTAAAAGCTATGGTTATGCCAATAATTACAATCAATAAATCGATAATCTTTGATTTCCAATCAATTTTAAAATCAAATTTAAGTTTTGCCATAGCGTTTTATTTATTTTAATTATCCATCGATTATTTAAATTCTAACAACGGTTTTTAATCACTTCCTCGAAGGTGGCTGATTGCTTAAAGATAGCCAAACTTTCATTTCAACAATACTTGGGGAAACTGATTTGTGATTTCAGAAAACCTTTTACCGTTAATTCTTGGCCTTCTTGGAGTAATTGTTGCTGGGGTATTGGTGTTATCATTGCAAAACAATAGGTGGAGACACTTAAAAACCGACGAACCAAACCCTATGAATTGTATCAAGCAAATATTTGGTGTAGCACCCCATGAAGAAGGAGAGAATACATATTCGCCTTCTAAACTGGCATTGAAACTGGCCGTTGATAAAAAGACGGATTATACACCCTATAATTTTGAAAATAGAAATCAGGATTCCTCAAGGAAGATTTTGATAGTTGGAACAGAAACCGAGTTACTCAAAATGGCTAACGGAACATTGTTTCAAACGGGCAACCATCCTTTTGAGTTGTTTATACCCATGTTGCATTGGGAGGCTGCAGGCTTTGCTATAGATATTGCCACACCAACTGGTGATACAATGGCGTTGGAACATTGGGCCATGCCTATAGAAGATAAGGCCGTGATGGAGCTTTATAGTAAATACAAATCAAAGCTTGAGAGGCCATTAAGTCTTTGGGAATTGGTTGGCCAGTTGAATGACCGTAGTCCTTACGTCGCTGTTTATTTTCCGGGAGGTCATGGTGTTATTGCAGATCTGCCATTCAGTGGAGCTGTTGAAAAGCTCGTTAATTGGACGGCCAAAAACAACAAACACCTGATTACGATTTGTCACGGGCCCTCGGCATTATTGTCAACTGGCGACAGTTCTCCCTACAGTGGTTATGCTATTTCAGCTTGTCCGGATGCGATGGACAAACTGTTGCCCGCTACGGGCTATTTGCCGGGAGGTATGCCTTGGTTCTATGGGGAGAAATTAAACAGTCTAGGCATTAAGATTGTCAACAAAACCATGAATGGTAAGGTATTTGTTGATAGAAAATTGATTTCAGGAGATGGGCCTAAAGCGGCCAATGAGCTGGGCATTGTGAGCTCCAAAGCTTTGCTGGACGAAGCATAATTTAAAAACCATTACACATAACATAAGACCAAAAATAAATAATATGGAAGCCTATTTTATAATCAGTTACGATATTGTAGATTTCGAGACCTTTCAAAACTATCCACCAGCAGTATGGGAAATTTTACAACAGTACGGGGGTGAGTTGTTGGTGTCTGATACCGATGCGGTAGTAATTGAAGGAGAAAGGAAAATGATGCATGCCATCATTAAATTCCCTTCACAGGAGATGGCCATGGAATGTTTCAACAGTGAGGAATACCAAGCAGTTCGGCCTTTTAGAGTGAACTCTACCAAAGACAATACCGTAATTATGGCAAAGGCATTCAATCCAAACGCTTAATTTTTTTGAAAAAAAACACATAAAAAAGGCCCAGCAAATAATGTTAGGGCCATTTGTATATTTGGTTATCAGGTATCTTTTTGTACGTTGCTGGGTAGAAAACCGAAATGCTTTTTAAAGGCTTTTGAAAAATGGCTGAGGTTGTTATAGCCCAATAGAAAAGCAACTTCCGAAACCGAGTAGTTTTGATGCAGCCGATCCAAACCAACCGCCAATTTGTTCTGCAAGTGATATTGGTAAGGACTAAGCCCATAGACCTGTTTAAAATAACGCTTGAATTTGGACAGGCTCATCCCAGACTGTTGGGCAAGTTCATCCAAACTAATGGGGTGCAAGGGGGTTTCATCCATTAAAGTGCGCACTTGCAGTAAACTTTCCAAATCATCATGGTGAATATTGGAATGTTGGGAGCTGTTCAACTGCCGGTTCTCGAATTTCGTAAATAAGGTATTGAGGAGCTGTAGGGAACCTGAAAACAGCAACAAGCGATTGGAACTGAGCAAGTCCATTTCTTTTACCAAATATTTAAACTGATAATCCAAATTTTCGGCCAGATAGATGGGGTCATCACTCACAAATAAACGTTTCAAATTTGGATTGCTGTCCTCGAAGGCATTGGCCAGCAACCAATCTCTAGTAAATCCTATCTGAAATATCTTTACCTCTTCATTGGCAGGAATGTGGTATAGGCTAATGGAGGTCGAAGAGCTTAGCATGATACTGATACTGTCGAAATTAAATTCGAACATTTTTTCATCTATCTGTTGGCTGATGGGGGCTTTGGTAAGATAAAAGTTAACCATAAACAGGGCGTTGGTTGTGCCGGCAGTTTGGGTAATGTCGAAAGGTGCCTTTAGTGTAAAATTCATCTGTTGCGCCCAAAACCCTTTTTGGAATTCCATATACTGCAAATTCCCTTGCCCAAAAGTTGGATCGAATACAAATGTTTCTTGGTCAATGTTACCTAGATTTTGGCGTTCCAAAAACTGATACCATTCGGTTGGTACCATAAGAGGGTAGGAAATTGTGCTAGGCGCTTTTGTTTTCATGTCGTTCAAATGGCTGGTCTTGTGTTTAATAAGACGCCTGAAAGTTTGTTGTATTGGTATTTGGTTCAAAGATAATTAAAGAAAACCGACTTACGTCTTTGCCAATGATTTTCCAAGTGGGAAGGAGGGAAGCTTTTTGGTTTCGAAGAGCTATGTTCTTCGAATCTAGAGGAGACATTTGGTAAAAAAGGAGCGGTTTTTTGTCTATTCAAAAAATTGAATTATTTTTACCGACCAAACGGTCGGTTTATTATGAGTGATTCAAAAGATTTAATAGTCAAAACTGCCTTTAACCTCTTTATCAGCAAAAGTTATAATGAGGTAACCATGCAGGACATTGTCAAGGCTACAGGCCTTTCTAAAGGGGGCTTCTATCATTATTTCAGTAGTAAGGAAAAGGTCTTCGAGGCGGTAGTGAATGTCTTTATTCAACGCACAAAAGTTGAAGAATTGGCAGCCTTTGCAGAAGGAACGCTTAAAGAATTCTACAGTGCTTATATAGCGGTATTGGAAAAACGGATCATGAAATACCGGGAAGAGAGTGGAGCATCTAAAGAGGTACTAAAGGCCAACCATTATGCTTTGGTGTTTGATGCCATTAAGCTTTTGGACGGTTTTAAGGAACGGCAAACCCAAATTCATGAAGAAGAATTGGAGCTTTGGAAAACGGTTATTGCCAAGGCCAAGGCCAGCGGAGAAATAGCCACACCGCTCACTGACGAACAAATGGCAAAACTATTCCTGTTTCAAAACTATGGCATTGGCTCCTATTATTTTTCGAGATCGCAAGCCGATGAAGCTTTAGAGCAGATGAAAGAACAATTTCAGGCTATTTATAAAAGTATCAGTAAGGATTAAATTTCTTTTGAACCATAGGCATACCAACCGTTCGGTTTTCTCTTAATCCAATTTCTAAAAACTATACAATTTATACCCATATGGACGTTACCATTTATAAAACGAATGTGAACAATGAACATGTAGCGCAACAGGTCATTACACACTTACAGGCTATCATCCCAGATTTTATGATCAATTTTGATTTGGAAGACTCTGATAACATCTTGCGCTTGAGCGGTAACCGCATAGTTTCGGACCTTGTGATACAATGTCTGACCTCCAATGGTTTTGAATGTTCCGAAATAGTCTAAACCATCCCTACTTAAATAAACGAATTTTACCAACATACCAGAGCCAGCAGGCTGCAGGTATGTTTAAATTGTAATTATGGCTTTGGTGGAGCCGCTATTGGCTTGATTAGGTCTACGTTTTTGAAAAAGGAATAGGAGCCTTAGTATTTAAAGAAGGGAGCTCTTTTTGGAATGTTTTATCTAGAATACAGGTGGTTTAGTCCTTGTTAGCTAGCGTTTTTTATTCTTTTCAAATGTTCCTTCAATAAATCTAGTGATTCTTTGGAGGTTGAGTTAACCAAATTTTCTATACTTACACCAAGTACCAAATAGTCGTTCAATACTTTTACACCAATAGACATAACTACATTTTTGGTCTCATCATTTTTTAGTTTCATTATGACGGTCATAATTTTAAACCCTTTGTAGTCATCTTGACTCAAATATGTGATTGTAACATTTTCATTCGCCAATTTTGAAAGCTCGTTTTTCAGACTTTCCAATTCCCCGAGAGCAGTTCTTTTTTTAATTTCCAAATTAGAGTAAACACTATCTTTTAAATGGTAGTCCATTGAGTTAATTCGAATTCTCAAATTTGAAATCTGTTTCTTGTATGATAATTGGTATTCGAAATGATATGGAATATTTACTGTTTCCTTGGACTCTACTTCCCAATTTTTATTGTTCAGTTTATATTCTATATTATTTAACAGCCTCAGATGCGAGTTCTGGGCTAGAACAGTTGTCGTTAAGCAAAGAGTTACTAAAAGAAATAGTAAGTGTTTCATTTATTAATTGTAGATAGCGGTCTCGGATATGAATAGTTGCGTGGTTTAGCGATTAACTTTGCAAGTACACACCAAACTGAAAATCTGCGAGGATTTTCAGAAATATGCGAGAACAAACAATTACTTACAGCCAATGTTAGACACAGTTTTTATTTTATTAATTCGGTCGAGTTAAATCTACAGACGATCATTGATAAGCTAGGATTAAAGTCTAATTCATTTTTTTTTTGAATTTCTAAAAGGTCAAAAGATTGGACCATTTTAAAAGGAACATTATTAAAACTGTTGCACCAGTGCTAACAAAAATTGAGCTTTGCCAGAACCAAACTTTGTTTCCCCAAACGTTTAACCACTTTTTTCCAAACGATTCTTTCACAAAACCTTTCATACTTTTATAGTATAGAAGATTAATTATCAAGAAAATTGTAATTCCAGTTATTATAATCCAAATTTTATCCATAACTCATTTTTTTAATTAATGGTGATATTTCAAAATTTAGCCAACACAGTACCTATGAGTAGTTGCGTAGGTTAGCACGTAACTCTGCAAGTACACACCAAACTGAAAATCCGCGAGGATTTTCAGAAGTAGGTGAGAACAAGCAATTACTTACAGCCATTGTTGTGCGTAGTTATTTTTTCAGCCATCCATCAAATGTTTTTTTAGTTTGCTTTATTCTCAACCCCATTTTTTTAATCAAATCATTTTCCAATTGCAAAATATGTTTTGGGTCAGAATTATATTTTGATGCCGAATGTTTGATTCTATGTACTTTTCTATCAATAAAGCCCCAACGATATTTAAGAGTTTCAAAGTCTAATAAAGTAATTTCCTCTGGTTTTTTACTGGTGAAAAAATCCACTAAATCGTTTAAATATTCAGCTCCTTTTATTTCAGATATTGTTTTTTCTCCATCATTTAAGCATTCAGCAAAGTCATCCTCACTTGGGTAAAATCCCTCATTTTCATAAAACTGGTGTCCAAAAGAGGCAATTTCTTTAACAAAGTCCATTATACTGACATCGAAAGGGTCAGATAAGTGGTCAACGACATTGGTTATTAGGTATTCTACCTCAAAATTATTTCCTCTTTTTCTATTACACGTTGAGCATAAAAGTCTAATATTAGATTCATCGGATGAACCTCCTTTTGACCAAGGAATTATGTGGTCAAATTCAATTTCTTCATCAAATACTGATTTTTTACAAACTTGACAAATTTGATTTTCTCTTTTCATTACTCGAAATTGAGTAACCCTCGGAATATGTCTTGTTATTTTTCTTAATTCTTTTGTTTCTGTAAGAGGTTCAGCAACATAGAATACTGGACAGTCGTGTCCAAAAATCCGACAACTTTTTTCGTCATTTTCAGATTTCAAAGGAAAATCCTCGACTAATGGTCCATACGGGCAATATTTGAGTTCCCAACAAGGCTTGCAAACAGCTTTTACTCGCTCTTCCCAATTTACCTTTTTTCCCATTCTTGCATTGAACCCATTTTAAATCTCCATAGTTTTTCTAATTACACGCAACAGAGGACTAAACACCATGGTTTTAGTACCCTTTATTTCAGTAATGTTGGTTATTTTGTTTAAAAATAGGTGTTTTCTGCAAGATTTGCATGAAAAAACTGTCTTTTATAAGCTGTGGTGTATTGTTTGCTAAGTAGTGGTTCTTGTTGGTTGTGTAAAAAGGCTTATTCCTTAATTTCCGTGACATTATAGGTGACGCTTTTATAGCCTAATTCCCCATAGGTAAAATCGCCCTCGGGCTTGTGGTATATCATGCGTCCTTGGCTTGGCAGCAAATAGCCATTCATCATTTTATAGTCCTTTACAGGGGTAGACCATGGATAGTTATGATAGGTTTTGCCATCGGTTTCGTAGCGGTCATTACTAATAAAATTTACCAGTTCGTGGTTGTTGTTGAAGTATAATTTGGCACTTATGGTGATGTTGCCGTTGGTAAAGTTGGCTTTGGCTATATGCCAAAGGAAGCCTAATTTCACACTATAGGATACGGCTAAGTTTTATTATTACTACTGATGAGAATTGTTTTGTACTATTTTATTCGCCCTAATCATTAAATCAACCCTAACATTATTTTTTTCAAAAGATTTTAGGACCGAATAGTTCTTATTTAGTATGTCTAATTCATCATCACTCAAATTGTACACATTCGAATAGAAAACATACATTTCATTTCCCGAAAAGCCCTTAAAAGAGCGATTATCTCCATTTAGGTCAACATTGTCGATGGAAGTATTATTGGGAAAAAAAGACGCTGTATGGTTAATATCAATTTTTGTTTCATCCATATAGCTAATGGCGCTTTTTCGAAGGTTCCAATATGGTAAATGAGCCAAAGAAGAATCCCATCCTTGTGCGAAGGAATCTGAATAAACAATAAAGTTGCCTAAAAATAGGTTAGTTAGTAAAAGTGCGAAAATAATTTTTTTGTGCTTATATGCTTTGATGAGTATAAATGCTAAAAGGGATAAAGAAAGGTAGGAAACCAAATAGTATCTATGCCCCATGGTGTTTTTAATAACTAAACTAGCGCCATAGATAATAAAAGTAGAGAAAATGGAAATGATCAATAAGGAACTATAATTCTCCCACTGTATTTTTTTTCTTTTTAGATAGAGCGTGAATATTATAAATAATAATAACCCAATCCTACCGAAATCAGAAAACTGAAATCCTAATACAAGGATATTTTTTTCGAAATTTTTTAAAAAATCTTTAAGAGAGGAAAATTCCAAGGCGCTTCCCCATATTTCCAGCGGGTGAGATATCAACCATCCTTTTATAGTCAATCTCCAAGTTAAATAGAATAAAGCTGGTAGTGCTGAAATTAAATAGGATAAAACAATTTTTTTTGAGATGAAATTTCTAAGCTTATGTTTCTTTACTACTGTAAAAATTAATAAGTCAACAATAAATAATCCGGCACAAAGCATCATCCCTCTAAAGGTAACTATTCCCAAAAATGATAAACCGATTATTTTAAAAAGGACATTGTCCCTTAATATTGAATTTAAAGCTAAAAAAAAGAAGAACGTTTGAATAACTTCAGGGTTTACCAATACCAGTTGAGATAATAAGGTTGGATCTGAAAGCAATAATATAAAAGCAGCTATTTTTAATTGTTTTTCTTTGATGAAAAAATCAATAAAAATATATAATTGACATAATAATCCTAAAATAAAGGGATACATCATCCAATGAGAACTCGCCAAGGACCTTCCAAATATTGTCCAGCCGCTAGCTAATAAAGTCCCTAAAAAAGGAGGGTGTCCATTATCGATTTCAAGTGGAATAGTAGTCCATTGGAATATACCGTTTTGATATAAATAAGTACCTATTTTAGAGCCACAAAGAACATTGTCCCAAAATAGGCCAATATATTGACTAGATAATACGATGAGAAAACTGAGTACTAAAAAGATTAGTAATTCTTTAAATTTCATTGTCCTTGAATTGCTTACAACATAAGGCTAATTACTATTTAGTTTAGGCCCATTCTATAGTTGTTGAATTTTATTTTTGGGTAAAGTTACATATTTGCTTTTGTGGTTAAATTAAAAATACTGTTTTTTCTAAGGTGTTGTGTATTGTAAGGTTCGCTATGGTTGTTTTTGGTTTTGTTTAAAGAGTTCAGTCAGGCATTTCCGTGATATTATAGGACACACTTTTATAGCCAAATTCCCCATAGGTGAAATAGCCCTCGGGCTTATGGTATATCATGCGTCCTTGGCTTGGCAGCAAATAGTCATTCATCATTTTATAGTCCTTTACAGGGGTAGACCAAGGAAAGTTATGATAGGTGTTGCCATCTGTTTCGTAGCGGTCATTACTAATAAAATTTACCAGTTCGTGGTTCTTGTTGAAGTATAATTTGGCACTTATGGTGATATTGCCGTTGGTGAACGATGCTTTGGCCATCGTATCGTTGATGGCTTCCCAACGTATCCTTTGATCAATAAGGGTTGCGGGAGCAATCACGCACATGTCGTTAAATAGGGTAACGGTTTCCCCTTGGTTCATTTGTGTGCCCTTGGCATCCACCAAAGTGATCCAGTTGAGCAACTTTACTTGAAATGTGGCAGTTTCATTTTGGTACAAATGCAGGGCAGTGGCCGGTAAGCCCATTTTGGTGGCGGTAATATAAAAATATCGGGATGGGTTTTCATAAAAATTGTACTGCACAGTTTGCACTTTCATGCCTTGGTCGTTTGGTTTGGAATGCAGCACGCCCACAAACTCGGCCCTGAAGTTTTTTACTTTTTCCTGCCCTACAGATTTGGTGTATCGCAAATAGTCCTGCACAGGGGCGGGGAGATGTGCGATGTCTTTTTCAGTCAAGATATCGGTTGGAAAACTATTGTTCTCTAAAAAGTCATGTTGCACTTTGGAAGTGAATTCACGTTTTAGCAAAAAGGATCCCAAACTCACAAAAGCAACCATTAGGATGAGGACATTTGGGATGCTGCCAAACTTGGCATCTTTCCAATAGTAGACAATCAATCCTTGGGAAAGGAGTACGGCCAACATTCCAAAAAGCCAATGGTACTTGGCATGTGTGAGATACAGTATGCTGTAGATGCCGAGCAGAACCGCTGTCACCAACCATAGCATACCTGTAGGTTTTGAAATGGGCAATTTGAGTTCTTTTAATTCCATCAAGCCAAACGCTTTCGCAAATCCAAACAAATGGATGACTGCGTGGAGTAGCATGAAGATGACAAAGGCAATTCTCATAAGGTATCTCTTTTGTTCTCTTTGGTAATCTTCTGGATAAACCCGGGGATTTGCAGAATGTCGAATCCAATAACATATAGCTCCGAAGTTTGTTCCAGAAGGTGGTTGAGGTCTTCATACGGGAGCTTTTCACGGTAAACAAGGGGCTTTTGGATATGGTAGGAGCTGTATTCGTTTGTAATGTCTGCCATCGATTTCCAGTTGCCCGTGGAAAGGCTTGTGGTTTCCGTCCATGTAATGATGTTGGGCACAAGTTCTGTGATGTCCAAAACCTTGGTATTGGTTGGATAATACACTGCGGAAACATGGTCATAGAGCTTTTTGAAATCGGGTTGGCTGGTATAAATCCGCCAGGAGTTGATGTCTGGAATATTTGAAATGGCACTGAGGTCGTTTTCGGCCAAAGTGTCCACCGTCAGGGGTTCCAATGCTTTGGCATTCGCTTCAGCCGCACCCCAATATCGTTTTTGTCGCGCATAGGAGAGGGCGCCTATTCTTTTCAGGATCATGTTGTTCATGCCATCTACCGTGGCGTGCTCTGAGTTGGGATAGTAACTAAAGGCGCCTTCATCAGCCACATAGTATTTGTCGAAGCTCACCTTGATGAAGTTGGCAATGATGCCTTTTGCAGCTTTTCGGTCTTCAGCAGAGGCATCTTTCCATAAACAGGCCAGGAGCATTTTAATTCCTTTGGCCTGCTTCAAATTCCATTCGTGTACCCATTCCAATTCATCATCCGCCGGCATGGGCACTTTCAGCCCTTCAAGGGTAGCCCCAAACAGTTTGTCGCCGTATCGCATGGGAAATTCCTCGTAGATATCCTCACCATTGGTGTCTCGAAATTTCTTTACAATGGAATAGCTGTTGTTGATATCAAATTTCAATAATTCCTTGGTTTTTGTGTGTTTTGGGCCCCATAACCCGGTTTCTGCATCCTGAAAATTGTACATCCATTGTAAAATGGTTTGTTTCCATTCGGGAGTAAAGTGGTACAGGCTGTTCCTTTCAATAACATTATCGGACTCTACATTGCTGAATATGTCACGGGCAAAGTGAAACGAGGTTTGGGGGAATTTGGCTCCCAATCGGTTCATATAGGAAATGTCGTTGAGGTAAGCTTCCAGTTTTTGGGGCGTGTTGATGTTATCGAGAAAGGAGAGGGGATATTTCAGTTGTAACGGTTTGCTTGTGGAATCTTGCAAGGCTTCCAAATGCATTACCATATTTTCGGTGTTGGAAAAGTAGGTGCAAAACGGCGCGGAACTGTCCATAAAGGCTCCGGTTTCTTGGTTTTGAAGGTTGAGATAAAAGTCAATTTCGTCCTGCTTGCTCTTAAAGTCAGGTATTTTTATAAGGTTCTCTTTATTGCTCAAGAAGGCGTGGTATTTCGAAATGCCTTGAAGGGCTTCCAAATAATGGCCTTTGCCAATCAAATAGCCAAAGCCAACCATATGAAACTCAAATTCGGCCATATAATAGCCTTCTTCCTGTAAATGCTTATTCATTTTGAAGAGTTCCTTGACCTGCGACTTGACTCTTAATGACACAAAGATGCCTGCTATGATTGTGACTAAAAGCAGGCTTAGCAGGCCCCATGAAGCATATCTTTTTAGTTTCATTTTAAGGTTAGTTCTTTTTTTTATGTAATTGTGAGCGGCCAATTACATTTGATATTATTCAGCCTGTATGTTTTCTTTTGTTAATTGTTTATTGAGGGCTATCAATACCAAGGTACCTGATGACTGCTTTGTTGCCATGTAGTAAGTTTTTTGGTTTGGAACTGTTCTTATCAAACACTTTCAAGTCTTCTTCATGTAATATGGTCACAAAGTCTTCTTGGTAACCCTCATCGCTGAGAACCTCACTATTGTCAAGTTTTAGGTAATGCGAGAAAAAATTGTACATCGCAGTTCGTTTGGAAAAGCCGTAATCGTGTTTTTCCAAGGGTAAATGCACATTTGCTACTTTAGACGCTTCACCATACATAGCATATACTTTTTGAATATATGGATATTCCACTTGTGGTGTGTTGCGTGTCCAATCATCCCCATCGGATACCAATAACATCGGTCTTGGGGCACATAGGGCGGCAATTTCCACATTGTTGGTTTGGTGGTCGTGACTTTTATGAATGGGCATGCCACTTTCGCAAACGCAGCCGCCAAAAAAGTGTGCTGATACCTGAACCACGGGAGCCGAGGCCTTGATGCGGTCATCAATAGCCGTTAAAATAAAGGTTTGTGTGCCGCCACCAGAGCCACCTGTTATTCCTATACGCTCAGGGTCTACATCTGGGCGTGACACTAAATAGTCGAGGACCCTTTTGCTGTTCCAAGTCTGAAGGAGCATGGCTATAGGGATGTCGTGCTTTACTTGCGTGCATTCGCCATAGCCTACCATGTCATAGGCAAATACTAGGGCCCCCATACGTGCCAAAACTGCGCAGCGATTTTGCATGTATTCCGTAAAGCGCTTGTTTTTTAAATGGCCGTGAGGACTTAAAATGGCGGCATGTGTTTTGTTGTTGTTTATAGGTCTGTAGAGGTTTCCCGTGATATAAAAGCCGGGGAAACTTTCAATGGCGATATTCTCTACAATATAACCGTCCATTGCTTTCGTCCCTTTAATAATGGTATTAAAGTTTCCTGAGATATTTGGCATTTTTTCAAGCTGTAGGCCTTCAATGATTCCACTTCTAATTCTATTGGCCCTTGCTTCCCAAGAGAGTAAATCATCCCATTCCGAAGCAAAGGTTTTCATCATCAATGCGGCTTCGTCTTCCGTCCAATAATTGCCCTTGCAGAGTAGTGTTTCTTGTCCCCAAATGGGTATGTTACAGAAAACAGTGAGTACTATGCATATGAATAGTTTCATAGTGTGGTGCGGGGGTTGGTGTTTTGGGAAGTTTTGTTTAACGGCATGGTTTGGAAGTTGTTACCTTAAAGATAATGAAAGAGGTGTAAATTTTAACGCTTGTGGTTGATTTTCAGTAAGAAGCAGTTGAAATAAGTTGAGCGACGCTTTGGGAAGCGTATTGTTTTTAGTTGATTTTAAAAATAATGTCCTCCAAAAGGTTGGCGCAAATATGGATGCGTTTACTAATTTCCTTTAATTGGGAGAGTATTTCCTTGTGCATGAGCACGCGTGGCATGTCTTGTTGCTTAAACAATAATACCAGGGCATTGGCATAGGCTTTTATAACATCATTGCCCAAATGGATGATATGATCTATGTTTTTTAGGACGTCTTCATACTGTTTGGCTTCTAGTTTTTTGAAACCTTCGGTAAGCTGTTGCATTTGCTGTTGCAGTAAGTCGAAGAGCTTGCTGTACTCACTTAAATTATAGATCTGATAGGTGTCTATTTCCACCATTAAATGTTTAACACTTAAAGTGACCCAATACAATTGGTTGTGTTCCCTGCTGATGGCTTCTTTGTCAATGGGCGTGATAAAGGTGGCATTCAGCTCTTTTAGATTGGCTGAATAACTTTTTTTTGCCCCGGCAATCAATCCGAGTAAGGCGTCCTGGTTTTTGGGAGCATTCCCTACATAAAAATTCCCTAGGGCTTCTATAATATTTTGGGTGTGTTGGCTTTGTTGTACCAGCGCATTGAAGAAGTTTATTTCTTTGGGTAAAATCCAGCTTTTTAGTTTTTGTAATATCATGGGTTTAAAAAATTCGTGTGATTAGGAAACAATAGAGGAGTCCCAAAAGGAATGATATTGGGATGTTTAATAGCCATCCCTTTAGGATGGAACCGGCCACCATCCAACGCACGTGCTTTGGACGTTCGGCAGCACCCACACCCATTAGGGAAGTAGTTACTACTTGGGTAGTGGAGGTTGGGGCGCCAATCAAGGAGGATCCAAGTATTACGGTGGCGGCGCTTATTTGGTCGGTAATGGAATGGATCAATTTCACCTTATAAATATCAAACCCCACCGTTTTTATAATGCTCCAGCCGCCAAAAAGGGTGCCCAAAGTGATGGAACTGGCACAAAGCAGAATCACCCAAAGAGGGACCGTAAATTCCGAATACATGTTATTGGCCAATAACAACATGCCAATAACCCCCATACCTTTCTGGCTGTCGTTTGTTCCGTGACTGAATGCGAGCCAGCTTACTGTGATATATTGGGTAAACAGAAATAGCTTTTTAGATTTTGAAGAAAAACGCTTCAAGATTGAAAGGAAGAGCTTCATCATCAAAAAACCAACAATAAAGCCTGCCAAGGGAGAAAAGGCCAAACCAATGAGAATTTTGGTAAACCCTTCCAATTGCCCATTTCCCAAAGCCGAGAATCCCCAATTGATATATTTGCTGCCTAGGGCAAAAATAGCCGCTCCTACAAGACCACTGGTAAGGGAGTTGGATGAGGAACTGGGCAGCCCGAACTTCCAGGTGATGAGGTTGTAAGATATGGCAGCCATGATGGCGGCCAAAACCACGCTTTGAGCCAAATGGCTGCTGGTATCACTAATGTCGACAAACTCTCCAATGGTATTGGCTACAGCAAGACCACCCAACAATGGCCCTAAAAATGTAAACAGGCACACGATAAAAATAGCCCTTCCCGGAGACATGGTTCTTGAGGCAATTGCGGTTGCTACCATATCTGCCGCATCGTGGAAACCGTTGGTGAAATCGTAAACTATCACTAGCCCGATTCCTAAAACGAGCATCATATTGAAGTTCAAAACCTTGGTGAATGATTGTTTTAGTTGTTTATAAATGCAAAGGCCTCATCCAATTGCGACACGTCAAAATAGCGTTCCAATCTTCCCTTGCTGGCTCTTTGGAAAAACAGATTGTCAATAGGTACCAATGCTTTTATAATTTTGGAATGCGCCACGATGGCAAGATGCCCCAATTGTTTGTAATGCCTCAATGCCCAAATAGAGTCTTCCATAAACGCTTTAACGCTGCTATGGCTTAATTTTAATTCGTCAAGTTTTACCAATACATTCACTTGCTCAAAACCTTCGTCAAGTTTCTTCTGAAACCACTTTTGGCAAAGTTGTTCATCGGTTTCTGAAAATCCATCGATGACTTCTATGGCCAATTGGTTGTCCTGAAATGTTTTTAACTGCTCAATCATAAACTGTCTATTTTAAGTTATAAATGACTTTTGGTGTAGGTTAAAGTAGCTATGGTCACTTATATTTTACGTGTATTGTATGAAAGTGCAATATCGCGTAATGTTGTAGTGTAATGGCGATAAGAATGTGACTTCTAAGGTACTAAAAATCGGGCAGAATGCTGTTGGTTTCGGTAAATCCTTTTTGGGAGGCATTTAAAGTTAATTCATTTAAATTTCAGATGAAATTTTGACCATTAAATGAGTTCTTTATCTTGAACTTAACCAATATTTTCGTTGAAATGCAGGGTGGCTGTTTACTGGATTGTTCACTCCGACCTTCAGGGCATTGCAAACGTGGGTATTATGAATTATTTATTTTTCACGTCTTTTTTTTGTAAAATTCATTTTTTAGAGCGAAGTTTATTGACGCTAAGCTAATTTTCTCTTTACACTAACGAAAGCGCCCATTGACTACAGATTGTTCTGATAAATCACTTTGGAGCCAATTAAAGGAAGGTTCTACCCTTGCTCTAGGTACCTTATACGATCGGTACGTAGACGAGCTGTATGTGTATGGGTGTAAAATAACTTCTAAAGAAAGTATTGTAAAGGATAGCATCCATGATTTGTTTTTGGACCTCTATAAGTACCGCCAAAATCTGTCCGAAACCGATAATGTCAAATTCTATCTGTTAAGGGCTCTCAAGAATAAAATCCTAAAGAATCCCGAATTCAAAAAATCCCAGACCCAAGAAGTCTTCACCCTTAATAAGGATTATGGCACAGCCAAAGAACAGTCTATTGAGGAGTTGGTAATCTTGGATGAAATTACCCAAGAGAATTCTTCCAAATTAATGCAGGCCCTAAACTTACTTCCCAAAAGACAAAAGCAAGGGGTGATTCTTAAGTTTATTCAAAATAAGGATTACGAAGAGATTGCAGATATTATGAATGTGAATGTGGAAACTTCAAGAACCATCATTTACAGAGGCCTAAAATCCCTGAGAAAGGCCTTTTTATTATTTTGCTTGATATTGATGATTTCGTAATACGAAAACATTGTAACTTCCTAATTATGTAATTTTTAATGCTCTTTTTTAAAAATTCCTAAATTTTTTTTGTCTATAAAATGTGTATGTCTGACTTTATATAATAAAGACCTAGAGTTTTTTTATATAAACTATCATGACAGCATTCCATAAAAAATCAACTACAGACTCACTTTCGGAGGACGAAAAATACCTGCTTAAAAAGCGCATTTTTAAGTCGGTTCACCAATATAAACGCAGACGCTTTTTAGGCAAAGTATCTATTGCGGCTTCTTTAGTGATTGGTTTGGGCATTGGAGCCAAAGCTGTGTTCTTTTCAACAGACAAACAGGTAGGAACCTACACCGAATTGGCCAATAGTTTGGAGGTAGATTCCATTTCGGAGGTAAGTTTGGTGCTTCAGGAGCGCACTATTTCGGTAGCCGAGGACGATCAGGTGATTTCCTATAATAAAGAATCCAACAAAATTTCTATTGGAAACGATAAAAGTGTAGATAAGGATTTGGCTTCGGTAATGAATACCTTGGTGGTACCTTATGGAAGACGCACCGAATTGCAATTGTCTGACGGGACTAAAATTTGGGTGAATTCAGGATCTAAATTGATTTACCCTTCAGAATTCAAAGAAGATAAAAGAACGGTTTACTTGGAAGGGGAAGCTGCCTTTGATGTGGCCCATGACAAGGAACACCCGTTTATTGTTCTTACCCAAGGTCAAGAAATTGAAGTATTGGGAACCGTTTTTAACGTGAGCAGTTATGCCGATGAACCTTCGGTGAATACCGCACTTCAAAGTGGAAAGGTTAAAATTAGCTACCACAAACCAGGCTTGCTTACAAAAACAGAGTCTGTGACCTTGTTACCGGGCAATGTGGCTTCTTACAGCAGACATAAAAAGTCTATAGTGACCAAGGCAGATGAGAATATCAACAAATACTTTTTGTGGAGAGACGGCTTGATTGTCTTTAAAAATGACAACCTGGGCTATATCCTAAACAGACTATCCAAATACTACAATGTTGAGATTCAAATAGAGGATGAGCAGCTTAAAAACCAAAAATTCTCAGGATATCTGGATTTAAAGGACAGTGTAGGGCAGGTGTTGGAACTGATCAAGCAGTCTACAGAGTTTGAATTTGAAAACCGTAGCGGAACATCCATTTATGTATATACCACTAAAACAGAGTCGCCTATGAAATAGTATCCCATAAAAAAAACCGAAAGATGCGCCAACATCTTCCGGTACACTTTAATATCACTTAGTCAGTAATACTAATTAACTAATACAACAAAATTATGAATAAAATTCATTTTGCTCCACTATTGCGGGGAGAAATACTGATATTCAGAAAATACGTCATTATTTTTATGAAGATATTTTTGCTAACACTGGTTTTTGGGCTTACAAGCGCCTTTGCCAATACCACTTTCGCTCAGAAAATAGATATTAACAAAACCAATGTACCCATTGAGGAATTGTTCAATGATATTCAGAAAAAGAGCGAGTATGTCTTTTTTTACAATGACGATATTCTGCAACGCAACTATAAAATTTCAGTTCAGCTCACAGGAGCTTCCTTAGAAGAAATCCTAAATATCGCCTTCGGGAAGTATCCTTTAGAGTATAGTATTAACGAACGTCAGGTAGTCGTTAAGGAAAAAGCACCTGAAGCCGTTATAGAGCAAACTGCTACAAAAACAAAAGCTGTTCAAAAAATTACCATTTCAGGAACCGTCAAGGATAAATCTGGGATGCCACTGCTTGGGGCCAATATTATTGAAAAAGGCACCAGCAATGGTACGTCTACCGATTTTGATGGAAATTTCACCCTTGATGTGAATCCTGGTGCTACGTTACATATTTCTTATGTAGGGTTTGTGCCTCAGGAAATTGCGGTTGGCAACCAAACTGTTTTCAATATTGCTTTGGAAGAGGATGCTGCTGCTCTGGAAGAAGTGGTAGTAGTAGGATATGGGGTGCAACGTAAAAGTGACCTTACAGGTGCGGTAGCCCAAGTAAAATCGGAAGATTTGGAAAACAGAACGGTTATCAATACCCAACAGGCACTTCAAGGTAAAGCTGCAGGGGTGCAAGTTGTACAAACTTCTGGAGCACCGGGTGCCACGGCTTCCATTAGAATTCGTGGGTATAGTTCCAACTCAGGTTCCGATCCTTTGTTTGTGGTGGACGGATTAAGAACCCAAGATATTGGGGCCATCGATCCTAACAATATTGAAAGTATCGAAATCTTGAAAGATGCCGCTTCGGCCGCTATTTATGGAGCTCAGGCGGGTAATGGGGTTGTCCTTATTACTACCAAAAAAGGGAAGTCTGGTATCGGGAAAATGGATTACAGTTTTCAATATGCCGTTAATGAGCTGAGCAATGTTCCAGATGTAATGAATGCAGAGCAGTACATTAATTATATGACCGAAGGGAATATTATTCCTGAAAGTGAACTTAATAATTTATATGATGGAGTTACTGATACCGATTGGGTAGACGTGGCTTTTGAAACTTCTTTGATGCAAAAACACAATTTGGGCTTCCAAAACGGAAATGACAAAGGCTCTTATTATTTAGCGTTGTCTTATTTGGATCAAGATGGTATTGTAAAAGGGGACAGCGATGTGTATACCCGTGTCACTGGAATGATCAATGGGGATTATAAAATAAACGATTGGTTAAGAGTGGGAACCACCAATACCATTGAAAAATGGGAAAGTAAATTTGTTTCTGAAAACTCTGAGTACGGAAGTCTTTTGGCAGCGGTGATGACCATGGATCCATTAACACCTAATCTGTATGCACCAGACGAAATTCCTGCCTTTATGCAAAATTTGCTGGACAATGGAAAAGTACTGCTTACCAATAAAAATGGGGATTACTATGGAATCTCTCAAATTTTTGAGTCGGAGCAGGTGCACCCAGGAATCATGAGGGACAATTCGAAGAACAAGAATGATGGAGGGAACATTTTAGGAACAATGTTTGCCGATATTATGCCGTTTAAAGGATTTACCTTCACTTCCAAACTTGGGTACCGAGGAGGCTTTACAAATAACTATTCCTTTGGGGATATATATTATGCCAATGCCGTGACCTACAGGGATAAAATCAATTTGAGCAGAACCACTTCCAACAATATCTATTACCAGTGGGAGAACTTTATGAACTATATGTTCAATATAAAGGATCACAATTTCACAGCAATGTTAGGTACCTCATACCAGCACAATGAGATTACTTCGGTAAATGGTGGGGCCGATGAAATTACCCGCAACGATCCTGCCTATTGGGATTTGGATTTTATAACGGATTCTGCAACCCGTACCGTAGGTGGTAACAGTTATTATACCCGCCAAATGTCTTATTTTGGAAGGTTGAGTTATAACTATTTGGAGAAATATCTGTTCCAAGCTTCTGTAAGACGTGATGCTAGTGATACGTCTTTCTTGCCAGAGAGCAACCGTTGGGGAACTTTCCCATCCTTCTCTGCGGGATATGTGATCACCAAGGAAGAATTTTTTCCAGAGATCAAACATTTGGACTTCTTTAAAATTAGAGCCAGCTGGGGGCAAAACGGTAGTACCGGTCCTTTAGGAAACTTTGCCTATCGCGCTGCTATTGGGTCAACTTCCAGCTATCCATTCTCAAATGCCTTGATTTATCAAGTAGCGTCTTCGCCTTCAACTTTGAACAATGAGGACTTGACTTGGGAGACTTCAGAGCAGTTAGATATTGGTTTCGACATTCGTGCTTTCAATAGCAGATTGACTATTTCTTATGATTATTTTCAAAAGAAAACCGAAGACCTTTTGGTGGCCATTACACCGCCGTATGAAACTGGGGTAGGGTCTACCGTGGTGAATGCCGGTAACGTAAACAATGATGGTATCGAGATTGAAGTGGGATGGAACGACCGTATTGGGGAAGACTTTAGCTATGGTATTCGTGGAAACCTTGCCACATTGAACAACAAGGTGACCTATTTGGATCCTAGTATTTCAAGAATTTCAGGAGCGTCTTACCATACCAACCAAGGGATTACCGCTTTTGAGGAAGGTTATCCAGTGTGGTATTTTAGAGGTTACGAGTTGGAGGATATCGATGATGCTACCGGAGATCCAATTTTTAGAGATCAGTTGACCATTGATACCGATGGCGATGGAAAACCAGATACGGCCGATGGTATTATCAACGATGATGATAAAACCAACATAGGAAGCGCAATCCCAGATTTTACATATGGTATTACCTTGACGGCTAGTTTTAAAGGTTTCGATTTCACCGTTTTTGGAGCAGGATCGGAAGGAAATGACATTTTCAATGCCTTAACACGTACCGACCGCCCAAGAGGAAACAAATTGACGACTTTTTATAACGACCGTTGGACACCAGATAATACAGACGCATCCAGACCTAGACCAAACGCCAATGGTGAAGACAAGTACTGGATAAGTGATGCCGCGATTTTTGATGGTTCTTACTTTAAGATCAAGCAAATTCAGTTGGGATATTCCTTGCCAAAGTCTTTGTTGGATAAAACCTTTATCAATAACTGTAGAGTTTACGGCTCTTTGGAAGACTGGTTTGTGTTTACAAAATATCCGGGAATGGATCCAGAGGCCTCTGCAGGAGCTGTATCTAGCCTAGGAGTAGACAAAGGAGCCTATCCAATTTCAAGAAAGGCAGTATTGGGAGTCAACATAACTTTTTAAACCGATGATTATGAAAACTAAATATTTAAACACTTACAAACGCCTCTTTTTGGTGATGATAGCCACAGCTTTTTTGGGTTGTGAGTCTAATTTGGATATTGAGCAACAAGGGGTGACCAGTTCGGAGAATTTTTACCAGTCCGATTCCGATGCTTTGGAAGCCATTGCGGCCGTTTACGAATCGTGGAGAGGGTCTTTGTACACACAGTATTTTTTGAAAAACCTCTTGTCAGACGATATCCATTGTGGGGGAGGAGCTAGAGGTGATAATTCACAGTTTGAGCAGCTCAATGAATATAATTTCACGCCTGCCAATACTTCAGTAAGTGATCTTTTTGCGACTTATTACAACGTAATCTATCTGTCTAATTTGGTGATTAACCGTCTTGGACCGGATACCGAAATTAGACAAAGGGCTGTAGCAGAAGCGCATGCTATTAGAGGTGCCGTATATTTTGATTTAATTACCCTTTGGGGAGAGGTGCCTTATGTCATCAGTGAACTTTCTCCCGAAGAGTACCAACAACCAAATGGATCTCTTACAGAGCTTTGGGCTTTGGTGGAAGACGATTTAACCTATGCCATAGATAGTGGTGCGTTACCAACTAAGGGAAGCGCGGAGGATATGGCAGAACCGGCAAGATTAACAGTGGAGGCGGCAAAAGCTTTCTACGGAAAAGCATTGTTGTTTCAAGAGCGTTATGCCGAATCTGCTACTGTTTTAAAAGAAGTAATCAATTCTGGAAACTTTCAACTATATCCAACTTTTGACGATGTACTTCGCGAGGTTTCAGATTTTTCTTCTGAATCAGTTTTCGAATATAATTCCTTAAATGATGCCGCCAATCCATGGACGCAGGGAAATTTGTTGTGGGGAATCATGCATGGATGGAGAAGTGATAAATTGAATCTGTTTGGCTATTTCGGAGGCTTGCACCCAATTTATCCTGCTGGTTGGGGTTTTGCAAATCCAACTGAGGAACTATACAGTGCTTTTGTGGAAATGGAAGGGCCTCAAGGGGTAAGATTGCAAGGGACTATCAAAACGTATTATGAACTTTTAGGAATGTACATTGCGCTTAACGAAGGAAGTAGTGTGTATGGAAATGAGGGGTATTTTAATTGGAAGCACAGATATGTAGGTTATGAGGTTATTGAAACATCCTATGGCTTTACCACCACTGCAAATATTAGAGTGATGCGTTATGCTGAGGTGTTATTGATGGCTTCAGAGGCGTGTTTACAATCAGGTGATACGGCGAGTGCGTTGCAATATATCAATGAGGTGAGATCTCGTGTTGAATTACCAGCCTTAGGTGCAGTGACCTTACAGGATATTAAAAAGGAAAAGCGCTTGGAATTGTGTTTTGAAGGTATACGCTACCAAGATTTGGTACGCTGGGGAGACACCGATACACTTTCAGAAAGAGGCCATGAAATTCCAATCTTTAGTGGTTTGAACGCCGATGGATCTTTTAATGTTACCTATCCGTACAGCAATCCAAACTACGGATTCCAGGCCAAGCACAATTTGTTGCCATTCCCAGAACACGAAATGAATGTTAACCAAAATATTAACCAGAATCCTGGGTGGTAAGCTCCCAAAATTCAAACTAAAACAATAACAATGAACAAACTATTTTTAGCACTGTTACTACTTTTTACAAGTATGTCAATATCGGCGCAGCAAGCCTTGTTTGGTGGTGCCGAAATCGTGTCGCCAGAAATCCATGACAACGGAACGGTTACTTTCAGGGTCAAGGCACCTGCAGCCAATGAAGTGAAGCTTGTGGGAGACTGGATGCCTATGGAAGGTTGGGTTAGAAAGCCGCAAGCCATGGATAAGGATGCCGAAGGTCTTTGGACGCTTACCACTGCTACATTATCACCGGATTTATACAGTTACAATATTGTTGTAGACGGTGTTATGACTACCGATCCTAGTAATGTTTATATGATCCGCGATGTGAGTTCTGTGTTCAGTGTATTTATCGTTGGAGGTGGAAAGGCTGATATGTATGAGGTGAATGAAGTGCCTCACGGTACAGTGGCCAGACGTTGGTACGATTCTCCAGGGAATAATATGAAGAGACGTTTAACGGTTTACACCCCGGCAGGCTATGAAACCAGCAAAAAAGACTATCCTGTATTCTACTTGTTGCACGGTATGGGAGGTGATGAAGAAGCTTGGATTGCTTTGGGAAGAACAGCCCAAATTATGGACAACCTTATCGCACAAGGAAAAGCAGAACCTATGATTGTGGTAATGCCTAACGGAAATGTGGCACAGCAGGCAGCACCGGGAGAGTCTCCAAAAGGGCTTTATAAGCCAACCATGCGTTTGGATCATACTATGGATGGTAAAATGGAAGAGACTTTTAAGGATATCATGACTTTTGTGGAAAGTAATTACCGAGTTAAAAAAGGTATGGACAATACGGCTATTGCAGGATTGTCAATGGGAGGGTTCCACTCTTTGCACATTTCAAGATCCTACCCAAAAACTTTTGGTTATGTAGGATTGTTTTCTGCGGCAGTAAAACCTATGGAAGGCACCACTTCAAAATTTTATGAGGATATGATGACTTCCATAAAAGCCCAAAACAAAAATGGTTACAAGCTGTACTGGATTGGAATGGGAAAAACAGATTTCTTATACCAAGGAATGGTAGAATATCGCAAGGAACTGGATGCCATAAACATGAAGTATGAATATCACGAAAGTGAAGGAGGGCATACTTGGACCAACTGGAGAGACTATTTATGCGTTTTTGCCCCAAAACTTTTTAAATAGTCTTAGGAATGAAAAAAATATTTGGATTAGTTATATGTATTTTTCTTGCTCAACTCGGCCATGCACAGTGGCCGGGTATGGGTATAGTTGAGTACAAATCAATGCCCAGTAAAATCCTGAAAAAGGATAGGGAATATGCTATTTACTTGCCTAGGGATTACAAAACCAATACCGATAAAAAATACCCGGTACTTTATTTGTTGCACGGAGGAGGAGGTAGCCATACCGATTGGCCTAAACAAGGTAGTTTGGAAGGCGTTGCCAACCAATTGATCACTTCAGATGCTGCGGCCGAAATGATTATTGTGTGCCCAGAGGCAGGAAAGGATTTTATGAATTACTTCAATAACCCCGATTGGAGGTATGAAGATTATTTCTTTGAAGAATTGATCCCTTATATCGAAAGCAATTACCGTGTGATTGCCGATAGACAACATAGAGCCATTGCGGGATTGTCTATGGGAGGTGGTGGTTCTGCCGTATATGCGGTGCACCATCCAGAAAAATTCTCTTCGGTATATATTATGAGTGCTTACCTAAAGCGCCAAACAGAATTGTTTTGGATAGATTTTAACGAGCCTACCCAGAAGAAGATCCATCAGTTGGTAGAAGACAATAACCCTATGGATTATTTAAAAACTGTGGATGCGGCGAAGCTTGCGCAAATAAAAGAACTCAAGTGGTTTATCGATTGTGGGGATGACGATTTTACATTCGGTCCCAATATGGAATTTGTAACTGTTCTTAGGGAATTGCAAATACCGTATCAATTGCGCATTCGTGATGGTAACCACACTTGGGACTATTGGCACTCAGCCCTGTATTTGGCCCTGCCATACGTGTCTAACTTTTTCAGAAGTTAGAAAAGAGAATTTAAATAGGATAATCAAAACTAACATATCAATCATTGCTTTGATGCTTTAGAAATGAAGGTGTCATGGGATGAAATTGTCAAATAATTAAACTAAAAAACCAATGAAAACGAAATTGATACCATTGTTTTTCGGTGCCATGGCACTAATGGGATGTGGAGATAAAGAAACGCAGGAAGCACCCGCAAAACCTACCGTGGATGTAGATGCCATGATAGGCAAAATGAGCTTGGAGCAAAAGGCAAAACTTGTGGTGGGAACAGGAATGGATTTTCATATTCCAGACTCCATCTTAAGCAAAATGCCAAAACCTCCGGTAGATCCAGATTCCGCTTATGCGGATATGGTAAAGAGAATTAGAACCTATTTGCCAGGCGCAGCGGGGAACACTTCTGAATATCCGGAAATAGGCATTACTACCCAAGTGTTGGCCGATGGACCTGCAGGTTTGCGTATTTCTCCAACAAGAAAGGATGATGATAATACCTATTACTGTACGGCATTCCCAATTGCCACCGTATTGGCATCTACCTGGGATACTGAATTAGTGAACGAAGTGGGTAAAACCATGGGGAAAGAAGTGTTGGAATATGGTGCCGATGTACTATTGGCTCCAGGGATGAACATTCAAAGAGATCCTTTATGTGGACGTAACTTCGAGTACTATTCCGAAGATCCTTTGGTAACTGGTAAAATGGCTGCGGCTATGGTGAACGGGATTCAGTCCAACGGTGTTGGGACTTCTGTAAAGCACTTTGCTGCCAATAACCAAGAAACCAATCGTATGTCTACCAATACTGTGGTAAGCGAACGCGCTCTTCGTGAAATTTACTTGAAAGGCTTTGAAATTGCAGTTAAGGAATCCCAACCTTGGACCGTGATGTCTGCCTACAATAAAATCAATGGGCAATATGTGTCTGAAAGCAAAGATTTGCTGACCAATATTTTAAGAGAAGATTGGGGCTTTGAAGGTTATGTAATGACCGATTGGGGTGGCGGAAGTGATATTGTTACCCAAATGGAAGCTGGTAATGATTTGATCATGCCAGGCCAAAAAGAGCAAATTGAAACGTTGATCAAAGCTGTTGAAGAGAACAAAATGGATGAGGCTATTTTGGATAAAAACATCAAGAGAATTTTGGAAATTATGGTTAAAACACCACGATTCAAGGGGTATGATGTGTCTGGAAAACCAAACTTGAAAAAACATGCAGAGGTAACTAGACAAGCAGCTACTGATGGGATGGTGCTTTTGGAAAATAAAGACAATACTTTGCCTTTGACGGATGTTAAAAAAGTAGCGGTTTTTGGAACCACATCTTACGATTTCATTTCAGGAGGTACCGGTAGTGGCGATGTAAATGAAGCCTATACCATATCACTTATTGACGGTTTGAAAAATGGAGGGTTCCAAATCAACGATGCGCTTCAAACTACCTACGAGGCCTATATTAAGGATGCTAGAGCTAAACAAGGAAAGCCAGACAATTGGTTAGCGGCCATTATGGGAGCTAAGGATCCTGTGGCTGAAATGCCTATCAAATCTCAGGATGTTTCAAAAGCCGCTGAAAGTTCAGAAATCGCTTTGATTACTATTGGAAGAAATTCTGGTGAAGGTGGAGATCGTAAGCCTGAGGCTGGAGATTTCTACTTAACCAATACCGAAAAACAATTAATTGCAGAGGTTACCAAAACCTTCCATGCGGCGGGCAAAAAAGCCATCGTAGTATTGAATGTAGGTGGTGTGGTTGAAACCAAGAGCTGGGCACAGATTCCAGATGCAGTGTTGTGTGCATGGCAACCAGGACAGGAAGCTGGAAATTCGGTAGTGGACGTAATTTCTGGAAAAGTAAACCCTTCTGGGAAATTGGCAATCTCCTTCCCTGTAAAATATGAAGATGCGCCTTCTTCAAAATCTTTCCCTGGATATTCTATCGAAGGAGAAACAGGAGACGAGGAAGATCTTTCAGGGTTTTCATTTATGAGAAGAGTGCCTTGGGAAACTGTTTATGAAGAAGATATTTATGTAGGGTACCGTTATTACAACACTTTTGAGGTACCAGTAGCCTATGAGTTTGGTTACGGACTTTCCTATACCAATTTTGAGTATTCCAATATGGAAGTTGACAAACAAACATTTACCGATGAATTATTGGTGTCTGTAACGGTGCAGAATACGGGAACAGTAGCAGGAAGAGAAGTAGTGCAGCTGTACTTAAGCGCGCCTACTGTGATATTGGAAAAACCAGAGCAAGAGTTGGTAGCTTTTGGAAAAACTAAAATGTTGGCTCCAGGTGCTACTGAGACCCTTCATTTTGTATTAAGAACCAAAGATTTAGCTTCTTTTGATGTGGCGCGTTCTAGTTGGATTGTTGAGGCAGGAGACTATGAGTTGAAAGTAGGTGCTTCTTCAACAAAAATCAATGGTACGGCCAAGTTCAATGTAGCTCAAGAAATTTTAGGGGACAAAGTGCATAAAGCATTAGTACCTCAGGCAGACTTTAAAAAACTAAGCAGAAACTAAGCTAACAAAGACGTTTTTTAGTGTTAACCAACTGGATAGAAGGGAGGGGCGGCGCTCCTCCTTTTTTATCCAATATTTTAAAGAATCATGAAAAGAATAGTACTCTTATTGGTAGTGTTGCTAACCAAGTTTTTGATCTGCAATGCACAATCTTCCATACCAAAAGGAACCGTTGAAATCGATTCAATTTACTCCAAACATCTGGAAAATGATTTTGGCGAGAATCCCAAACGCGCTATTGCCGTGTACTTGCCTCCGGGTTACCACGAAACCAAACAGAAATATCCTGTTGTTTATTTTCTTCACGGATTTACAAACGACCATACCATTATGAATTATATGGAGGAGCTTTTGGATTATGCCATTGCTACCCAAAAAATACGGCCATTTATTTTGGTGACTTCCGATCAAAAAACAACCTATGGTGGCAGTTTTTATAGTAATTCGGGAGTGTTTGGTAATTGGGAAGATTTTACGGTTCAGGATTTGGTGGGGCATATAGACAAAACGTACAGAACCCTTCCTGAAAAAGAAAGCAGGGGCATTACAGGCCATAGTATGGGGGGATATGGTGCTCTGTTGCTGGCCATGAAACATCCGGATGTGTTTAGTTCGGTATATGCCATTAGCCCAGGGGCTTTGGCCATCGTTCGGGAATATGGCCCCAACAGTGAGACCTTTAAGGAGCTTTCTCAAGCCAAAACCATGGAGGATTTGTGGGAAACTTATTTCGGTGCCGTGATGGTGGCCTTTGGTCGCTCATGGTCACCTAATCCAGACAAGGCCCCATTTTACTGTGATATGCCTTTTGAATATCAAGGAGATGAATTGATTGTGCATCAGGAAACCTTGCAAAAGTGGTATGATAACATGCCCTTTTATATGATTGATACCTATTTAGGGAATTTACAGCAATTGGAAGCTATTAAATTAGATTGGGGTCGAAATGCAGGCGACCGCTTTACGTTTCAATGTGAAATGTTTAGTCAGCGTTTGGAAAATGTAGGCATCACCCATTTTGCCGAAGAATACATAGGAACCCATGTAAGCGATATCTATACCAAACAAGGCCGAATTCCACAGCAGGTCTTGCCATTTTTTGATGAATATTTAAAATTTGAATAGCTTATGTTGGCCACCTTAGGACTCGTTTCAATACTACTTTTGCTTTATTTGGTAATGGCCAAAAAAGGCTCTCCGGTAGTGGCCTTGATAATCGTTCCTGTGGTTACAGGATTGATGGCGGGATTAGGTTTTGAGGTGGTAGACCTTATCACGGAAGGGATCAAATCCATAGCGCCAACTGGCGTCATGTTTATATTCGCCATTCTCTTTTTTGGCATCTTGACCGATGCGGGCACTTTTCGCCCTATCATTCAACGTTTATTGAAATTAGCAGGAAACGATCCTGCTCGGGTAGCCGTGGCTTCGGCACTTTTGGCAATGATTGTGCATTTGGATGGCTCAGGTGCCGTAACTTTTTTGGTGACGGTTCCTGCGTTTTTACCCGTGTACGATCAATTGAATATGAAACGTTCCACTTTGGCCTGTATTGTCGCTTTGGCCGCAGGTACCATGAACATCGTGCCTTGGGGCGGCCCAACGATAAGGGCGGCAACGGCTTTGGATATTTCGGTAACCGAATTGTTTAATCCTATGTTGATCCCTGTAGTGATAGGCTTGCTCAGTGTGTTATTGTTAGCCTATAGGTTGGGGAGCAAAGAGCGGCACGTAGATATTTCGGAAGTTACTATTGATACAGATGGAACGGCTTCAGATTTGGAACGCCCCAAATTATTTTGGGTGAACATCCTATTGATTCTTTTGGCTGTTGGCACCTTGATTTCCGGAGTGGCACCTCCCCATGTCATTTTTATGATAGCCTTTGTCCTGGCCTTAAGTATAAATTATCCAAATATCAAAGAACAATCAGAACGGGTCAACGCCCATGCCAAAGCAGCCATGCTTATGGCGAGTATTTTATTTGCGGCAGGTTGCTTTACTGGAATTTTGAAAGGCTCTGGAATGATCGAGGCTATGGCAGAGGCTGCTGTAACCTACATTCCCAATTGGGTGGGTGGTCATTTACCGGTGATAACGGGAGTATTGGCCATGCCAGCAAGTTTATTGTTCGATCCCGATTCCTTTTATTTTGGGGTTTTGCCCTTGTTGTCGAGTACGTCAGCACATTTTGGTGGGGACGCCATTGAAATTGGTCGTGCTGCCATAACGGGGCAAATGACTACAGGATTTCCTGTGAGTCCTTTAACAGGAGCAACATTTTTGTTGATAGGATTGACAGGCGTGGATTTGGGAGAACACCAACGCAAAACGATTCCTTATGCCTTTGGTATAAGCCTAATTATTTTAATCATGTCATTATTGGTAGGAGCCATAACATTTTAACTATGAAAACAATTAGAATTGGTAGCGGAGCTGGTTATGGAGGAGACAGGTTAGAGCCGGCCTTAACCTTGATGGAACAGGGCAATCTCGATTACATCTGTTTTGAATGTTTAGCGGAACGCACCATTGCCTTAGCTCAAAAAGAGAAAAAGGCCAATCCCAATAAGGGATATAATCATCTTTTGGAATACCGAATGGAAAAAGTGTTGCCATTGGCCTATAAGCACAAGATCAAGGTTATTACCAATATGGGAGCAGCCAATCCAATAGCAGCCATGGAGGTGATAGCCAATATAGCAAAACAGCAGGGGCTAACCGGTTTAAAAATAGCGGCCGTTTTGGGAGATGATGTCCTTGAGAATGTAAAAGAAGCGCCCCATTTGGAGATTTTGGAAACGGGACAGCCTTTGAGTTCTATTAGCGATAGCATGATTTCAGCCAATGCCTATCTAGGGGTAGAAGGTATTGTTGAGGCTCTAAACAATGGCGCGGACATTATCGTAACAGGCCGTGTGGCCGATCCTTCTCTGTTCTTGGCGCCTATGGTATTTGAATTCAATTGGCAACTTACAGACACGGATAAACTTGGGAAAGGTACCATGATAGGGCATTTGTTGGAATGTGCCGCTCAGGTATGTGGCGGTTATTTTGCCGATCCTCCTAAAAAGATCGTGCCAGATTTGGCCAATATTGCTTTTCCTTTTGTGGAGGTCAATGAGCATGGCGAAGGTTTTATTTCCAAAGTGAAAGGCACAGGCGGACTTATCAATACGGCCACTTGTACAGAACAATTACTCTATGAAATTCACGATCCTTCCAAATATGTCACACCAGATGTGGTGGCCGATTTTTCAAAAGTAACATTTGATGAAATCGACACGGATACCGTTCAATTTAAAAATGCCAGAGGACATCCTGCTACCAATACCCATAAGGTAAGCGTGGGCTATGTTAACGGCTTTTTTGGCGAAGGACAAATCAGTTATGGTGGAGCCAATGCCTTGGCAAGAGCCAATTTGGCTATAGATATTATGAAACAGCGTTTGGCTGTTTATGGGTTTGAAGATTTACGCTTCGATCTTATTGGTGTGAATTCATTGGCGCCTTTTAATGTGGAAGTTATGGAGGTTCTTGAAGTCAGGCTTCGAGTTTCTGGAAGGGCAGCTACAGCCGAACAGGCGAGACATATTGGTAGGGAAGTGGAAGCGCTTTATACCAATGGTCCAGCAGGAGGCGGTGGTGCAAGCCAAAAAGTAGAGGAAGTCATATCGGTCCTGTCGGTATTATGGCCTAAATCAGATATTAAAATCGAAGTGGTTTACACAAACATATAGCAAGATGAAACTTTGGGAAATTGCACATGCCAGAAGTGGGGACAAGGGAAATATCAGTAACCTGTCACTCATAGTATACAATCCAGAAGATTATAAAATCATTCAGGAAAAGGTAACTCCGGAAAGGGTCAAACAATGGTTGTCTAAGCGGGTGAAAGGAGATATAGAACGGTATGAGTTACCGCAACTAGGAGCTTTGAATTTTGTGTTGCAAGAGGCCCTATTCGGAGGGGTGACCAGTTCCACAGCCTTGGACAAGCACGGCAAATCCTTGAGTTCCTATTTATTGGAAATGGAGATTTAATGCCAACAGAAAACTAAAGCGTATGTACTATAACAGAAGAAACTTTCTTAAACTATCATCTCTAGGTTTGGTGGCGGTTCCATTGATTCCACAACTTGTATTTCCTGGAACATTTCATAATTCTGATAATATTATAGCAAACACCGCTTACGGAAAAATAAAAGGGTATCGTCAGGAAGGTGTTTCTATATTTAAAGGGGTGCCATATGCCGGAAAAGTATCAGGAGAAAGACGGTTTTTGACACCCGATAAGTTGAAGCCTTGGACCGGTATTAAAGATGCTACGCAATTGGGCCCGCCTTCCATTCAAACACCTAATCAAACCTTTGGAATTAATGAACCGGCTCCTGCCGAAGATTGTTTGGTGCTCAATATTTGGACACCTGAAACAGATCATAAAAAGCGCCCAGTAATGGTCTACAACCATGGCGGTGGATATAATAATGGATCTGGAGGAAGTGTCTATCAAGATGGGGCTAATCTAGCAAGATATTATGATGTGGTGGTAGTGGAAACCAATCACCGTTTGGGGTTATTGGGCTTTCTTTATCTGGATCATATAGCAGATGAGGACTATCAAGGTTCTGGAAACAGGGGAGTTCAGGATATTGCTATAGCCTTGAAATGGGTAAAGGAAAATATAGCGGAATTTGGAGGAGATTCCGATAATGTGATGATTTTTGGAGAGTCTGGTGGTGGTATGAAAACCTCTTGTCTGTATGCCATGCCAGAGGCAGCGCCGTATTTTAATAAGGCTTCCATAGAAAGTGGTCCTGGCGTGATTTTAAAAACTGCAGAAGATGCCGCCATTACAACAGACTTGGTTTTAAAGGAGCTAGGTATAGCTTCAAAGGACTGGAGAAAACTACTCGATCTTTCAGCTCAGGAATTGTTGCAGGCACAATTGAAAATACAGAGCTTGCCAGCTCAGGGTAAAGTGCGGGGAGGCTTTATGGGAATAGGCGGTATTGGTACCAACGGATTTGGAGCCGTGGTTGATGGAACCGTGTTGCCTCATCATCCATTCGAACCTACAGCTGTAGCACTGTCAAAAAACAAACCATTGATGGTAGGTTGGAATGAGGATGAGTACATTTTCTTTGCCATGTTCGGAGGGGATACATCGGTGTTCAATCTTAGCGAGGCTCAGTTGCAGGAAAAACTAAATGAAGAATTTGGAGACCAAGCAAACGAGATTCTAGCTGTTTATAAAGAAACCAATCCAGGAAAAACACCTTCCGAACTATACATCGCAATCCGCTCCATTCTCTTTATGGGCTTGGGCTCGGTGCAAATTGCCGAGAAGAAAGCAGCTCAAGGAGGGGCTCCCGCTTACCTGTACAATTTTGGATATAAATCGGAGGTGAAAGTACCGGGTACCGATGTGGAGTTTGGTGCTATGCATGCTTTGGATATTCCTTTCAAATTTTACAATGTGGCACCCATGAAAGATAAATCGGGGAATGAAAGTACGGGTATGGCAGGAAATAGGCCAGAGCGTTTTCAAGCAGCAGATAATATGGCGAAGCTCTGGACCTCATTTGCCAAAAATGGCATCCCTCAGGCTGAAGGAATTCCATCGTGGGAACCCTATAATTTGAAGCAGCGACCAACCATGCGCATCGATGCTTCGTGTGAGATTATTTACAATCGTTTTCAAAAGGAAATAAATATGTGGCGGGAAGTCACAAAAAGCTAATACTAAATCGAAATCAATTATGAAAAGATTACAACAATTCGTCTTGTGTACAGCGGTCTTGAGTTTAGGACTTTCCTGTACACAGCAGGCGGAAAAAACAACGCTTACAGCACAGGCTGATGAGCAGCAATTGTTTATTGGAGACACCATTGCTATTGCCCAGACTAAATATGGAAAGGTGCAAGGCTTCATACTTAGGGATATTTACAATTTTAGGGGCATTCCCTATGGAGCCAGTACAGCGGGTAAAAACCGTTTTATGCCACCACAGGAACCTGAGGCTTGGGGGAATGTCTACCCAGCATTATGGTGGGGAAATACCGCTCCGCAAATTATGGAGAACAGATACGCCAATGCCGCTTCATCATTTACCGATCACTGGAATTATGATGATGTAAGTGAAGACTGTTTGAAATTGAATGTTTGGACACCCGAAATTGGAAGTGCTAAAAAACGACCAGTATTGGTGTGGTTGCATGGTGGCGGTTATACCAATGGAAACGGTATTGAACAGGATAGTTATAATGGCGAAAATTTGAGTCGTAAAGGCGATGTGGTCTTTGTGTCCATCAATCATCGTTTAGGGCCTATTGGTTTTTCGGACCTGTCTGAAGTAGGAGGCGATAAGTATGCGCATTCTGGAAATGTAGGCGCTTTGGATATGGTGGCTGCCCTTAAATGGGTAAATGAGAATATCTCTAATTTTGGAGGTGATCCTAACAATGTTACCATAATGGGGCAGTCTGGTGGAGGCGCCAAGGTATGTACGCTTACAGCCATGCCAGAGGCCAAAGGATTGTTTCATAAGGCCGTACCATTGAGTGGGTCTACGACTTCTGCTAAAAATCAGGAATCGTCCAGAAAAATAGGAGAGTATATCTTGCAAGAAGCAGGTCTTAAGGCTTCAGAGATTGATAAACTACAGGAAATTCCTTGGCGTGAGTATATCGATATAGCCAATCGTGCTACCAAACGATATGTAGAGGAAAATAACATCACCGACTTTTTCCGTGGAGGATTTGGTCCTGTTGCGGATGGAATTCATATTCCAGAGGGCACATTTTACAGCGAAGCCAATGGGCTGTCATCAGAAGTGCCAATGCTTATCAGCAGTACCTTTCACGAATGGTCTATGTCTAGATATGTGCCCGGACTTGAGGACATCACCAAGGACAAAGCTATTGAAGGTTTAGCACAGCGAGCTGGATTCGGTGGCGGATTGGGAGATAAGGCCGCACCAGTTTATGAAGCGTATGAAAAGTCGTTTCCAGAGGCAAAACCAGTGGAAATCATGACGCTTATTGCCAGTAACCGTAAAGGCGTGGTGGAAACAGCCAATGCCAAGGCAAATCAAGAAGCTCCAGTATATGTGGCTTGGTTTGGTTGGGAACCGCCTTTATTTGATGGGAAAATGCGGGCCTTCCACTGCTTGGATATTAGTTTTTGGTTCAATAACACAGATTTGATGTTTACCCATACCGGTGGAGGTGCTGAGCCGCGCGCTTTGGCCGAGAAAATGTCAGGTGCGCTGTTACAATTCATGAAGACAGGGAATCCAAACACGACTGCTTTACCTGAATGGCCGGCTTACACCTTGGAAAATGGTGAAACCATGCTTTTTGATGCAACCTGCGAGGTGAAAAACGATCCCGATAAGGAAGGACGCGAGCTTTTGTAAAATGACATATTGAGGTCATTTAAAAGGCTTGTATAATGAGTATATTTAAACGGGGAGATTCTTAGAGTCTTCCCGTTTTTTTAATGTTGTTTTCAGGATTTATTTTATAAATTTAGTCTCAAACCAAGTACCCATGCAGAAAATCAAAGACTTTTGGCTGTGGTTTCAGGAAAACCAAGAAGCCTTTTATAATCTTCATAATAGCTCGGAGGCATCCAAGGCTTATTACAGTAATATGCTTACGGAATATTTAGAGCTTTTTGATGAATGCTTGGGCTTTGAAATTTCCCTGCCCAATGGTCCTTTTGATAGGGCGGTATTGACCTTGTCGGCCAATGGTAATCCCAATGGGGCCATGTATGTGGTGAATTTGATCAATGCGGCTCCCAATGTGCCAAAATGGAAGTTTCAGGCATTTTATCAACCTAAACATGATTTGGAGGAATGCAAACAAGGGTTGGATGAGCCTTATGAATTTGAAGGTTTGACCATAAGGGCTAGTGATATTAAATGGTTTCCCATGGATGATGAAGGTGCTTCTGGAAAATCAAACTTGATGTGTTTTGTTATGGGGTATAACGAGACAGTGAAAGAGATAGGGGAAGAATTGTATTATAGTTTTATCCATACCATACTTCAGGATGTATTGGGAGAAGCAGCGCTTTATAGGCACATAGACGGGATTTATATTGAGGATTTGTTGTTCAGTAACTTTCATCCATATGACATTCACGAATTACCGGATTATTTCGGTTTGGAGGTTAATGTTTAGTTGTAAATGTTTTATTTGATAAGCTTTTCATCAAACCAAATAACCTCATATCCATTTTTACCTATTTGAAACCTAAATCCTGGAGGTAAATCTAAATAATCTTTTATCTCAGCAAGGTGTTCGATGTGAAGAGGTTTAAAAAAATCTTTGGAATTAGAAAAGCTCGTGTCACACCAGATATCCCAGCCATCTGTACCGTTTTCAGGAGTATGACGTAATCCATTGATTGGTTGTTTGCTCAAAGTTTCAAGTGCGATTCCTAATTTTGTGTCTTTGTTGTTCAGTTTGTATTTATAAATGGCTTTTCTTCCTTCATAACCATCATGAAAGTCTAAAATGAATCATTTATT
>NZ_JCAPEU010000015.1:0-35397 GCF_059735265.1 Mangrovimonas sp. sgz306409
AATCATTTATGGTTTTTACAGCTTACACACAACATAGGGCTAAATACCATGATGTTTAGCGCCCTTATATATGTATGGTTCTTTATTTTGGCTAAAGGCAACGGTTTTTAAATATGTTTTGTACGAAAAAACTGTGTTTTGTGAAGTGTAATTCATCGTTGGTTGGGTTGGTGCCACTAAAATAATAAAAAAAGCCCGGAAAATTATGTGGCTTCCCGTAATCCTTTCCTAAAGGGGTTTCAGAAATGAGGTAAATGTTTATAGTAATTATTTAACAGAAAACGGCAACCTTAAAGTTGCCGTAATAGTTGTTTTAAAAGGGGGATAAGGGCTATTAATTCCCATCATACCACATAACTCCAATGGTGCCATCCAGCATTTTATTGATATAACCACCATCCACGGTACTCCATCCAGTCATTGTTACATTGTTAAATTGCACTTTGATGCGGTCGGCGCCATAACCATTAGTACTGCTAGGGGTGAAGTCTATAATGATACTGTTCCCTGCTTGGTCATAAGGTGGGGCTAACGAATACGTTATCCCAAAATCACCGTTGACACTAGTGTCAAATTGTACATCCCAAAAATCTTCCATGCTTGGGCCTGAAAAAGTTGAAACACCTTCTGTAAATAGGTTGTCAAGTAATGCTGGGGGAAAAAGACTTAGTCTATGGTGGGTATGGTTAAAATATTCGTGTTCTCCTATGCTCATTCTACCAGAATTATTATTGGATACATTGCCATCATTCATGATATCCCAAGAAATCTGGGCGCCCCCAAAGGTTAAGGGATCTGCTGGCGTGTATAAAATTACAAAACCTTGTTTTACTGTTACCATAGTGGCTTCACAACCATTGGCGTCTTTCACTGTGAATTTGTATTTTCCGGGGTTGGCACCATATAACAGGTTGTCGTCCATACTTAGGTATTCCGAGGCAGTTTCATTTAAGGGTTCGTAGCTATAAGTAAAAGGTGGCGTGCCCCCTTCAGTCATAACCTTAAAGTAGCCATCAATATCAAAATTGTTTTCCATATCCTCTATATAATTAGCAGAAAGAATGGTCAGTCCACCACATCCAGTGGTTCCCTGCGTATTAGTGTCGTCGTTGTCGGTACTACAGCTGGTCAATCCCACACTTAGCATAAATAATGAGAGGCCAATGTTGTTTAAAATAGTTCTTTTCATAGAATTTTCGGTTTTTAGTGATTAGATATAATTCTTATAAATGAAATATAAAACTGTCAAATTTAATAGCTCAGTAGTTACTATAAAATACGTGGTTCTACGTATTTATGACTTTTGTATCTAAATGAGTTACGTGAAGAATAATCATAAAAAAAGCCTGCAAAATTATGAGGCTTTTTTATATGCTCCTTAAGTGTGTTTTTAAGGTTACTTGTGGGGGGTTTCTTTGGACGTGTTTGCTATGACGTGGTTCCTTGTTCTCTGTGGTCTGTAAAAAGCAATAGCTAGTATGTATACAAACAAAAACAGGGGAGCTGCAAATACAAATTGCATTCGGTAGAGTTTGAGAAATGCTACGGCAAGGATGCCAAAAGTGAAAAAGCCTATTAAATGTTTAATCCCTTTCTTTAGGTCCTTTGCGTATATGCCATCTATTAAAAGCATAAATACAGGGAGAAGGCTAATACTAAATAGGTAGAACATCAGTAAATGGGTTGGTTAGGGCCCCTAAAATAATAAAAAAAGCCCGCAAAATTATGCGGCTTCGCGTAATCTCATCCAATAAGCTATAAAGGTTTAAGTCATTGTTTCTTCTGATGTATGTAACACAGAATAAATAAGAGGTTAGTGTACAATTAATTTTTAGAAAACTCTAGTTTAGATAGGGTATAGGTAAACTACAGTCTGTTCTACAATGTCATAATAGGGCATTCTGCCATCAAGTACCGCATCCATATTTTTGATAATATGATACCTTCCTTTGATGGCGCCTAATATTTCAGCAAGGTCTTTTTTTGTGGCCGCTCTGTTTTCATTTTTGGTAAGCATACCTTTTAAAGCATCCGCAGCGAAAGTTCCAAGAGCAGCGTTAGTTACTCCCGCGACATTAACTGTTTCTTTAGTTGGGTTAGGTAGAGGAGGATTTGTATTTATAATATCTGGTAGTGTTTCTTGTTTTGTTTTTGCCTGTTTCCTTGCGTGGTATGATTTGTTACGACAGGTATCGCTACAGTATTTTTGTGCTCTTCTTCTAGTTGGGATATATTCCTCAAAACAGTATTCACAGGTGTAATATTTGGTTTCTTGTTGCATTTTGCGTCAAATAAACGTTTGTTTGACGTTAAATTTAGTGCTTTTTATTGGAATTAAAAATGTTTTGGGTTTATTCCGAATACCTGATCCAATAAAAAATTGTCTATTTCCTGATCGGTAATTTCCTTTGTGGGCTTCAAAACTGTGTGGGTAACACCATTTTCTGTATCTGCTATTATGTTGGTGTCTTTTGTGTTTGAATCTAAAAATAGGTTTTGAAATTCCTGAATTGGATCCCTTTTGATAATGGTGCTGGCATTCAGTTGGAACAACGCAACCAATTCCTTTTGGTGATCATCGAAAGCCATGAAATGAAATTGAAACAGGCTTGAAGAATCAGATCCTTCTTTTGGGAAGTAATCAAATAAATGATCATTCAGCCACTTACTGATGAAGAGGTGACCTTCAAGATGCTTTTTATATTCTTCCAAGATGTAATTTAAGGAAGTCTCATCCATTTTTATCTTCGCTTCCAAAAGGGTAACGGTATTTTCCTTTAGGGTGTTTTGTTTGTTTACAATATCTAGGCTACATAGCCCAAAGTTATACTTTGGAGTCCCTTGTTTGTCAAGCCCGATGATCTGATCGAACATTTCATCAATTATTATTGGATGTAGCTTATCCAAAATCTCTTTTGGTATTATACTCTTTGGAATGTAAAAAATATAGCTAACCCTTAAATTAAAAAGGAGCTTTTCTAAAACTTTATAGTTGTCCATAAACTGAATTGTCCAAATAATGAGAATGGTCTTCTGGGATTTCAATATTGTGGTCCCTTAGGTATTTATCCAAAGCGGTAATGGTTTGATGGCATGTTATTTCCATCAAAAGGGTCTTGGCGGCAAACTGGGAGTGTTCTTTCCTGAGTTCAGCATATATAAACGAAATAAAGGTGTGTCTAAAGCTGTACAGGGTGTAATCCTTGTGCAGTTTAAATTTGTCCTTCACCACAAATTTGTAGCGCTTGGAAAAATGGTCCCTGCGGTTGTCCTCACTGGCATCCCAAACACCTCCAAGCTCTTTTGGAGTGAATAGAAAATTATTGGGATCCATTCCTGAAAGATCTGGCAATACATCCAAGAGGATCCTAGGAAGTGGTTTAATGGTGCGTTTTCTCGTTTTTGTTTGTACTTCCACTTTCTTGTTGACCAAATCAATATCTCCAACTTTCAGTCGGTTCACTTCCAAAGGCCTGAAAATACCATAGGCAATAAATTGGATATAGAGCAATAGAATAGAGTCGGAGTTTCTTAGATAATCAAAAATATCCTTGACTTCCTCTGGTTTGTAGGTTTTATGTCTTAGGGGCTGGGTCTTAAGGTTTTTAATTTTTTCAAAAGGGTGAGAGTCAAGAAGATCATGGTCAACCATATCCTGCATGACGGCACTTAAATTGACCCTGGTGTTATTGTAGGTCTTGGAGCTGATGCTCTTTTTCCTTTCGGTCATAAAGGATTGTGCCACTTTTTTATCGATTTCGTCAACGCTTTTGAGCTTTGGGAACTTTCGTTTCATGAAGTCCAAAAACAAATTGACGGAGTAGGTGTAGCCTTGAATGGTAGAATTGGAAACACTGTTTGATTTTCTGTCCAAAGCATCCTGAAAGGCATGTTTTATGAGCATGTCTTTCGGTATCTGTTTCCTTTCCTCTGCTTGAATGTTATGGTTAGATGTGCTCTGTACATTTACATTTGCGGTAGGTTCAACGGTGTTGGTCGCAGGATTTGCCACTTGTTTTTCCTGGGACTTAATTTCTGGAGTTTGTTTAGATGGATCTTTTTTGTGTTGCAGGAATTTTTCAAGATTGTCCTCATAGGGGTTGTATCCCATTTCCAATAACCTTAGGAGCCGGCTGCTGTATTTGCTCAGAAGCGCCAGTCTGTCCCTCTTGTTTTTGTATTGGTTGACATTACCATAGATGTTTTTCATTCTGGTCAATTTCCCGTCCTTGGGGTTTCTGTACGAGAAGTATACGTACCATCTTTTGGACAGGTCACCCTTGGCATCGTATATTTTTGGGTGGGAGTAAGGTAGCTTTTTAGTCAATTTCTGTTGGAGGTTAAAGTCAAAATCGTGTTCCGGAGCGTGTTCCAAAACGTGTTCATCTCTACTCTCAAAGGTAATGAAATAGTTAAAACTAGGCATAAAAAAAGCGGTTTAGGTGAACTAAACCGCTGAAAGGTCGTGTAATACGATTTTGTAGCGAGACCGAGATTTGAACTCGGGACCTCTGGGTTATGAACTCCAAGGAAATCGTTTCAAAAACGTATTTACTGGGCTTTCAGAGCTACAATTTTATAAAATCGTATGCAAAATCGTATGCAGATATAACCTTAGGGTTAAAATAATATTTATTCGAATATAGCTAAAAGAATTTAAACATGAATACGATAAAAAAGAAAAAGATAAAATAGATATTTGATGGATTTAAAAGCTAATAATTGTGTGCTATTTTACGGGAATTATTCGCTCCAATTTAAACCACTAAAAAGTGGTTCAAAATAAGTTTTAAGAATTACTATTGGATGTTTAATTATGAATGTGAATATCTATCAAGAATCTCAAATTTAGGTTTTGTTGAAATTTTTAGACAGTGTAAAAGTTTCCTTCGATACATCAATAATATTATTTTTAAAAGAAGGATAGTTCAATGTAAAACGAATGTTATCGCTTGAATTGTAACCGAATTTTTCTGTGATAATTCCTGTGATATTTTTGTGATAAAAAATTATCACAAAAATATTTTTTGTTTTTTGAACGGTTGATTTATTCTGTAAAACCTTGTAAACTGGCTAAAAATGGCCATCAGTGTTCAATGCTTAATTGTTGCAACAGTTCAATTTTTTGTGATACAAATTTTGAGTTGTAGTGGAGTGTTTTAAGGGGTAGGTGATAAAAACATGTTTGGCAGGAGGAGGTTTTATTGTTTATTATTTGTGGTGTTGAAAGGTTTAATTTTCAAGCAAACTATTTATTGAAATGGTCAATTTGTATTCAATGTTTTATAGCTAATGTTTGTTGCTAGGGGTTAATTCTTCAAATCATTAAAATTTACTTCAAAATCTTCTGCGGTTAATATCAATAAGAAGTCGCTTCCTCGACCATTTGACCAAGGTTTAAACTCCTGGGGTGTGTTATTTTCATAGTCTCCTATGTATTTTATTTTACCACTCCTTGGGTTAAACCAATAAGCATTTAATCTATTTGAATCAATTTTAGAAAGATCAATCATTATTGGATTTCCTGTTGGAGTGTAGGCAATGATAACTTGTCTGGCTGAATCTATTGAACTTAAAATATATGATTCGTCCTCTGGATTGTTGTTTAGGATTAAACTTTGGTCCAGTTCCATTTTTTGCCAAGGAAATTTTTCAAAAACCTGTCGCATATAACCCATTTGAGAAGATCCCGGTAACTGAAGTGCAATTTTCCAATCAGTCCTTGCGCTTATTATCGGAACTTTGTTGATTTCATACATTTGCCAAATATCGTTGCAACCATAGGAGTAACCAGCAGCACCTGCAATGATGCTCCAATATGCGGAGACTCTAACGTCGGCATCGTCAAGCCAACCATAGGCCTTTTCTTCCCAAAACCTGTCAGGAATATTTTCGTATCTCGCTTCACCATTTATAATTGGTCTCTTAATGGACGATCTTTTGCCTGCTATTACATAGGAATACTCTTTAGTAGTTCTACTATGACCGCTCTGAAACATGTCAAAATCAAGCCAACTATCATTGATATAATCTGTAGCTTTTTTTGCTCCAACAGGATGAAAGCTCATCAGATGCTTTTTATCAATCTCTCGAATGCCTGTTGCCATCGCTAGAATTATCTCAGAATGGTTTTCGTTCTCCAGAGCTCTGTCTCCCCCAAGAATCCATATAAGGTTATTATTTTTGAGATACCTTTTTGCCAAAAGTCTGCCGTATGTTTTTGCATTTTCGGCATTGAATATTTCAGGTCCAGCTCCCCATTTTTTATTGAACTTATCGCCCCAAGATGGTAGTAATGCTATGTACATTCCAAGTTCATTTGCTTTTTCTATCACATAATCTACATGTGCAAAGTATGCTTCGTTTAATTTAGTAGGGTCATTATTTATTAATGGTTTTTCACCATAAGCATTTGGAGTATTTAAACCATCCAGTTCGGCAAGAATAACTGTTTGTATTATCGAAAAACCTTTATTTGATCTATCTTCCAGATAAAGGTCTATTTCTTCCCTATTAAGACGGTGTATGAGTTCCCATGCAGTTCCTCCTAACCAAAAAAAAGGTTGGTCATCTTGAGTAACGATATAATTACGATCCTCGTTAATTTTTAACAAAGGTAAGTTCTGGCCAAAATTAAATTGTGCAATTAATAAACTGATAATAAATGAAAGCGAGTATTTCATCGGAGCACTATTTTTTAGGTGTTTGACATTTTTTGTGGAACTACGGTTGTAATAATAAGTAAGTTTAAAGATAGGGAAAACTCTGCGCAAAGCGAGTTTCGTAATATTGCCATTGTTTGCTGAATATTGGTATCTGTTAGAGTTGTTATTACTTGTTTGTTGTTATTGTGACAACATTTGTAGTTAATTACATGGTTCGATTGGTGACGACAATTGTAGTCAAAAAGTGGGTTTTTAGTTTTAAATGGTTACAAACGCACCCAATTTTTGGACCGTTGCAACGGTCGAACAACAATCGTTGCAACGTTTATGCAACGATCGTTGCAATGTAAACATGTTCTTGACTATGTATTATTGGGCTGGATTTTCTCTAAATTTATAGAGCAAAACTTTATCAAAGTGTAATTCCTGTTGGACTGTATCCCTCAAGGCAATGCTTTGGTATTTGTTTTGTATTTCAATTCTAAAATGGCTTTCGGAGCATTTTTTAGGAATTGATAAAGCTTAATCTGACATCTTCCCTGAAATTTATACATCTGGGGAGATTGCTATCTTGATTTATTTTTCTGTTGATTATTGACTTCAATTGTTGTCAAATCAATGGCTCAAATCCAAAATCAACTGTTCAATCAACTGTTCAAATTCAAAATCAACAGTTCGATCAACAGTTCAAATTTCTAAATCAATGGTTCGATACTGACAACAGTTGTGGTCAGGGTTGTAGGTAATTGAAAACTGTTATTAACTGTTGGAAGAATTTTTAATAATTTACATATCTGGTCATTGTGGTTTTTATTCAAAATATGCTATTCTTTCTCCTATCGTATATTTAAAAATTTTCTTTTTTGCTTTATCCTTTATTTGCAAAGATCCATTAATCTTGAAATCTTTTAAACCAGTTACGGTTATTTCATTCGTAGTTTTATTCAGGATTATTTTGTCTGCATTTTTCAATTCGATAATATCAGATTTGAAATTTACATTACCTTGAAATTCCATTGTGTTATTTTTTGAGTCAAATTTTACTTTATCGCAACTAAAAGAAGGTTGGTTGATAGTGCTTTCTAGCTTGTTCTCTTGTGCAAATGAATCCAGTCCCATTAAAAGTCCCAAAAATAAAATCCAAAGTTTCATAATATATCTATTTAAAGGTTGTAAGTAAATATAATTAAAATAAGGTAATTTGTTCAAGGTGAGTATAATAATGTTTGTTGTTAACAAAATTTCTGGTAAATTCCAGTCATTTGCTATATTTCAAATTTGAAAATCAATTATACAAATGTACTTACTGTTGTAGACTGTTGTTACCCCAAGTTATTAGGCTTTTTTTAATCTAATTATGATATATTGGATGGTTGAAAGTATTAAGAATTGTAGCAGAAAGACAGCAATAAAGTTTATAATTGAAAAAGGTATTAAATCCATTAAGAATAATGCAGAGACTGATATAAGGCTTACAGTAAAAATATACAATATATCTTTTCCTGTTATTTTGTAATTTCTCATATTAAATATTTAGATATACAAGGCTGATAGGAGTCTTGTTTTATGAATTAGGCTCTTTAAACCTCTAAATTTTTAAGTTGCAAAGTATGTTTTTATTGACATATAATGAAATCAATCTATTGCATTTTGTTATTGAAAAATGCATGCAGAACCATCATTAATATTAAGCTTAATATGATGAAAATACGAGCTCCAAAATTATTGCGGCAATAAACAATACAGACAGTATTGTTCAGATTATTCGTTTTTTTTTCATATTTCACTTATACTTTAGGTATTTGTTTGACAACTTCTATTGTCAATTCAATAATCCGATAACGACAGAAAATGCGCTCGTTATTGCGTCATGTTTTTTGAGTATTTCAAAATTTAAATGAAATTAAAATTATTATATGCTTCATTGCTGATAAATAGGTTTTTACAGTTTTTTTAAATATTTTTGACGAAGAAATTTTTAAAATTATGAACCTTAGTAAAACCTTGTTTTTTACAGTTTTTATTTTAGTGGCAATAATCCTTTTATATAGCCTTGTTATGTTATGGGGATTCTTAATTAATGGTAATTTATTTGCCTCTGAAAACAATATAGGGCTGGTGTATTTAGTTTTAAGTTTAGTTTCTGCCGTAATTTTTTCATTACTTTTTCTGAAAGGTCTCAAGGAAGAATTTTAATAATTCGGTTACATTACCTCTAAAGTCATATGGAATATTTTTATTTCCAGACAGGTCAGAATATCAAGATTGGAACAAAAAAGCAGTTGAATTGAATGCGAAAGGTTTTAAAATAGTTTGCAGTCTATTTTTAGAAACTCGTGGAGTAGAGGAAGGAGATGATTTGGTGGATTTGCTTAAAATTGAAAAAGCGGCCTCCTAGAGTTGATTTTTGACTACTATTGTTGTCAATTCAATGGTTCAATTCAAAAATCAATAGTTCAATCAATGGTTCGATTGGTTTGCAGGATAATATTGTTAATATTAGAATTATGTTTAGAGTATTTTCTTTTTTTTAGTACCAGCATAGTATCCCTGATATCCATAAGATTTTGCACTCTTTGAGCCAGCTCCTCCTAAAATCTAATTTTGTTATAGCTACAGCTTAAGCTTTAAAAATCATTACAAAATTAATTTCATAAAATGGTTAAAAATAATAGGGAGAAACACAATAGCCATAGTCAAAAAGTAAATAGTTAAAAAGAATACATTTGTCTTTTTATATTGCTTAAATAGTTCCTTATTTCCCTTAATTACATATCCTATTTCAATAATTGATAAGGTTATTAGTATCCATATGTAAAAATAGACCAATAAATAAAAAGAAACATATATTGCTCCATTAAGCATAAAGAAAAGATAAATCAATAGACATAATATGTTAATCAGCCTGATTATATAAAATAACATAGGATAATCAGGTGCTTTTTTAGGCATAATATTTAAATTTATAAAGGTAAATAACCATTATTAATGAGGATAGTATTCACAGTATTTGTGAAATTCACATCAATAAAATTTTGTGCTCTTTGAGCCAAATCTGTCCTGAAATCTAGCTTTGTTATAGGCACATTAGGTCTATCACTATGCTCATTAAGTATAGATTGTATTTCTGTATCTGTATAAAAATTTGGTATAATAGCCACAACTTCTGCTCTAAACGGCTCGTAATTTATACTGTCCTTAATATTCTGCCATAGGCTTGAAGGCACTTCTGTCCTATCTAATGCTATTCTATCTAAATACTTGTTTAGCATCTTTGGGAAATTAGTCTTAATCTCCAATCTATCATAATATTGTTCTGCTAAAGAGGGTGTTTGAATTAAGGAATTTGTACTTTCTGTTTTTTCAATGCTTTCAGTCGAATTTAATAAAGGACTAAAAGTTATAATTATTATTAAAATTAAATGTTTCATTTTTATTCTTTTTTATTGGTTATTTTTAATCTTGGCAATCATCTTCATCATAAGGATGTCTTGCCCCATAAGTTTTGGTTTCATCGAATTCTTCAACAATACCTCCTTGATTTTGTATAAGACTTGTTGTATTTTCCATTAGATTTTTCCACGTTTTATCAGCAGCTTGGGTGAAAAGGATTTCATCATCACCACTCAGTCCATTAAAAGCAAAATCTAAAATACCACCTAATCTATCTGCCGCACGTACATAGAATGAATAGCCACCACTACCATTAGGTTCTAATCCAAATTGCCTTAGACCAGCTACAAAATGTCCTTGATGGTCATAACTTGTTACGGTAGCAAAAATCCAATACATTTCATCTTCATTATATTCAACGCAATAAACGGTAGATGTGTCAAATATGGTCTCAAAATCCATTGCAGCGCCTACAGGATTGTCTGAATTCCATGTAATTCCGTCTTGATCTGAATATGGTTCTAAAGTTACATCCGTAAAATAGGGTAAGTCTCCGCCTACAACTAAATTTGTAAAATTCATTCTAATTTCATTAAAAAGTTGAAAAGGTGTGTACCCATTTGGTAATTCATCAATCTTTATAGAAAACCTATCTTGGTTTACGTCGCCCCACCCATCATCAATAGTCTCTAATATAAATGAATCAACTAGTTCAGATGATTGAACCATTGTGTTTGGCTGTTGTCTTGATTCAAGCATATTTACAACTTCTGTCGCTACCTCATAGTTTCTAAGGTCTTTATTTGCACAAGGGTCTTCAAGGTCTATTTGGCATTGGCAATCTTCGTCCAAAATTTCCCCAGGTCTGCAGGTGAAATTTGGTAAACAGTCATCTTCAGTTTCTAGTTTTACCAAGGGAATAGTAATTTCTCCAACACAGTCCCCATTTTCATTAAGTTGTAGGCAATCAACAGGTTCCTTAGTGTCATCATCAGGGGGGCTTTGATTGGAGCCTCCATCACTATTACCTGAGCCATCTCCTCCTCCTCCTCCTGGAAAAAGGTCATTGGGATTCCAATTTACTTCCCCTGTGCCAGAAGAACTTCCATCATCAGGAGAGGTTCCTCCTCCTCCTCCTCCTTCTGAGGAATCGGTGTCATCAATATCATCTTTTTTTTCTTCAGGACATTCTCGCTGTACGGTTGTCCAATATACATACCCATTTTCTACCCAAATATGATCAATAAAATAACAATTTCCATCTGCGTCTATACGTATTGGACCACCTTGTGAAGTTGATTCAACAGAGTATATGGAAGTTTTATTTGGAAGATCAATAGGAGTATTGCCCTCAATAATATCAAATTTTTCCAGTTCAGATAAATCATAACTCATAATTGAAGCAGAGTAGCTCCCATCTCTTTGCTTACTAAGCAGAAGGTTCTCAACTCCTTCTTCCTTTGATTCTCTAAAAATGAAAAAAGTATATGATTCATATTCACCATATGTAATTCGTTTTACAATTTCATTGTCGATTGTGAAATTATAATCCTCCATATAAATTTCTCTTGATTGAGAGTGTGAATATTGGTTATTATCTCTCTTGAAAGATAATAGCGTTTCATAAAGATTATCATTTTGCGATAGGTCAGGGTTGTACAGAGTCTCTATTTTGAGCTCCGGAAATTGAATGTTTTCATTTGAAGTATTGTCCTCTTTTTCACAGCTAATTTGGGTGTAGAATGCTAGAAAGATAAGAATACCTAAATACCTTTTGTGTTGATTGGTTTTCATTTACAAAATGTTTTATTTAATTACTGTTCATTTTATATGTTTTGTAGGTGAAAGTGTTTTTCTTTAAGTTTTTGTTTACATTTTATTCGATTTCAATATAATAAAAAAAAATAGAATTGGATTTGGGTAAGTTTTTTTGTGGAATATCCATTCTGTATGTAAAAACTATGTTTTTATCCTGTAGTACATCGTTGGTTAGGTTGGTGCCTCTAAAATAGAGGAAAAAGTAGAATTGTGTGGTTTTTCGTAATTATTATTAATGTGTTAATGCTTTGGCTTTTAGTTAGGAATAAAAGTGGATTAAATGACGTTGGCTACTTTTAAGTTTGTCTTACAGTATGTAATACCAGATGAATACATTTTGTAAGACGTATTGTATTACATAGGTCTCAAGACCAAATAATACTACTATACCTATAAAACAACTGGCAACTGGAAACTCAAAAAAAGCGAATATATACTTGTACAGTGTTGATTTTCTATTGTTTAAGGAGGTGTTTGAGAAACAATTGAGTTTCTAGTTTCCAGTTGCTTTTAGTTTTTTGGCCATTTCTTAGGGATGGTGATTTTGTTTAAGCAGGTAATTTCAGCAACAGTCATTTGTCAGGCATTATTTATGTGCTTCTTGTGTTATTATTCTAGTAGTTGGTTAGGTTTATTTTTTAATCGTTTGGTTTTTAGTTATTTTTGTAACGGTTGGTTAATGGAAGTATCTAAGACTTCCTCATTAAGAGAGCTCCTGTAAAGAGCTCTTTTTTTTGTCTTACTTTGTTAAATCCGCTTTTCTTCTATAAAAAAAAGGGGTCAACTAGAAAAAGCTGAACCCTTTATTTATAGCTTCCCACTTTTCTGAATAGTTTCCACGCTGTTTTTATCTTCCGTGATATTTCATGTCTGGTAAATGTTCATCATTCTTTAAATATCTGTCAAACCAATTTAGAACTTGCTCGTTAACTTCCTCTTTATGTTCTGAAATTCCATGGTCGCTACCTTCAAACATTATAAGTCTGTATGGTATTCTATTTTTTTCAAATTCCAATGCGAGGTTTAGGCTTTGTTGTGGTTTTACTCTCCAATCGGAATTTCCGTGTAGCATCAGTATTGGAACATTTTTCGGAAAATTATCAGCCCATTTTATTGCAGATCTTTTATTTAATTCAGTTTCCTTGTTTTTTGTATAATTGGGTACTAACTCTGAAAATACATAGGTTTCCATTTCAGGCCTGTCTTTAATGTTGCTAAAACAGTCGGAAATCGCACCTCCAACAACAACAGCTTTTATCTCATTCATTTTCGTTAAAGCAATATAAGTCATCATGCCTCCACGACTCCAACCGTACATTCCAATCTTACTAGTATCCGCTCCTTCAATTTCTTTTAACACGGTTGGAAGAATCGTTACATCGTTTATGTCATTACCACCAAATTCTTCTTTTCCTTCGCTACCGCCATTTCCTCGATATTGACTAGCAATTACGACATAACCTTCTTTTGCAATTTCGCCAAGTGTAATTGCTCCATGAGCAATTTTAAGGGAGCCAAAGTCTCTATTTCCACCTCGATTGTAAATGATGCAGGGATACTTTCCTTTTCTCTTTGGTTTAACTAAAAGGCCTTTGATTTTTAAACCATCACTTAAATAAGTGATTGAGTAAATGTCAATACTATCTAAATATTTGAATTTTTCCTTCCATTCTATTTTCCCGTTTTTTTCTTCAGTCAGTCTTGTGTAAATTGGAGTTTCTGATAAATCGGATATTAAGCTTTGATTAAGAACAAGTTTTATTTCTTGAGCCTTACAGCTTATAAATGTTAATAGAAAGACTAATATTTTTATATATTTCATAGATTTACCCAAATGGTGTGCGATAACTTCAAAGATATAGGATTTTTAGCCCTACAAGTCTTCAGCCATCTCTACAATTTCTCTAAACTCTGATTTAAAGTTGTGCTCATCACTTAGATTAACGTTGTCAATCCAGTTAAGTACGTTTAAATAGCTGCTATCTCCTTTGTATTCGGAATCTGTGATAAGCATTGAAAATGATGCTACTCCCGCCGTAAATTTCATAAAGTCGCTAGCTTCACTAAATGAGTTTCCGTCGTCATAGATCTCCAAGTCGAAAGGAATACTGCTATCGGAATCAGGAAGCTTATACCTAAAGTCTATTGTAAATGTCGGGACGTTTTTGTAGTTGGGATTGTTTATTGGAACTATCTCATATAAAGCCGTGATATTTTGGTTTGAGCCTATTTCTCCTGCATCCTCAGTGTCATCTTCGAAGTCTTCTTGATTTAATAATCTGTTTTCGTAACCAATCAAACGATATGCCTCAACATTTGCACTATTAAACTCTACTTGAACTTTAACATCTTTTGCTACGGTATAGAATTTACTGTAATCATAAATAAATACTTTTCTCAATTGTTCAAGGTTATCAATGTACTCATATGTACCATTACCATTGTTGGCAATTTGCTCTAAAGAAGCATCGTTTAGATTCCCTCGTCCAACACCAAGTACGGTTAAAAAGATGCCAAAATCTCTTTTCTCTTCGATAAGTGTAATTAGCTCCTCTTGACTAGATGGGCCTACATTGAAATCTCCGTCTGTTCCAATGATAATTCTGTTATTACCTCCTTCAACAAAATTCTGTTGGGCTATTTCGTATGCAGTAACAATTCCTTCTGCTCCTGCTGTACTTCCGCCAGAGCCCAAAGCATCTATCGCATTTTTTATTTCAGTTTTATTGTCTCCCGATGTTGACTCCAAAACAACTCCCGCTGACCCAGCATAAGTTACTATTGCAACTTTATCCGCAGATGTCAATTCATCCACAAAATATTTAAAACCATTTTTTAATAGCTCCAGTTTGTCTTCACTACCCATGGATCCCGATACATCAATGAGAAATACAAAATTTGAAGGAGGTAGCTCGTTTTGTGGAATTGGTTTTCCTTTCATGCCAATTCTAATCAGTTTATTTGAAGTATTCCAAGGGCATTGGCTTACTTCTCCATTTAAAGCAATAGGATGAGTGGGGTCGAAGTACTCATAATCAAGGTTGAAATAATTAATCAGTTCTTCTGTTCTTACTGCTCCGTTTGGAGGAAGTTGATCATCCTGTTGAATGAACCTACGGACATTCGCATAGGAAGCGCCATCTGCATCAACTGAAAACGTGGAAATAGGCTGTTCTGATACTTGTATAAAGGGATTTTCTCCCACTTCATTGTAAGTGTCGCCTGGTAATGCTACTTCTGAATCTCCATAAAATCCAGATAGTCCCAAATCACCATCCATTTCACAACTGGTAACCATTCCAATTGTTAACAATCCTAAAATTAAACGAGTTACTTTCATTTTGATTTTTTTTAACCCAATAGGCTTTTATTACGCTTCATTGGGGGGTGGTTAATAATTGCTAAGAGAATTAGGATACATGCTTGCTTCGTATTTTAAAAAGTTTAGAAGTGCCTGTATGAGCAAAAAACTAAGCCTTAATAGTTTATTTTAGTGTAAGCTTTTTCTACTAGATGTAAAAATTATCTAATGGTTGCGTCAAGATGAATGTTAAATCGCTAGTGACATTAATTAATACATTGTAGGGATCCATTGTTCCCTTTGTTTTTGAATTCTGGTTTATAACTCTACTGAATCTAATCCCATTATTGCTTCGTTAAAAAAAATATATACACTAATTTTCTATTCTAGATCTTTAACAGAAACCATTTTTTCTTCCATTTTATTTTTCCCCTTATAAAAGAAACTCACTTTTAATGAATCGCCAATTCTTGTCCAAGTTCCTGTGTAAGTTTTTTTACGTATAAAGGTCTCCGAATATTGACATATATTTTTGTCAAGAAATAACCATTCTAAGTCAAAAAATTTCATGTTTCGCTTTTTGTAGTAGATTGTATCCAATTCTCTTATTTCAGATTTAGATAGATTTAAGTTGAGCATTCTTGAACATGAGCTGTGTATGACTAATATCACTAAAATAAATAGCGTTTTATTTTTTAACGTCATTCTGTTAAATGTTTTACAGCTGTTTGTGTATAGTTTCGTTGCGTGAAAATCCGCAGGATTTTCGGGTTAAGAAACTAAGTTAGCAAATTTGTGAATATTTTCTATGAGGAAAATCGGAAGCTTAGAAATATACATTGTATTGAAAGCTTTTTTATTTGAAGTATTCGTCAATTTCAGATTTATTATAAGCCAAAATCCATTTATTTAATATTTCATATATCGGCCTTAATTTTTCCTTATCATTACTCCAAACATCACAGCCTCTATCATCATAAATTCTAAATCCTACTTTATTCGATATAGAATAATAGTAAATGTCTTGTGGAATTGCTGGGGCAAATCCCATTTCAAGGTTTACTCTTCCACGAATAATTTTGTTTATAGTTTCTTCATCAATTTTTAGTTTTCCAATCAACAAATCACAATAAAGTTCATCTTCTGCAATATGTTCATTACGATTACCTAATTCATCAAGTTTATAATATGTTAGTCCAAAAGGACCTTTGAATTTGGTTAACTTATCAAGAGGAAGTAATTCTGATAAATATGCTTTATTTCTTTTTTCTATATCGAAAAGCTCGGTCTCATATTCTTCTATTACAACAATCAATTCATCATTTCCAATAGCTTGCTTCCAAATTTCAGTAGCCCGATATACAGCTTGGTTTACTCTTTCAATAGTTCCATTTTCAAGGATTTCTCCACCTAATTCAAATCTAAGATTAAACTTTCCGTGAATAGAAATTATGTTCAATTCAGGATGATTCGAGTTTAAATATTTTTCTATGGCTTTATCCACTATGATGGTTTGCAAAAAGGTTTGTGCAACGCTACCGTTGCGTCTTAGTTGTGATTAAAGATAATTAAAGAAATTTGTTGCTAAACATCTGAAATATTTACCATAGGAAAATCCAAAGCAATGAATTTTACACAATGTTACCAATAGACTTTAATTATTTTATTTCAGTAGTATTTAGCAATGTAGCAGGAGTTAAGAGAATGGTTTTATGCGGGGTTTTAAATAGGTCGACAGCAAAATCATATTTTATCATCAGGTTTATATTTCGAAAATCAACGGATTTTTCTGAAGTATAAAAATCCACAGTCTTGGCATAGTAGTTATTTTGGTTTGATAATTGAAGCTTTAATTTGGATCTAAGCTTGTTATCAGGCTGAAATTGGATGTTATTTTCATTTAAATAGTATAAGACTTCGATGCTAACAAATAAGGAGGTGTTTTTCTTGAATAAAATTTTTTCTTTATGCTCAACTTCAATTCTATTTTTTTGCATTGGGTTTAGGTAGAGGGTGTCGGAGGAATAAATCTCATTATTAAATTTGAGAGTTTGTAGATTATTTGTTGGAAAACTTTCTTCTACTTCAAAAAAGTGAATTTTGTAGGCTGTCTTATGTTTTATTTTGTCTACATAAAAGACCGTGTTTTCTATATTTAAATTTGTATCATAGTTTTTAAATATTACTCCAAAATTTATTTCAGGCAACAAGTATCTACTAGCTGAATTAACAATCCTATTGGATTCTCCTAAAATTAAATTGTTGCTTTTATTTGAATAAACCACAACGTCATCTAACTGTATGTATTCTTTTGTTAAAAAAACGGCCCCACTTAAATTTGTCGTTTTAATTGTGTGTAATTTATAGTCTGTTTTAATAAACTCTGCCCTATCGTATTTAATGTCACTGGGAATAATTGTTGCTTTGTTTTTTTCTGTTGAATTTGTGTAAACAATTTTGTTGCCATCAAAAAGGTTAAAGGTGACAGCATCTATTAAATCATAGGTATCGATGTCCACAACTGCAAACTTTTGGCTAAAAAGATTTAAGGAATAAAATAAAACTATATAAAGGATTGTGTTTTTCATTATCTATTTAAACGGTTGGATTTAGTTAATTTCTATTTTTCACCCTTTTTTTGCTATTCGTTTATACTTATTTTAAACTGTATATTTTTAGGATCATTAATTAATACAGAGATTAGCTTGTCATTTCGGTAATTCAATTGCATTTTTGGGTCTTCTTCGTGATACCATTGAACATAGTTAGTTGTGGTCTCCCTAATATTTGGTGTCAAATGGTTAGGTGCAATAAAATCAAATAAGTATTGCCAAGCATCACCAAGTTCGTCTGGCATAGACATTCTCAAGAAATCAATATAAACACTATTGCTTCTATAGTAGGTAAACTCTATAAGTTTTTCGCATTGGGAATGATATTTTGCGGCAAATTCATCATATTGCGATTTGGTCAATTTAGCCTCTTCACTACTAAAATTACGTTTCTTTATTAATTTACCATTTGCGTCATAAATGATTAATTGGTAAGGATTCCATAACATAATGTTTGAAATACCAATGATATGTTTTTCGTTTTTAGAAATTTCAATATGGGTTAGGGCAGTACTTGGTTTTCGAAATATTGTTTTGCCTGTCCTTTTGTCAAACAATTCTATGTAAGCATAGTTGTTGTTCTCATCGAATGGATTTTGGTCTGTCGATATCATTTCGTAGCGTTCTTCTTCTGTATTAGAAGTCCAATTGTGATAATGTTTTGCAATGAAATTTTCTGATTCCGCCGTGATTAACACCTTTTTACTATATGAAAATGAGTCAGCATTAGCATTCAAAGAGATTGCTAAAAATCCGAAAATTATAATGAATTGTTGAATTTTCATATTATTATGGGCAACGAAACCAAGATAGCAAATTTGCGAGGAATTTCCGGCAAGAAGATCGGAAGCAATGAATTATATAAGGCGTTGCCATTTGTTATTTGTGTTAGAATTCTTTTGTTTTTAGTATTCGGAAAACTTACACAGAATTCTTCCGATATTTGTTTAAGGGTTTGGGGGGCAAATTCCTAATTTTATTTTTCAGCGTTCAATTTCTATGGATTGTTGGTTAAGATATATAATTTACATCATTGAAAATAAATTCAAGAATAATAACAAACTGCTAATAATAAGAATTGTAATATTTAAAGCCTTCCAAAACTTTTTCGATAATTTTAAATTATTACTACTGAAAATAATTGCTATGATGCAAAAAACTATGCTAAGAATTGTTGTGCTCCACCGACCTTTAAGAAATTCTGGAAAATAATCTTTAAAAATAGCAACACGTTCTGCCTGAGTAGTTCCTAAATCGATAACATAAATCCATAAAATATATACAGAAAAAGGAATTAGTAAACATGTGAAACTCAAAAGAGTTGATATTTTTAACTTTAAACTGTTCATTACTATTTATAATTTTAATAATTAGCTCAATTCTTTTGTGTTTTAATCGGAGTAGTAATTTGGGCAAGTTGAAGTTGCTGTTTTTTGTTTTATTTAGGGAAGTCAATTGATTATAGTTGATGTTACGTAAGGTATTTTTTAATCAATAATTCTGAAATATTCGGCTTCTTTTCCATCTCTACGGACAAAAACTAGACTATTCGAATTTAGAGTCTTAATTCTCGAAGTGACTATTCTGTTACCATTGCTCCAGTCTATTTCGAATCCAGATTCTGTTTTAAATATCTCTAAGGTTTGATCAATCTCTTTAGATTCCAACAATTCATTTTTGTCATTATACTTATATCTCCAAAATTTACCAGTTCCATTATTGAACTCAAACCGTAACTGTTCATTTTTGTCAGGACTTTTCATGTTCCAATATCCATTTATTTTATTTCCGACCTCCTCAACAGATTTACAGCAATCTAATTGTTGTCCGAGTAATGTCAATGGTAAAAATGTAAATATTAAAATCAGAGTTTTTTTCATATGTTGTGAGGAGTTATTAAATTAATTTGATTGATTTTTTGAATTGTTCAAATTCTTTATTTGCAATTTGTCCTTGAGCTTTTGATTGGTGACAATTAAAGTCGTAATAGAAGCCATTGTGTTCAGCTTTCAAAACCTTAAGTTCAACTTTAAGAGGCTCATTTAGTTCTATATGTTCAAACAAATATTCTGCATCATATTCATAAAACTTACAATTACTAATCAAATAAGGATCATATTCTTTGATGATTTTAAATCCCTTTAAAATGGTAGAAGTTCCATAAGCAGACATTTCCATAAGTTCTTCGAATGTTTCGAATCCGTAATCTTCAAGTTCTTCTTTTGGAGTAATGTTGAGTGTGATTGTGGGAGAAAATACACCCTTGTACTCTGGTTTGTCCTCATAATATTTGGTCGCTATACAGATAGGGTCTCCTAATTCTTCCAATATTTCTTCAGGTGTGTCCTCTAGTCCCTCTCCAATTATTTGTTTGCTTTTAATTTTTCCAAAGTCTTTGATTGCAACAAAACCCCAATCTTTAGGCTTATTGAATAGTATTCCGAGTTTTTTGTTTACGTAAACATTATCGTTAATAGCAATTGCTTTTAATGGGTCTATAGCAACTCCTACTAAAGCCATGCTCATTAACTGAAAAAATTTTCGTCTCCCTAGCCCCATAAAGTTTTATTAATTGCTCGCAACGATTATGTATAAAGATAAGCAGCGTTGATTTATGTACACGGATTTTTCGGCTTAACTATTTTGTTTGTTATGAAAACTAATTTAGTTCTTTTCTATGAAACTCGTAATTTGTGTTATAAGTTGTTAGTTTTAGCTGTTTTTCAAAGTTTTTTTAGCAACTGCTAATAATTTATCATCTCCAATTTGATCTTTGACTTTTTGGGTTAGCATTATGGTTTTATCCCTCAGCTTAATAATTGTATAATTAACTAATACCATGAAATTTGATAATTGGGTTTCATCAAAATTGAACATGGCTACTGAAAGATTGGCGAAAGTTGAGTGTAAATTATCACCTTCCGCTTCGAATTGAATATATACTCTATTATTTTCAAATATGCTTTTATCGGCATGAGCAATAAATTTGTTTCGCAAATCCATTATGTAATCATGGAATTTCTCTAAATCATTAGCGGTAATTTTCTCGTTGTTTGGAAAGGTTTTTTTGAATTGTTTCTTGTTTATTGAAATTCTTCCACCTTGTTTGGAGTAATTGAAGCATCTTGCATATGTAATAACTGAATTTGTAAAATATGCTCTTTTCAAAGTATTGTTATTTTTAATTTCAGTATTCTCTTCAAGAATTCTCATTTTTTTTAATTCTATGAGACATTCCTTTGCAAATTCTAAATCTTCAATTATAGAATTATAATTATTCAAATGTTTAACGTGCGGTATATTTTCATCAATTAGCCAACTATTTTTAGGTAAAGCTTCTTTAAGGATATCTTCTGGATCGTCTGAATTAAATTTATTTATATCCAATTTAGTTTTTTATAAGTTGATTTACAGATTTTTCTGAACAATTGAAGCTAATGGTCTCGGATAGGAGTAATTGAGTGCGTTAGCACTAAACTTTGCAAGTACACACCTAACTGAAAGTCCACGAGGATTTTCAGAAGTGGGTGAGAACAAGCAATTACTTTTAGTCATTGTTAGCTGTAGTTTTTTTCTGTAATAAATTTAGTTTAAAACTTTCTATTTTCCCTGTACTTTTCGAATAATAAGCTTGGTGAAATTCAAAATCAGTTCTATTATTTTCTAAACACTTTTGCTCAATTATTTTCATTATTCTAAGTTTAGAAGAATTATCAGTTTTGATACCAAATGTAATGGATTCTAAATCTTTAAAATCATATTGTAATTTTCTACTATTCTTACTAGAATAATCAATGAAGTCACCGTGAACAACTAACCTATATTCATTTTCATATTCCCATTCTTTCAGTTTTATTGCTAAACTGTCACTAAAATTACTCCAATATTTTTTTCTCCATTCGTCTTGTTTTTCTTTTGAATTTAGGTGTGAAACACAGATGCTTAAATTTCCACTCTCGTCAGAATACCACAATTTATTAAGTTCAAATTTTCTCAATCTCCCCATTGACCTAAAAAAGTCGATTTCAGTATGGTGATTATGATATTGTATTTTCTTGAAGTAATGTGGTTTCATACCGACAATAGGCCCCGAGCTATAACCATATTCCGTTTTAAGGTTCAATATTAACTTGTCATCTTCCAGGGTGGTTTTATACTTTAAACAAACACCTTTGTGGTTATCTCCATAATGACCCCAAATTGCTGAATTGGTATTATCACCTAGGAATGATGCTGAATACCAAGCAGGATAAATTTCATTTTCAAGTTTTGTAATAAATTTATTTGGGAACTCTGATATTAAAAAGAAACCATTTGATCTTACTTCATTGAGCGAATGTGAGAATTGGGATGACAGAGTAGAGGATTGAATATAAAGGTTGATAATGTTAAAAAAACTATCAGTTACATTTTTGCTATTTTTCTTTTCGAGTTGATTTATAAGTTCGGGTAAATTACCAGATTTTTCAATGACATTAGTAAATTGGTCAAGGTCTTGATGGAAAACTAATTTGTTAGTCATTTTGTGTTCGAAGTATACTTCGGAAATAGAATTCAATACAAATGAATGGATAATTTGACAGTATGATAATAATTCTGAACGTCTTATATGTTCTGACCTCTTTGAAACACTTAATGGTAATTCCTTTATAAATCTAAAAGAAAATAATTTAGAAATTATTTCTTTTACCATTATCTCATTTTTCGGTGAGGGGAATTCTAATAATTCATACGATACTTTTATATCGTTATCTGTAATTTCTTTGCTATCGTTTAAGATGATAGTTAGTAGAAATATTCTTTCTAAACTTTTGCAGTAATTTATTATAAAGTTTTTCCAGACGATTTCATCGCCTTTCCAATATACATCTCTTAGACCTTCCATTGGGTCATTTAATTCTTCAGGTGAGGCAAAATATATTTCTTGTTTTTCTAACTCTTTGTATTTGCCAAGCAAGCTTTCTATAGGTCTAAATCTATACATTTAAATTGTTGAAAGTTTTTTAAATTACAGCTAACGTCTCGACTATTAGTAGTTGCGTTATTTAGCGATTAACCTAGCAAGTAAGCATCAAACTGAAAATCCGCAAGCATTTTCAGAAGTAGGCGAGAAAAACAATTCTTTATAGTATCGTTGTAATGAGTTTTTTATTCAAAATCAGAATTGGTTAACGTCAGCTTATATTCTACTTTATCTTCAGTCAATAATCCTTTTTTCAGAATTTTATAGTTCCAATTTTTACGTTCATATATGTCTTTTTTCAGAACTTTATTTTTAATAATTATCGTATCGATTTCTTTAAGAAAATTGCTCCCTTGGTCGTGGGCTGTCCCAATTGCAAAATATTCTACAACTATGGACTCTGATTGTGGCTTAATAGTAATCAATTTGACAGAATCCTTTTCATGTGGATTGCGATGGCCAGAATTAAGTTTTGATTCTATTTTTAGATCAAAATCAGTTTTGTTATCAACAACATATATATTTAAGATTCCAGGGTCACAAGAAGCAAAAATTATCATTGTTAGAAATAAGATTATCTTTTTCATTTTGATCTTCTCAAATTAGCCAAAATGTATTGGTAAACATGTTTAAATGTCATTCTGAATCTGAATTTTTAAGCTTTTTTAATTTATTTTCATGTTCTTCTATAGCGAGTTCATTACCAGAGCATAGATTGATTAAATATTTTCTTCCTTTTTTATTCGAAAAGATTAAATAGTCATTATTGATTTTAAAATCAGCGGAACAATTATCATATGCTAATGTTTTTACTTTTATCATATTTTTCATGACTTTTACCTTTATATAGTTCAATTAGTGCTATTGTATACTCATAGAATGCTTTTTTATCGCGTTCGATTGTCATTTTCTCAAGTTGTCCAGTTTCTTTGTTGTAGCCCACTTCTGTGTCATTTTTAGCAAAAAGAACTTTACTTAAAATTTTTCCTTTGATTACAAGGTCTGCTGAGTTATATCTACCTTCAATTTCTTGTGTAATGCAGGTGCAGGAATAGGTTGAAGATGTTATGAGGACTATTGTTAGCAGTAGAAATGATTTCATTGTTTTGTGAGTTTATAAATTATGGAGGTATGCATACAGGTTCTTTTTCTTGTAGTGCGAGTAACTTTATTTTAATTCCTCTAAAGCATCGATAAAATCAAATTCATGTACTAAGCAAATTTGATGTCCCCCTTTTCTCATTTCTAAAGCTTTTTCAACTTTTCGTCCATAGCAAGCAAAAGCCCAAGCAGGATTTCCGTTATCTCCAACAATTAAATAATCTGTCTTTTTTGTTACTGTTTTGGTGGGGACACCACCTAAATTAGAAATGGTACGTTCCAATTGTTTTCGGTCTCCACTTTTTAATACTCCAGTAATACAAAATGTTTTACCTTCAAATTCAATGTTTGGATCACTTGTACAATGACCTGTGATATTTATGTCTGCTGTATCCTCTTTAATTTTCTTGGAGATCCCTTGGTTCTCAATATTTACAAACTGGCTTAAATAAGCTTTTAGGATTAAAATTTCTTCTTCTTCAATTTTCCCATCAGCTACAATTGACAATATCAAACTTCTAATCTCGTCATAGGGATAGTAGGTGCTTAAATGTGTGTTCTGTTCTAGCCATTGTTCAAGTTCTTGGATTTCTTTTGCATTAATAATACCGTCAGCCAAAATACCATGACAAATTCCTTGAAGTGTTTGAAGGTCGCTTGTCACTGCATTATAGTAATAATTATCACTTTCATATTTCTGACATAACCAGAACAGATCCTCTATAACCTCTGTTGCGGGAATATTGTTGGAAACGGTTTCGTCAATAATTGCCATAAATTCCTTAAAAGGGTTACGGTTTATTAAGTTCCGATAGTTTTCTGCCCACGTCTTGAGTTCGTTAATTTCGTTTGCATTTACTTGTTCGTCTAAATTAATTCCAAGCAATATTCCTTTCAATGAATTGATAGCTTTGTCTGCTCTTGCTTTTGCCGTAAAAACGTCTAGTTCTTTTTGATTTAACTCGCTCATGGATTTAGTTGTTGATTTATTGGTCAGTATTTTTAGGAGTTTTTAAATAGTCCTCTGTTTTGAATTGAGGTTATGAAATCAGTTAAATTAAACTTATTTTAATATTTCAAGGATTCGGACATATTTATCTAAATCTCCAATTTTAACAGTGTCACCAACTGATTTTTCCCTCAAAGCCACTCCTAAAGGTGACTTGATGTTTATTTTTTGAATACCATTAGATTTTTCAGTTTTATTTATAGTTCCTTCAACCAAATGTACTTTCAAATCCTTATCAATGTTCAAGTACTTCACTTTAACCTTACTGTTGAGTCCTATGGTTTCCTTGAATAAATCGGTTTGAACTTTGTTGCTAACGGCCTTAATGGTCTCTTTTAGGTCTTTCTGCAAATTTGGAGACACATTGGCTAATTCATTTTCGATTACCTTAATGTTATCAGTAAAAGCAAGACGTACTTTTGATTTGTCTTCGAATATTGAGGGGCTGCTGTTTTCAATATTTCTTATAAATTCAACCAGTTTTTGAGTCTCCTTTTTCGGGTTTCTCCACCAATTGGTACTCCATATCCTATGGAAGACAAATCCGTGGTTTTCCAAAATCTTTTGTCTATGCCTGTCATGTAAATAAGCCTCTTGGCTTGAATGGTATTGTGCACCGTCACATTCAATGGCAATTTTGGGTAGGCCTACTTGTTTCGTATCATAAACCAAATCAATTCTAAAGCCTGCAAATTGGAGTTGGGGAATAATTTTATCTTCTTCGAAATGTTCAGTTAAGGCTTCATAGACTTCTTCCTCAAATGGTGACTCAAGGTCTGCATTGAAATTGTCGATAGATGAGTTTTTTGATGCGTTTTCTGAAAGGGCATTTAAAACGGCTATTCTTGCTTCGTTGTCCTGTTCGCTCACTGCTTTTGAATAGGCGAGATAGGCAAATAGGGCCGCCCTTCTGTTATTGGAGCCTTCCGTAATTAAGTGTTCTTTATAATTTAAGAAAACGTCTTGTGGGATGGACGAGCAGAGATATACTTTGTATTTGGCCCTGGTAATAATAACATTTAATAGTTTGTATCCCTTTTGATGGTTAATTGAACCAAATCTCTGTGCAAACTTATTGTCTTTATTGATTCCGTATGTAGTTGAAAGTATAATGACATCCCTTTCATCTCCTTGAATGTTTTCTAAATTCTTTACGAAAAAACCATTTTCTTCAAGCTCATTGATTTTTTCATTGAAGTCTTTGTAACGGTCAAATTTTCGTCTGTCGTTAATCTTACTTAAAATCAGGTTTCGTTGATTGATATTGAATGTCGCTACCCCGATAGTTGGGTATTCACCGTTGGGAAGTCGAGAGATATTGTTTTCGATGATGGAAAGAACAGTTTCTGCTTCTGAATCATTGGAGTTATCGGAATATGTCCCGTTCACATTAATGTACTTAATTGGGACATAGTCAAAGTCGTTGGGTAAAGGTTTTAATCTTTGATTGTAAAATGCATAATTGGAGAAATCAATGAGATATGGGTGTCTTGAACGGTAATGGAAATCTAAGTGCCTTTTTTCAAACCCTAATTCAGATGCAAAATCCAATAGTGATTCGCAATCCAATAAAGAATTGCTTGCATCGTTTTTGATTCTTTCAATTTCGTCTTCAAACTCATCTTCATCTTCAATACTCCCATCAAATATTTTACTGAAATAATTTGATGGTGGCATTTGGTGTTCATCACCTGCAATGACTATCTGTTTGCCTTTCAAAAGAGCAGGTAAATTATCCTCTAATTTCAACTGACTTGCTTCGTCAAACATCACAATATCGAAGTACTTGTTTTGTCCTTTAAAAAGATTACTGGCAACGTCAGGTGTAGTTAAAATGATTGGGAAGAAGGTTGTAAACAAGTCCATGTCCAACTTTACAATTTCTCTTAAAGAGAGTCTCTTGTGCTTGGTGCTTGCTCGTTTGTTGTAAAGATTTTCGACGGCTATATTTGGGTTATTCCAATCAAAGGACCTTGTAGCATCAATTTGTTTTGAAAACCAGTATTCCCTAATATATTTGATCTGTTCCTTTTCAAGTTCAGATAATGATTTGCCTAATTCGATATGGTCATTATCATCGGTTGGTAAGTGGATATTAGCTGAATTGACGAGCATTGAGTTTAGATAGAATATCAAAAAGGTCTTGCGCCAATTCTCTTTTTCTGTTAATAGGTCAATAATTGGTTTTTCTTCAATTGAAAGGGAATTGTAAAATTGAAACCATTTGAATTCTATTGAGAATAGATCATTTTCGTTATTGAAGAATTCATTTTTAATGTCTATCAGTTTTGATATTTTGTTTTGTAGAGCTTTTTCGTTCTTGCCTTTTAATTTTAGTTCACTCCAATTATCTTCATTTACTTTGTTTAACAGCTCATTATAAGACTCATTTATTGTGATAAAGGTTTGGTTGGCATATTTCTGGTCAATAGGTTTTAAAATATCTATTTTTTCAATTTCATTCTTAATTCCTTGAATAAAACTATCGTATGATTTTTCAATTAGATCAGAATAATTTTCAAAATCTATTTTTATTGCCCTTAGTGTTTTAGAATTACCTATTGAAGGTAATTCTTTACTAGATTCAATAAAATTGTTTACGGATTTTTTCTTGGTAACTAAATCAGATTGAAGTGTTTTTAGTGTGTTTAATGTTTCCGTGATTAGTTCTTTAAATTCATCGGATCGGGAAGAGGAAACATTGGTTAGTTGGTCAAAACAAAATTGACAACCGATTTTCTCGTCAATAAAGGAATTAAGGTTTAATTCATCTAATTCGTTATTTAACTTGTCGTTAAATTGAGTCTTAGTTTCTTCAATTGAGTCTTTGAACTGAAAGAATAATTTTTTGTTTTCCTTAAGGTTAGAGCTAAATTCAATATGTTGTAAATCTTTGCATTCAATTAAAATTGATTCAATTTCTAAGATTCTTTGAATGATTGTATTTCTGTCCTTTTTTAATTTTTTTAAACTACTCGAAAATAGAGATTTAAAGCTGATGTTGAAGGAGTTTACTTTTTCATCATCTAAAAATAAAGTGTCAGCAGAATAAAGTTTGAAAATTGAGAGAACTTCGCCAAGTTTGTCTTGTATCTTGTCTAATTCATTTTGAAATTCAAAAGTTCTGATTTCTTTATAATTGGCTTCAAATTTTTCCAGAAGCTTTGGTATCGAGTTGAAAACAGTTAGGTATTCACTAATTAATTGACCAGATTCTTCTATTTTATCGGCAATTTCATTTTTCCTTATATCGAAATACTCTTTGTGGAATTCTTTGGTTTTTTGCTGAATTTGAGAATATTCCGTTTCATATTGTAAATAATCTTCTTTGATTTTTTGTTCTATAATAAATGGATTGTCTCCTATTAATTTTGAAGAATTAAGGAATGATAATTCTTTAAAAGGAGTATAATCATTGTATAAATTTTGACCTTTTCTGATTAGTTCCAATAATCTATTAAGTTCTGTAGATTCATAAGAAAAAGACTCTTTATTTAAATCAAGGTAGTAATCCTCTGAATTGTCTTTGAGTTCGGATAGGAGGGATCCAACAACACTTGTCCAGTTTTTATTTCCAATAAGTTTTTCGTCTAACTTTTGGTGCCTTTTGTTGATTGCGTCAATCAGTGATTTTGACTTTTCAATGATGTTGTCTAAGGTTTCTTTTGAATTGGTGTACCTGTATCTTCGATAGGAAGAATTATCTATTCTTTCCCTTACAGAATCAACAGCTTTCCTTCGATCTTTTACGATATCTTTGATTAAGATGGATTGATAGTTAAGACCTTTTTCATTTAGTGCGTTGTATAATACCTCTAAAGCCGTCCGTTTTTCACAAACAACAATTGTTTTTTTATGGTTTTCAAGAGCATTGACCAATATAGCTGTAAGAGATTGACTTTTTCCTGTTCCAGGAGGACCTTGTATGAGGATATTTCTTGATGTGTTCAGGGAATGTAAAATGCCTTGTTGAGAAGGATCTGTTTCAACTGATGAAATTGGTTGAAATGAATGTTCTGCCATGTCTTCAAGGTCAATTTCAGACCCTTGAAGTTCCAATAGATTAACGTAATCATTTATTATATTTTGTTTTTGAACTTCAAAGATTGAAAACAACCCCCCAAAATCAATAAATGAATTGTTGGATGTCAATGGTAACTTTTCATAATGCTTTTTCTCGGAAATTGGCTTTATGTCATTTAGTTTCTTGTCGAATGTTTCTCTGAGGTCATTAGGGGTTGAGCTGTTTATGGACTCTATGATGTTGACACAAATATCCAATAACTCATTTCTGTCAATTAGGCCGTCATCCAAATGTTCACTCGAAACTTGGTCAATTTCAATTTTGGAGTCATTTTGCAAATGGTTGATTAAGACCTCGTTTATGTAAATAGGATCATCTTCATTTCTCTGTATTTCCCAAGTATTGAATTCCTTTGTCCTTTTAATTCTTAATGACCAAATTAAAATAGGTGCTGCGGTTAACTTGTTATCTGCTTGGTCTCTCCGTACAAGAATAGGAAATCCAAATCCAAATGTATTAATTCCTTTTTCGGACTCTATTGCGTCAGTTTGATTGATGAGGTTTTCAAATGATTTAGTAATTCTTACTAATTGAGCTTGGTCTTCTTCGAACAATGAGTTTAAGTCAGGGACATTATCCTTCCAACTTATTTTGAATTTTAAAGGAAGCTCAGTAAGTAAGGCATTGATGAAATTTTTTGGAAGATTTTCATCTATATGTGAAAGTCTGGTGAGATCAAACTTGTATCGAGAACGTGCGGGTATGGCATTAAGATGAACTCCTCTTCGGCTTCCAACTTTAAGCCTGTTTTGGAGCTCACTAAGTAGCTTTTCAGTTATTTCCATATTTTAGGTCGGTTATTGCTCTAAAATACGGACATTAATCAAATTTTTTTTACGGTTTTTCTCAATTTTCGTCGAAAGCTAAGAAATATTGGCTTATTAGCGTATTGGTTTATGTGGATAGTTGATGAGGGAGATTTAGGAGAGGGATTCATTTAGTTTGTTTTTGTACAGTTAGTAGCTGAATGTACTCCTGCAGTGTTATTATTATTTAGATATACCAATAAGTGGTTGATATTGGGAATAATGCTAAATGCTTGTTATTATTGTTGACAACGTTTGTAGTCAATTCAATGGTTCAAATTGAAAATCAACGTTTCAATCAACAGTTCAGTCAATGGTTCGATGCTGACAGCACTTGTAGTCACTAGTGCTAAAAATTAAAAATAATTGAAGTAGCTATAGCCAGTTTGTTGTTATTGTTGATTACAAAAGTAGTAGCTGTTTTGGAATGATGTAACCCGAATTTATTAGGCTTTTTTTGATCTAATTATGATATATGGGATGGTTGAAAGTATTAAGAATTGTATCAGAAAGACAGCAATAAAGTTTATAATTGAAAAAGGTATTATGTCCATTAAGATTAATGCAGAGACTGATATAATGCTTACTGAAAAAATATACAATATATCTTTTCCTGTTATTTTGTGATTTCTCATATTAAATATTTAGATATGCAGGGCTGATAGAGTCTTGTTTAATGAATTAAGCTCTTTAAACCGCTAAATTTTTAAGTTGCAAAGTATGTTTTTATTGCTATATAATTAAATCAATCTATTGCATTTTGTTACTGAAAAATACATCTTCATTATAATCGGAGTTGTCTTCTTTAAATTAATTAATCATCGTCTTCAGGGCTCTCAAAATGTTTATGAAATTTTTATTTCATCCTTTAAGTTAAAACAAAAGCACCTCTTTTTACAAGGTGCTTTTATAAGTACATTTTTTACTGTAAATTTTTTAAGGTTGTTTTGTCAATATTATATCTGTAGGAATTACAAAATCGGGTTCTCCAGGATAACTTTTGGTAGCAATCCCTTTTCGTTTAATTTCCCAATGAGCTGTCAATGTTTGCGCTTGTGGATTTTGTATGTCCATAACCACATTGCCTCCGGCACTGTTCCCTGGGTGACAATTATCCTCAATATTACCTGACATAGTTACTCCGTCAGAAGAAGTAGCAAAGGTGATACTTCTAGTTTTTTTAGGAAAATTGCTATATTCTGTTTCAGTATCACAAACAACCATTTCAAACTGGGTTCCTTCACCCTCAATTAATTTAATATCTGCTATCAAAAAATCTTCCGCATAATTGTATACCCCAGAATCAAGTGGCCCTATGACTTCTTTTGAAATGTTAATAATCATTGTTTTATTGTTGAGTGTCCCTTTCCATGTACCAATAAATGGATCAAAATCGCCCTCAATATCTTTATAGTATTTTCCAGGAAGGTTTAAATTGTCTTTTGTTTTTCTATTTACAGTCTGTAATTGAGCCCATGAGCTAGTAGAAATTAAAAACATTACTACTACTATGTATATAAGTTGTTTTTTCATCGTTTTAAAGTTTTTAATTACAATTGTCTTCTTTTACATCGTTATTATTATCAAGCTTTATATTGATAAAGTTACTTAAAGAATTATCAGTTTTAAAAACCTCAATTCCTAATTGATTATCTTTGAGCATTTGTAAAAAATATTTTGCGTCTTCTGTATGATTAGTACTGTTTTCTTTAATTAAAGGTTTTTCATCGTCTTGACTATCCTGATGTTTATAATATTTTTCAAGTGCTGTTTCCATTTTAGCATGTGTAATTAATTGCTCAATAGAAGGGCTTGCAGGTAAATCATCTAATGGAGTAAAAAACTTTTTAAAATTACTGGCGTTTTCCACTGTTATTGCATAATATGTACCATCTGCGGTAAATACAAAATAAACAAAATTATTTGTTATTTGGTTATTTTTAATCCACGAGTATAATCCATCACTAAGATCCCACCAAGAGAAAACAGAATACGTACTATTTGCAGGAGAATTGTGGGTGTGTCCAATAAAAGAAAACTTCCCGGATGAAGGAGGGGCGATGTCTAAATAACCATCACCTGAGAGGGTATAATCTGTAATACCGTCGTTAGTTCCATTATTGCTTCCTACAATTTTTCCTGCTCCTACCTCAGTAGTATCGCTTGTTTTTCCAATTAACTCTATTAATTTATCTTTCACACCAGGATTTTTAGTCTCGTCTAACAGATTTGAAATTTTATCGCAAGGGTCATTTTCTTCCTTAGGTATGTATTCAAATAGCGGAATTGTAGTAAGGGAGCTCACGGGTTCTTCATTTTCGTTGTCGTCTTCTCTAGGATTTCCGGGATAGGTGTAATTATTTTCTCCATTTGAACCGATACCTCCTAAGTCAGGGTTAGCCCAAGGATCTTGAGTGCCTTCATCTCCTCCTGGACCATATGGACTAGGGCCGCTAGATCCGCCCCCAAAATCGCAGTCTGCTTTAAGTATAAGCATAGTCTCAGCTTCTTGAGGTAAGGCATCTCCTTTCAGCTTACACTGACTTGCATTACCCATGGCGTGAGAATGGTTGCCACTGGCACAGGCTTGAGCTTCAGAAATTAAAATTTCTTCCCAACAATCAGAGGAAATACCTTGAATCCTATTTTGTGAAAAATCTGGATTTATTGTAATAATATCCAGGTAATCTTTGATATTGTTTAAGCTTCCGCTTGCTAATTGGTTTCTTTCTATTTCAGGCAGATTGTATTCGTAAATAAAGGCATAAAATATATCTGGAGCTACCGCATCTAGAACCAAATTTCGAGTGATATTTTGCGAAGGAGATTCTTCAATCATCCTAAATGTCAGTGAATAGTGACTACTATCTTGTTCAATTTTAATAATTTTGGTAGTGTCCAATTCCATTCGGAAACTAGGACTGTATACACCGCCACGTGCACTTAAACTGCTTGTAGAATTTGTGATTTGAGAAACAATATTGAATGCGGCTTGATTCCTTTTAAGTTCTTTAAAAGATAGTTCTTGAATGTTAGGAGTTGACTTATAGTCATTCTTTTTTGAAGTTTCAATGTCTTCATGGAGGTCATCCTTTTGGCAATTGGATAAGATAAAGGCGAGTAGGCATAATAAACCTAGCCTCGTAATTTTTTGTTTCATATAAAGGTTGGTTTTGCTTATTGTTTAGTTGTGGCACATCTTTATAAAGATAAAAAACAATAAGAGTTTTTTAATTATTGTAAATATATGCAATATTTTTATAAGTAAATTTCTACTCATATTTGTGAGAAGATGTACCTATAAGTCCGCCTGTTTATGACTAAAAAGTTGAATTTAAAATTATATAACACTGAAAATCAGTATTTCTTTTTAAATAGAGTTTTTTTATTCAAATAGATTTGTATTTCTTCAACCGTTAATTTAGTTATGATAAACCCAACTACTTTAAAATCATTAATCTCCTCTGGAGAGGGGTATAATTTGGAATTTAAAAAAAGTATTCCTAGAAAAGTCAAAGAGGTTGCCGAAGAAATTTGTGCTTTTGCAAATCCGGCTGGGGGTACTTCTTTTAGGAGTTGACGATGATAATGGCATTCAAGGAGTTTCTTTTGATAATGGTAAACGTTCTGCACTTCAAAATTCGATTAGCGAGATTACATCAAGTCTTCATTGTGGCATGTATTTGGTTGAAATTGATGGAAAGCAAATAGTGGTCGTAGAAGTGCCGTCAGGCGATAAGAAACCATATGTTCTTTCAGGTGCAATTTATGTCCGTCAAGGGCCTAACTCTCAAAAATTAACCTCGACCGAAGCAATGAGAGACTTCTTTCAGTAAGCCGATAAAATTTATTTTGATGAAGCGCCTTGTAAAGCCGTTAGTTTGGAACAGGACATTTCTGAGTCTAATATTGTACAGTTTCGCACATTGGGCGGTTTAGGAGTTGCAGTTTCAAATGAACAGGTATTTAACAGTCTTAAGCTTGTTACAAATGAAGGGGGGCTTAAAAATGGTACGGTATTGTTCTTTGCGGAGGCTCCAGAACAATTTTTTGAAAAAGCTGTTATTCGTTGTATTGCGTTTGATGGCATCGATAAGCGTTTTATTGCTGACGATAAAATAATGACAGGCTCCTTATATAGGCAATATTTACAGGCAATGAATTGGGGGAAAAAGAAACTAAATGTGCGTTATGATATTGAAGGTGAAGGAGGGCAACCAAGAAGGGAAATTTGGGAAATCCCCGAAACAGTCTTTAAGGAAGCTATCATTAATGCCTTGGCCCATAGAGATTATTACGATAAAGGGGCTCGTATTACCATTGAAGTATTCGATGATAGAGTTGAGATTTCCAATCTAGGGGGCTTAATTAGTGGCATTCCTAAAAATGAATTTGGCAAAAGAAGTTTAAGTAGAAATCCTTTAATATTTGGGCTATTTGAAAGAATACGTATGGTAGAGCAAATTGGTTCTGGTATTGGAAGGATGCGAGATTTGATGCTTGAAGCTGATTTAACAGAACCAGAATTCAATACTGAAGGCATGTTTACCGTAACTGTTAGAAGACCTTTCGATTTTAAGAAGTGGGTAGATATGTGGGTAGATAAGCTTACCGAAAACAGGCTCAATATTATTAAAGCTATTCATGAAAATAGTAAAGTTTCCAAAAAGCAACTCGAAGAAAAAATTGGCTTAAGTGCCACGGCGATTGATAATAACCTTGACGCCTTGAAGGAATTGAGTCTTATAGAAAGGGTGGGTGGCGCCAAAGGTGGCCATTGGCAAATTAATTATAGGCGCCCTTAAAGTGGGTAGAAAGGTGGGTTGAAAAATTTATAGAAATATTGTTGAGCAAAAGCCTTTAATAATTTAAATGGATGTTTTCAAAACCATTGTGACATTAAATTAGATCTTACTAAAAATGTTTATTTTTTCCTGACGATTTCCAAACTAGGTTATATGTAGTATGGAGTCTTTTTATGTTTTTAAATTTTCTAATACTTCAATTCGATTCAAAAATAGCCTGAGTCCAAATTTCCTTCACTTCAGCCTCTGTGAATAACTTCTAAGATAACCAGAAAGGGAGGATTCTTTTTTTTTGTTGATTATTGAATCCATCAAAAATTAATCTGTACTTGTTTTACCGTCATATTCGTATAGTTTGTTTTAGTGAAATCCTGTCGATAGGAAGTAGTTATAAAAATTTATTAAATAGACCTCTAATCACATTAATTCGTTTTCTGTTTCGTTGTTTTTGTTTGCCTCTTCTTTAGGGGGTATATTCATCGCTACAGTATTGGCAAATTTCGGTTTCCTTCATTTATACGTAAAATAAACGTTTGTTTTACGCATAAATGATGAGGAGTTTACAAATCCAACTTGAAAATACCTTTTAAAATACTTCGTTCGGCTTCCTCATTGCTAATAAGCGGTTGCTTTTTATGTGGCTTCTCCGTAATCGGTTTTACCTCTATTTTTTGAGGGGTATCGTTCAAAGGTTCTTCTGGAGTTCCGTTTAGGACTTCTCCAAAACTAAATCCGTTATCGTTCAATTTTTGGAGCTCATCAAAGGAATCCCCTATGATGGATTTTATATTCGGCTTGAGATTTTGTGCCTGGAAATTCGGTTTGCAGAAGTGTTGGACA
>NZ_JCAPEU010000016.1:0-15488 GCF_059735265.1 Mangrovimonas sp. sgz306409
AATTACGGCGGATTCGACTACGTCCGAATCCACGCGGAATTGCTAACGACAGTGTTAAACCGTATAATAAAGTAACCTAAACCGATAACTGACGGTTATACGAACCGTTGTAAGCAATTTAATGAAAAGCGAGATATACTTATTAATATTGATTTTAATGATTATCCAATCGTGTAAATCGGATTACAGGAACGAAACTTTAGACAATCAAAAAACAAGTGAATTAATTAGTCAATTATTACTTAACGGAAATTTAAATAGGACTAATTGCATTCTTGAAAAACCACTATGGAAACTAAAAGAATCCCAAGTTAATTTTGCTACCTTCATCAAAGAAAATTTAAAAATAAAAGACTCTTCTTTTGTCAGTTTTCAGATTGAACTATCCGATAAATTTGTTTTCACCAAAGAGCTGAACTCTGAAAAAAAAATTATTACAAAAGATGATTTCAATGACTTCGATAAAACATTTGAAATTGACAATTTTAAATACTTAGATTGGCTAAAAGAAAACCATTGTGACTATGGATTTATTTCAATATCAAAACCAGTCTTCAATGAAAATTATAATTTGGCAATTGTCCATATAGAGCAAATTTGTGGTCCTTTATGTGGATTTAAAAGAACTATCATGTATGAATTTAAAAATCAAAAGTGGATTGCAAATACAGTACTACAAGAAAGCCTATACTAGAAAAAACTGCTTACAACACAGTGTATAATTCATTGCTTCCGATTTTCCTCACGGAAAATCCTCGCAAGTTTGCTATCTTAGTTTCTTAACTCGAAAATCCTGCGGATTTTCACGCAACGAAACTATACACAAACCGTTGTAGTGCATTTAAGAACTGACAAAATGAATAAAAGTCAACTACATTTACTAACCATTTCTATCTTAATTTCGAGTTTTACTTTTGGACAATCAGATAAATTGGAAAAGCTAACTGTTGGCTTCATGTGCGGGGTATCAGCAGGCACTACTCCTCTCGTTAATAAAATGACTGACTTAGTAAAAGAAAAAAAATACTCTGAGATTTCTTAATTATTAAATTCTAAAAATAGCGGAGAAATATTCTTAGCTATTTTAATATTAGAACGACTGGGGCAAAAAAACTTTTATACACTAAAAGAGAAAGAAATAGACAAAATAGCTTTTTGGAAAGCTTCACCTGTTCCAGTTTATAATTGCTTAGGTTGTTCTTCAGATGTAAATTCTATGAGGGAACTTTTTGAAAATAAAAATTCACTTGAAGAAATTACTTGGCTGAATAGAATACTTCCCATTGAATAAGAATTCTATGAATTAAAAACACACTACAACACAATGTATAATTCATTGCTTCTGATTTTCCTCGCGGAAAATCCTCGCAATTTTGCTAACTTAGTTTCTTAACAGGAAAATCCTAGCGGATTTTCACGCAACGAAACTATACACAAACCGTTGTGCAACATTAACCAATCTCACCTCTAAACCTATGTTTTCACCAACTATTAGATTAATTCTTGTCGTAAGTTGTTTAGGATTTGCATTTATGTTCTATACAAACAAAGATTTTGAAAATATGGGATTGGTATTGCTAGCAGCAGGACTTTTTATCTATGGGTATTTCAAATACGGAACGGTATACACCGCTTTCGAGCACCTCAAAGACGAAAATTATGAAAAAGCTGAGGAATTAATTTCTAAAATTAAAAATCCTAACCATTTAACCAAGCAAAACAAAAGTTACTATCATTTTACAAATGGTATAATTGCTATACAAAAAAAGCAATTTGAATTAGGTCGTTCAGAATTAATAAAAGCCTTAGATCTTGGACCTAGAACAAAGAATAATGAATCTATAATATTGCTCAATTTAGCGTATGCTGAATTTGAACTAAGAGAATTTCACAAAGCAGAAAAGTTGCTTAACAAATTAAAGGAGTTAAAATTAAAACCATTAGTAAAGTTAGAGGCTGATAAATTGAGAGAAAAAATAAACGTTGCACAACACCGTGTATAATTCATTGCTTCCGATTTTCCTCTCGGAAAATCCTCGCAACTTTATTATCTTAGTTTCTTAACCCGAAAATCCTGCGGATTTTCACGCAACGAAACTATACACAAACCGTTGTGTGTAATTAGAAAAATGAACGATATCACAATAGACAGATTTGAGAATAAACCAGAATTTGTTTCTGATTTAGCAAATTTTGACAAATCCAAAACGGAATTACATATTCGTGCGGATGTAAAAAATCGAAAAATCTTAAATGAACTGAGTATTGAAAAACTTTGGCTAATTGGAGCAAAAGAAAAAGATATTGAACAGATTTTTTCTCTTCATCAACCTAAATATGTTAGTCTTTATCAATTCCTAGCAAAGGATTTAAGTTGTTTAGAACAGCTAAATAAATGCGAAACTCTAATTACTGAATGGAATACAAAAGCTACTGAACTTTGGAATATTCAATATAATCCAAACTTAAAAAAATTAGCAATAAGAGATTATTCGAAAATTTCGGACTTATCTGCATTGGAGAAAGCGACCCAAATCAAAAGTCTGTCTTTAGATGGTGGAATAGATAAAAAATTAAAAATTGACCGCTTAAGTCCACTTTCAAAACTAAAACAATTGGAATTTTTAAGACTTACTAACATACAAGTTGCAGATGAATCTCTCGAACCAATTTCACTTCTAACAAGTTTAAAAACACTTGAACTTTCAAATCAATTTCCGACAAAGGAATACGCAAACCTTTCAATTAAATTGATCAATACTGAATGTTCAATGTTTCGACCTTATCTCGAAGTTCAAATAAAAGACGAAAATGGAAATTTAGTCTATGATAGAATGATAATTGGAAAAAGAAAGCCATTTCTGTTATCGACAAAAGACCAAGCTCAAATAAAAAAATATGAAAAGGAATTTGAAAAACTAAAAAATAACTACGCACAACACCGTGTATAATTCATTGCTTCCGATTTTCCTCACGGAAAATCCTCGCAACTTTATTATCTTAGTTTCTTAACACGAAAATCCTGCGGATTTTCACGCAACGAAACTATACACAAACCGTTGCCATTCATTATAATGCTCCCTCAATACTAAAAATTGATTAATGAGATATTTAAAAATTACATTTATTAGGATTATAATAAGTTTCTTTTTAGCCAACATGATGATTTCACTTGTAATTATTAACACTAGTCTTGAATCATCTCATGTTATCTTTAAAATAATCTTAATGGGACTTATTTACTACGGACTAACACTTTATGTAAATAATCGAAAATAAACCAAACTGATTTTCTCTGTAATTAAAAAAAATGAAAAAATTAGAACAATACTTTAATGATGAAGAATCTTGGAAAAGATATTCAAGTCATTTTTTGCTTTATTGGAACAATTCTGACTTCGAAACAAAATTATTGGGGTATTTGGAAAACCGACTTGACTTTGCTCAGGTAATCCATTATCATTTAGGACAAAATAGTATTGGTTGGATTTATTCAAAAGTTCCTGACCTTGATGAATTGACTCCAATAGAATGCTTGCAAGATGAAGTACTAATCAAAAGACTAAAAGTTTTATTAATGAGGTTTCCTTGATAAAAAAAACGAAATGGCAACACCGTGTATAATTCATTGCTTCTGATTTTCCTCTCGGAAAATCCTCGCAACTTTGCTATCTTAGTTTCTTAGCACGAAAATCCTGCGGATTTTCACGCAACGAAACTATACACAAACCGTTGGCGTGCATTTGAAAACTGATAAATTTGAGATACGATAAAATTGACATACCAAAATCAAAACAAAAGGGAAGGGTAATAAGAAATACTGGGCTGATTGAGCCCATTTTTGATTATTTCACTTATACCATTTCAATTGGAATATTTCCTTTCATTTCAGGTATTTTCTTCTTCGACCAACTAGAAAAAGAAGAATCTTTGTTTGGAGCTTCAATTCTATTTGGCCTTTCTCTAATTCTTTCTGGACTATTACTCTACTCAATAATTAATATCGATAGACTAAAACGTATAAACGGTATTTTAAAAGACAATAACCAACAAGTAATAAAAAACTTAACAGAAAAACTTGGTTGGACTTTACAAATTCACAATCAAAAAGTATCAATTTTATCACCTCCTGGTAATTGGTTCTCAATAAATTGGACAAAACAAATAGTAGTTATTTACGACCGACAAGACATTTTGATTAACTCAACAAGTTACGGCGGACTTAACGAAATGAAATCTCCCTTGGATTGGTTCGGAAATAGAAAACTAGAAAAGGTTTTAAAAAACTATTTTGAGCATGAAATAAAAAAAACGACACGCCAACACAGTGTATAATTCATTGCTTCTGATTTTCCTCACGGAAAATCCTCGCAACTTTGCTATCTTAGTTTCTTAACACGAAAATCCTGCGGATTTTCACGCAACGAAACTATACACAAACCGTTAGCAACAAGATGAACAAAAAATGAACACAGAGTGGAGCAAAATATCTGAATTGATTAAAAGCAATAATTCCGAATTAACTCACGACGGAAAATCAAAACTTGCGATTGAATCATTTTTAGGGAAATCTTGGATAGAAAACACTGTTGATTATATAATTGAGCTTAAGCAAGAATGGAATTTAGCAGTAAACTGTTTGCGGATTTTAGAATCTGAATACGCAACTGACTATGCCTATAAAATTTACAAAAATTCGACCGACAAAGATGACCGCCGAATTGCAGTTCTTATCATTAAAGATATTGTACACCCAAAATCGATTGACTGGGTTACGGAATTTTTGAATGATGAAAATGTTGCGGATTTTGGACTTGGTGTTCTTGACCAACTCCTTTGGACAGAAAAAATTGAACCGAATGAACTGACCGAATCACTTTTAAACTTAGCGACAGAAAAATGGGACGGAGGACTGACAGAAAAAGTAGAATTTATTAGAGAATATTTAAATAAAAAATCCAGTTGCTAACACCGTGTATAATTCATTGCTTCTGATTTTCCTCTCGGAAAATCCTCGCAATTTTGCTAACTTAGTTTCTTAACTCTGAAAATCCTGCGGATTTTCACGCAACGAAACTATACACAAACCGTTGGCAACTATTAAAATGGACAAATCAATTCTGACAATATTAACTCTACTATTATTCCTCAATGTCAGTGGGCAAACCTTTTCTAAAAAGGACTTTATAAAGACTGATTGGTTCACTGGGAATATTGACAGCGTATTTTTTAAATCTGACACAATTCGACTAATTCAACATACGAATTATGGACCTGAATGGGCAAAGGACGAATACGCTGAATATGAAATGAAATACTTTGACCATGGAGACTATCTCAATTTCGGTTTTAAGAGGTTGGGTCGTTTCGAATATTGGGAGACTTATAACAATTACATGAACTCTGTTCCAATCGCAGACTTTACTTGGAAATTTGATAAGAAAGAACAAATCCTTATGGTTTTCAAAGAAAAAGAATTGCAATTCAAGCTGAAGCCTCTTTCAAAAAGAAAAATAAAGATTGAATCAAGGTTTGCGGGACAAGAGGAACTAACAACAAACGAATTGACCTTAATAAAAATAAAATAACAGTTGCCAACACCGTGTATAATTCATTGCTTCTGATTTTCCTCACGGAAAATCCTCGCAACTTTACTATCTTAGTTTCTTAACACGAAAATCCTACGGATTTTCACGCAACGAAACTATACACAAACCGTTGGCAAAAATTATAGGAAATGAATAAAAGCATTAAAACAACACTACCATTACTTATTTTCATTTTATTTTCATGCTCTGAAGATAATTCAAACAATGATGAACAAAATGAATGCCTTAACTCTCAATCTGAAATAGAAAATTTATTTATTGGTTTAGAAAACAATCAAAATTTTCAAATTACTACAACTATGGATGCGGCAACTCATAGTTATAAATTTTCATCAAATTCTGAAGGTCAAATTTGTAGCATTGGATATCAAGGAGTTACTGATGGAAATATTTATGAAATTCAAATTTCGAATAGTAATTCAGATATCCTTTTTAGTGAAAATTTAACATTTTCAACAAACTATCAAGAATATATTGAAATAAACCCTGTAGAAATTAATAGTAACGAAATATATACTATCAAAAGAAAAAAAATCAGCATTAATGTTTCTGATAATATTCTTGGTAAAATATTAAAGGCACCTTTTTCTGATGATACGACTTCTTATCCGATTAGTTCGGAAAATTTCACAATACACAATTCCCTCTTTTATGATGGAGATGATGAAGCCAATGCAGTTAATTTAGGTAGTGTATGGATTCCTTATTTAACTTTTAGATTTAATTGAAAAATAACTTTTGCCAACACCGTGTATAATTCATTGCTTCTGATTTTCCTCTCGGAAAATCCTCGCAACTTTGCTATCTTAGTTTCTTAACCTGAAAATCCTGCGGATTTCCACGCAACGAAACTATACACAAACCGTTGTGCTTCATAATAACCAACCATTAACCAATGATTAAATTCTTTAGAAAAATTAGACAAAACAGCATAAAAGAAAATAAAACTATTAATTACCTAAAATATGCTTTTGGAGAAACAATTCTGGTAGTTCTTGGGATATTGATTGCTCTTCAGGTTAATGAGTGGAACAATGAACGCAATAGGAAAAATATAGAGTCCACCATTCTTAAACAGCTTGAAACCGATTTAAAAACATCAGAAACGGAACTTGAAAAAATTAGTGCCTTTTATCTGGATAGGGCCCGTGCCAGTGCTTTAGTAGAAAGAGCATTCTGGAAAGAAGAGATTCCGATTGATACTATTGAAAAGTCAATACGCATCCCTATGAGCAGTAGAATTTATAGTCCAGTTCTTGGCACTTTAAGGTCACTTATCAATTCAGGAAATATGGATATTATAAGCTCAGACAGTATTAAAAATGAGCTGACCTCTTATTTGGAAAAGGTAGACTATTTGCTAAAAGACATTAGTCGGTACGAGGAAACCTATTACCGTAAAGGGGTAGAAAAAGTGAATCAAAATTTCCCCAATACTTTTACTTCACTAGAAGAACATAAAAATTATTATAGTGAGAATTTAGAGAAAGTAACCCAACGCAAAAATTATGAACTTGGCTTATACCTAATTCCACCTGATTTGGATAAAGTCCCTTTTCAATCCAATTTGGAAGAATTCTTTAATAACAAGGAACTTTTTATTGCATACAAAAGCTTATACATTGCCCATAGAAACGTTTATTATAGGTATAGTGATATTTTAGATTTAACCAGTGGACTTCTTGTCAAGATAGAAAAGGAAATAAAACCTTAGATCGATCGGTATCACATCCAATTAAAATAACGAAAGCACAACACCATGTATAATTCATTGCTTCCGATTTTCCTCGCGGAAAATCCTCGCAACTTTACTATCTTAGTTTCTTAACCTGAAAATCCCCCGGATTTTCACGCAACGAAACTATACACCAACCGTTGTAAGTAATTTTGAGAAGGAAAATCCACATAATATTTATTCTAACAATTTTCACTAATTGCAATCAAAATATGAGTAAAATTGAGAAAGCACTAAATCTGACCGATGACACTGAAAAAATCATTGCTATTGGAGACTTAATTGTAAATAAAATTGATGAAAATGATTCATTAAATAACTTAACAGAATCAGAAAAAACTTTTCTATATGTGGACATATTAGAAAGTGAAGTAAATAATGGCGGATTTGACCAATTCTTCTTTAACTCCTCTGGACAGTACGCTCACGAAATACTTGACGCCTATCAAAAAATCGGAGCATACAAAACTGCTGACATAATTAATCGAGCGATAAAATTATTTCCGACTTTACCAGTTCCTAAAAACTGGGAATTAAGACAAGAGATTTTACTAGAAAATGATTCTAATTCGGAATTATGGGATGAACTAGATACTGAATTCTATAGATACGAGGATAATATTGCTGAACTAATAATTGATTTCGTAAAAAAAAATAAAACGGATTTTGAATAGAAAACTACTTACAACACCGTGTATAATTCATTGCTTCCGATTTTCCTCTCGGAAAATCCTCGCAACTTTGCTACCTTAGTTTCTTAACCCGAAAATCCTCCGGATTTTCACGCAACGAAGCTATACACAAACCGTTGTACACAAGCTATAAAAACACCTGAAATTGAAAAAAAACCTTTTACTTCTTTTCATTGTTATCATCTCAAGTAATCTATTCGGGCAAGAAAAAATATTTGGATATTACTCAAGCAATGTTGCTAGTTTAGGTTTCTTCGTTACTAAGATTCAACTGAATGAAAACTATACTTTTGAATATGAATTTAGCGGAGATTTAATTCATGAATCTGGAAAAGGAAAATTTAAAATAATTGATAAAAATGTAATATTACTCACATTTGACATTGAGCAAGAGGACGAAAAAAATGTTGAGGAATTACTATCTTCTGGAAATCCCCAAATTGAAAACAAAAAGTATAAATATAAAAACGGAAAATTGTTTTCCTTTCATTCAGACGGTCATGTTGTAAAACGAGGAAAGGCAATAAGCCGACATAAAAAATATTTATTTTGGGGAGAAAGATATATGACAAAACGGAGAATTTATCTAAAAAAACAAAACGATTAAAAAAGCCAGTTTACAACACAGTGTATAATTCATTGCTTCCGATTTTCCTCACGGAAAATCCTCGCAACTTTACTATCTTAGTTTCTTAACACGAAAATCCTAGCGGATTTTCACGCAACGAAACTATACACAAACCGTTGTAAGCTATTTCACAGAAACTAAAATGAAATATAAAATAAAAGGTGATTTTAATAGTGGACTTAAAGTATATTCGGAAAGTAGTCTGATAATGTTTTCTGAAGTTACACGTAGATGGTTTTCGCCTGATCTCACAAAAGTCTATACAAAAAACAACGACCTACTTATTACAATAAAACAAAAAGGATTCTTTAGTTCTTCTTATCAAATTCAATTTCAAAATTCTGAATTGATTGATCAAATTAATTCAATAAATAATTCGACTTTGTCATTTTCTGATGATAAAAGAATCGAATTTAAAAGTAAGTGGTCATCATTGTTAATGGATCCTTATTTTAGAATATTCTACAACAATTATGAAATCGGAATAGTAAAACTTAAAAGAATAGCCATCAATCTTGACTTTACATTAATAATAAAAGAAAACTTTGAACACCTGACTTATTTATTCATTTTTTTTCTCATTACACAATCGAACAAAGATTATGACTAATCAAAAAACAGCTTACAACACCATGTATAATTCATTGCTTCCGATTTTCCTCACGGAAAATCCTCGCAACTTTGCTATCTTAGTTTCTTAACTCTGAAAATCCTGCGGATTTTCACGCAACGAAACTATACACAAACCGTTGTAAAACATTAAGAAAATGACTGCTTTTCATTACAAAGCTTTTAAACTGACCGAAGATGAGTTTTCTGTAAAATATAATTTGAACACAGATTTTTTTCTTGACCCAAATGATTTTATTGAAGTCATAATTAGAAAAAAGGACTTAAAAGTCTTGAATTATGATGATATTAAAGACTTGCCAAATTTTCAAGTTTCTGAGAAACCTTTGAATTGGTTAAGAGCAAAATGTACAAATGACAGAATTATTTTTATAGAAAAGCTAAGATATTTAGCATAGAATTAATTGGAATGAACCAACAGAAAATAGATAACATTTTTGCTCTTGACTCAAAAGAGAGATATGGATACCTATTGCGCAAAGTAGCCGATTTTGAGACAATCTATTTGATTGCAGATAATGAAGGTAAATATGTTATGATAGGGTCAAATGACTTAAGCGTGATTCCTGTTTGGCCAGAACAAGAGTTTGCGGAATTATTTTTAACTGACAATTGGAAAAATTACAATGTTGTTGAATATGATATTCACTACTTTATTGATTGGCTCACTGAATTAGAAAAAGATAACGTTGGATTTGCTGGATTTCCTAATTCGGACTTTAATACTGTTCATGTTTCGGCTATTGACATGAAAAATCATTTGTTATTTGAATTAAGCCAATATGAATAAAAAACGTTTTACAACACCGTGTATAATTCATTGCTTCCGATTTTCCTCACGGAAAATCCTCGCAACTTTACTATCTTAGTTTCTTAACCCGAAAATCCTGCGGATTTTCACGCAACGAAACTATACACAAACCGTTGTAAAACATTTGATGAAAAAAATTCTAGAGAAATTAAATCTATATAAATCAATCACTCTTAATTCAGATTTAAACTTAGAAGAATTAATAGTTAGATTAGAAAAACTAATTGACTCCAATGACAATTATCTCTTTGATGAATTAAAAAAATCAGACAAAAAATATGTGGGAATTATAAATGAAAAAAGATTTAAGATTCGAGTTAAGAGAAAATTTATGAATTTCAATATTCAGTACTCAAATGCTGTAGGTGAATTTTATTCTAACAAAGATAAAACACAGATTAAAATCGAAATTTATGGAATTGATTATTTGATTGGAATAGGTCTTTTTATAATTTTTCCCGTTTTCACTTTTTACTTCTTTTCTATCAAATAATTAAGAACGAAGCTTATCCTGCTTTTTTTATTTTTATTCCATTTTTCATTTTTATAATCTGGCATGCTAAAAATCAAATCAGGAATAATTTTGAACTGTTTTCAAAGAATCTAATAATGAACATAAACAATTTATAAAAACGTTTTACAACACCGTGTATAATTCATTGCTTCCGATTTTCCTCACGGAAAATCCTCGCAACTTTATTATCTTAGTTTCTTAACCCGAAAATCCTGCGGATTTTCAAGCAACGAAACTATACACAAACCGTTGGCAAACATTTCACAAAGAAGTCTTGGATTTTGAATTAAAAAATGTAGCTTAGTACTATTATCAACCAAAACGCTTTGATGGGTTAAGCCCTTGAATGCACGACTTATGAGAAATTCCATATTAATTTTAATATTATGCATTACATATTTGAACACATCTTGTTCATACGATTCTAATCAAGATGATGATAGTATCAATTACACCTATAAAGTTTCTAGAGAATACGTTAATGACACATATTATATGGAATATTCGTATAATGAAAATAATCTATTGACTCGGCTTTTAAATTATGATTATGACAATAGAGTCTCTTATCAAACAGATTTTCTCTATGACCTAAATAACAATGTAATTGAAACTAAAACATATGCACCAAATTCAAATGACACATATACTAATACATATACTTACGATGATAATAAACTTAAAAAAGCATATTATTCACAAAATTTTATCACCCCTAATCAGATTGTAACAAAAACATTTACATATAATGACAATATTATTACTGTAAGCGAAAGCATAGATAATATCGTATCACCTCAGGAAGAAGTAACTTTTGAATTAAATAATGTTGGATTAGTTATTAGACTTAATAGATACTATTATTATTCGATATTGAATTACGATTCGAATAATAATCTTACGGAAATAAATACTTACAATAGTTTTGATAATGAATTAATAAATAGTCAAATTTATTTATTCGACAATAATCCAAATCCATTTTATGGTCAGTTGAAATCAATTTATTTAGTTAAACTTTTAGATAAATTTAGTAGTCCTAGTTTAGGTCCATATTTAAGAGGTGAATACGGAGGTTTTGTATTTCCTTTTCAAAACAACAATGTAACTAATACGTTTCAGAATGGGAACTTAGTTGACAATTATAGTTATTCTTATAATGAGGATGATTTCCCAATAAAATCAACCGAAACTGAAAATGGACATAGAGACTCTGTATTTTACATTGAGTATGAATAAAAACGATTTGCCAACACCGTATAAAAATAATGCTTAGTTGAGTGCTTAATCAAAAGTTAGTGCGTATTTGGTCACTATGCTTTTCCTGCGGAAAATCCTCGGACACAAAACCGCACTATTCTTATACGAACCGTTGTAAACAATTAACACAACCAATTGGAGATATCTGTATCTACCAATAAACATCCTATGAAAAAACTAATTTTTCTCAAAGTTTTTATCGCTATTCAAATTTTAGTATCATCTTGTGAATATGATTGCGATGGATTTCCAGAAGACTACGATAAATATGTTACTTTCGAACTAAACGATGAATTAAGATATTCAAATGGAATAGATACAATAAGTTATAATGTTATTGATTACCATAGAACAACGCCAAATTCGTTTAAGGGATTTACAATGGACTACGATTGCAATTATGAAAAGCATTACCAAACAGACGTTCAAAATGGATATTACATTAGAGAAAGCTATAATAATTTTTTTAGCCTTAGTGATGATGACATTGAAATCTCATTTACTGAAAATGATAAGTTTGGTTTGAGTATTTATAATTTATCAAGTGCAAACTACAATTATTCCAATGTTGAATTTCATCAAAATCTGAACATAAATGGTTCTGAATACAATGAAGTATTTTTCATTTTAAAAGACACTATCAACAATAACCCCAAAATCGGATATATATTAAAAGCTAACCCAGGCGGTATTATTGAATATTATGATTTTGAAACAAAACATAAGTGGAATTTATTAGAATAAAAACTGATTACAACACAGTGTATAATTCATTGCTTCCGATTTTCCTCGCGGAAAATCCTCGCAACTTTGCTATCTTAGTTTCTTAACCCGAAAATCCTGCGGATTTTCACGCAACGAAACTATACACAAACCGTTAGCTGTAATTAAAAACAAATTTTGTGGTAAAAAAGAAAGGCATCGAAAAATTAATTGTTCAGAATAAGAAAAGTACTCTTAAGAATCATTGGAACGATGCGTTTTTTTACAACACAACTAAATACAGCGGAGAAATAAAATCGAATGAACTTCTCATTTGGAGATCAGCACATTTTTTAAGAGGAGCTTATCCTGTTTTCCATCTAACTTTTGACCAAAATGGAGAATTAAACGGAATAAAAACGGAAAAGAATCCTTACCACAAACTTCTGAATAAAATATCAATCGGATTTTTAATTGTACTTGCTTTGGTTTTGTTATTAACCACTGAATTTAAGACTGCCATTATTGGAATAATCGGAATTTCTTTTATTGGAACTTTATTGCATTTAGTAATGTCAAAAGCAAAAAAATACGAGATAAAAATTTTGACTAACGAACTGAAAGAAGCAATAGAAAATATAGAAAGAAAAAATAATCCCGAACTCATAAACAAAGCGAAAACAGAATTAAAGAAAGAAAAGGTCAAAGAATGGACTTTTACAAATATTTTGACAAGGCTTATCCTCTATCCATTCTGTTTATTTCTCCTTTATTTATGTGTTCAAATGATTTTAAATCCTGACCCAAATAACATAAGACAAAGACCATTAAGCATTATGGGTATCTTAATTGTTGGAGGGTATTTATTGGCTGACATAACAATTATTGTAAAAAATTTTATGAAAAATAAAAACTACAGCTAACAAAGTGTATAATTCATTGCTTCTGATTTTCCTCACGGAAAATCCTCGCAACTTTACTATCTTAGTTTCTTAACCCGAAAATCCTAGCGGATTTTCACGCAACGAAACTATACATAAACCGTTGTAAAACATTTAAAGAAACTAATGAGAAAAAAAATCACCTTATTGCTATTGATTATAACATCAGTAACATCTATAACTGAATTGAAAGCACAATCTTCTGAAAAAGAAATTACAACTGAATTTTTTAGAGTATTCGAAAACGAACCTATGAAAGCAATGGATTACGCTTTTTCGACTAATAAATGGATGGAGAGAAACATAGACGGAATAGAAAGTTTGAAAACAAAATTTAAAGATATACTTCCTTTGATTGGCGATTATTATGGTTATGAAATGATAACAGAAAAAAGTGTCGGCAATAATTTGAAATTAATAAGTTATATGCTCAAATATGACCGCCAACCTGTACGCTTTACTTTTGTTTTGTATAAACCGAATGACAAATGGCAAGTTCAAAATCTCAATTGGGATGTTGACATAGATGAAGAATTAGAAGAGTCTGCAAAATTGAATCAGAATTAGATAAAAAAAACGTTTTACAACAACGTGTATAATTCATTGCTTCCGATTTTCCTGAAATAGGTTGGCTAAAAATTAAAGCTTTTAGTACTAATCCTACTGAAAGAAAAGACAACCTTTTCAGAAATGCCATTAATTACCTTAACATCTACTTAATTTTATAAAAACCAAATTTGTCTTACAAAAACCTGTACTCAAACAATAACATCAATAACCGTTATTGAAACTACAGATACCCAAAACACCTTAAAATAGCCTTTTTTTTTGACCACAAATGAGGTCAAATCAATAGTTCAAAAACAAAAACTAAATTTGTAAGACAATCGTCTTACATTTGTCTTACAAATTGTATTACAAAATTCATCGGGTCTTTTTCTCTAGAGAAGGTGAAGAATTTGAAAATTATGCCAAATGTCAATATTGGTCAAAACGCATTGCTTTTCTATCCGCTTTTGCGGATTTCTGATCAATAAGGAGGCCACAGATTCCTACTCCAAAAAATTCTACGATTTTTTCTCGCAACGGAATCTTAAACGGAACGAAATAGCACCGTTTCAAATTGACTTGTATGCCAATGCTTACCACTTCCAATAAATTAGAAATTCAACGGAAACCCTGTTTCCTTATTCATGAACTATGATTTGAGATTCAGGTGCCTCACATTGGTAGGTTTCTCAAATCATAGTTTTTCTAATTTATTTCCCATACTCCCCCCTTGGCATCCCTGATGGATATAAAACGCCAAAGGATCTAACAAAAATAACATTGGAATTGCCCCGATAACCATTTTTGTATCACAGGCAAACAAAGCCACCACAACAGCTCAATTCGCTATTAAAACCCAACTAAATCAACACTTTTTGATGATTAACCGATTTTTTTTGTGGCAAAATTATTTTTGTGATATTTTTTTATCACATTATTATCACGCCTTTTAACACATAAAACCCCATTGAATTTGTAGCCACAATATTTCTTACACATCGAACTTTGCCCTCTCCCTTACCTATTTACCGTAGCGAAACTTTAGCTCATTCCTCGAATTGAAATAGAATTCAAATTCCTTGATTCCATTTTCTATCTGTAACAATATGCCAATATCCAATAGAACTTTATCAAAACTATTTTGAACAAGTTTTCTTTAAAAAAAATCATCTCTAATTACATCCCTAAATCCCGAATTTCCAATTTTAAAACCCTTCAAAAATCTAATTGGATTTTTAATTTTTATCACTTCCATATTTTGAATACTTTTGACTATATTCGAATAAATATTGTTTTTAACCCAAAGTCAAAATCTGCATACGGTTTTGCATACGATTTCATAAAATTGTAGCTCTGAAAGCCCTGTAAATCTGTTTTTGAAACAATTTCCTTGGAGTTCATAACCCAGAGGTCCCGA
>NZ_JCAPEU010000017.1:0-14502 GCF_059735265.1 Mangrovimonas sp. sgz306409
AATCGGAAGCAATGAATTATACACGGTGTTGTGTTTAGTTTTTTAATTTTTGTCCGTTTTTGAATTTCACTTCTTCTTTCAGATTTCCATCACAACTATAAAACTTCCAAATTCCATCCATTGAATAATCTGCCACAGGATGCTCATAATAAATCCCATGTCCCTCAGACTCTAAAGAGCCATCAGTTCTATAATTTTTTAAGTAACATTTTTCAGCTCCTCCATCAAGTTCAATTGGATTAATCATTTCGAACCAAACCCGTCCAAATCTTATTTGTTGAATTGTAGAATCATTTGGTTTCTTTGTTATTATTCCATTATTTACTTCAAATTCTAATTCATCTTCTGTTGGTTTGTATTCTTGCCAAGTTAGTGGGCAAGGAATTTCTATATTTTCATCACTTTTAATAGCAATATCCTCTTTTTTTTGTGAATTCGCACAACTGATTAGAACTATTCCAAAAGTGAAAATTAGTATTTTCTTCATTTATTGGTCTCAATTTAGGGTTCAAAACCCTGCACTTTTAGTGCAGAACTTTCAGTAATATAAAAAATCTATATCTTAGAAGTATGAGTAGGAATATAAGAAAAGGATCTCATACGGTAAGTAATTTGTCATGTCATGTTGTATGGGTTACAAAATATAGATATCATGTGTTAACAGGTGAAGTTCAAGAACGTTGTAGAGATGTATTGAAGCAAATTTGTGAAGCGGAGGAGGTGGAGATATTAAAAGGAGTAATCAGCAAGGATCATGTGCACATGCATTTGTCGTATTCCCCCAAGCATAGTATCAGCTATTTGGTAAAGATGTTGAAAGGGAGGAGTTCGCAAAAGCTTCAACAGGAGTTTCCACGATTAAAAGAACGTTATTGGGGGCTGCATTTTTTGGCAAGTGGCTATGGAGCTTGGAGCACAGGAAATATAACAGATGAAATGGTTGATGAGTATTTGGAACATCATCGCAAACTAGGGGATCCCAATACTTCCAATTTTATATTGGAATGAACAAGGGGACTTTCAGTCCCCCGTTATAATAAACCTCTGCACTTTAAGTGCAGAGTAGTTTAGTTTTAATTCTGACTAACGTCAAATTTTTAATTTATAAAATCCCTCAAAATTTGCACGTTATCCGAAGAAATTAATCTCGTTTTCGTGATATGTATTATACTGAAATAGGTTGACCTTTTTTCGGTTGATTTTCGGTTGTTCAAAACGATGTTTTCAAATCGTTAGAGGATTTAAAATTACATTATTTTTTCGATACGATTTGTAGTTGATGTTTGGATTGAGATGTACTTCGGCTGGTTTTCTCAGATCCAGGCTAAAATGAGCTCTTAGGTTGTTGTAAATATAGACCGCTTGCTGTGTCATTTTTTGGTCTAGTTCCGTGTTTTTAATGGTTTGTTTCAGCCCATATTCATGTTTTAGGGTTCTGTTAATACGTTCTGCAACGGCGTTTTCATAAGGATCGTATTGCTCTGTCATGCTCATGGTAATGCCGTTTTGTTCAGCAAACTGCGAGTATTTGGGATTGCAGTACTGGAACCCTCTGTCAGAATGATGGATGAGCTTTTGGTTGCGATATTTTCTGTTTTTAATGGCCATGGCGAGTGCATCTTTGCAAAGAGATGTTCTCATATGGCTGTCGAGTTTATACCCCATAATTTGCTTGGAATAGGCATCGGTTACCAATGCTAGGTAGTTGTGTCCGTTTTCGGTTTTAATGTATGTTATGTCGCTTACCCAAAGCTGTTCTGGTGGGGTGGGGACGTGGTCCTTAACAAGGTTTTTATATTTTTTGAACATGTGGTTGGAGTTTGTTGTGGTGATGTAATTTTTGGCTTTAGGTATTAGTAATCTGTTAAGCCTTAGAAACCTATAGAATTTATCTCTGCCAATCTTAATATTGGCATCTATAAAATCTTGTTTCAGCTCACTGTAGAGCTTGATTCCACCAGTTTTAGAGCCTACTTTTTTACGGTAACCCTTAACTAAGGAAATTAGTTTTAGTTGGTCTATTTCTTGTTTTTGTTGTGTTTTGAGTCTTTTGTAGAAGGCTTGCTTAGATATCCCAAAACATCCATAGAGCCATTTTCTTTTAAACGGTCTTTTTTCTTTTGCTCTATCTCTTTTGCCAATGTTTTGGGCAATGACTTTTTTGACATATCGACGCCTGTAATAAGTTCCATATCAGCGATAATGTCCTGTTGGAAGTCCTTTTGGAACTCCAGTTCTTCAATACGCTCTTTCAGCTTTTTAATTTCGTCGTTTTTGCTCATACCTGTGTTTCGTTGCACTAAGGTACTGTATTTTCTTAACCAATAGGCTATGGTGGTTCTGGGAACCTCGTATTTTTTGGAAGCTTGGTTGTTGGATAGCTGTCCGCTAAGGATTTGGTCAACGACCAGAAGTTTGGTCTCTAGATTGACTTTTTGGTAGCTTTTTTTTCGCCAGTGTTGTTTTTCGTGTTTCATAAGTGACTGTAATTGTTTGTTCAATTTTTAGTCAACCTATTTCAGGAAAATTCAGGAGTTAAATTAGGGACTCCCTGTTTCTGTTGCCAATTACGGCTTCTACAGGAATTGCTACAGAATTTTTGTTGGCCTTTTCTTTTGGGTATGTAGTCATCGCCACAATAGTGGCAAATTTCGGTTTCCTTCATTTATGCGTAAATTAAACGTTTGATTTACGCATAAATGTAAGAAAGTTTACAGATCCAACCTAAAAATACCTTTTAAAATACTTCTTTCGGCTTCCTCATTGCTGATAAGCGGCTGTTTTTTAACGGGCTTGTCAGTAATTGTTTTTGCCTTTATTTTTTGAGGGGTATCGGTCAAAGGTTCTTTTGGGGTTTGATTGTGGACTCCTTCAAAACTAAAACCGTTATCGTTTAATTTTTGGAGCTCATCAAAAGAATCCCCAATGATGGATTTTATATTCGGCTTGACATTTTGGGCCTGGAAATTCGGTTTGCAGAAGTGTTGGACAAAGAGATTTCTATGTTCGGTGTAATTTGTATGCTGTAGCCTGAAAAGGGGAGTGGCTTCATTCAAATTATCGAGGTACTGGGCCATGTTGTCATTGAGCCAACTAGTGACATAACAGATGGCCTCCAACTGTTCCAGATATTTTTTGCCACATAGTCAAATTCAAGTGTTTCCGATTCACCTTTTTTGTGTAGCAGTTGGAAAAAGTTTTTTTCCAGTGTCCCTGCTTTCAACATCATTTTGCCACTGTCCCGTTTGCTGTCCAGTTCAATTGGACCCGCATAGTTGTCGAACAGCATGGCTTTGTTTAAGAAGTCCTTTTCATTTAGGGCTTCAATTTTCATAAGTTCCTCCGCCAAAATTGAATCGTTCGGAATGAAGAACAGAAAATCTATCCATAGATTTTTAAGGAGATCCAAATAGAAATCGTGTAGGGGTGTTCTATCCATTGGCTTGTTTTAGCATTTCAGAATAATCTTCGGGCAGTTCGGCATCGATATCCCTCAAATATTTTTCCAGAGCGGCCATGGAGGAATGTCCAGTAATGAGCATGAGCTTGCTTTTGGCTTCAAAAGGAGACGATTCTTTTACCAAAGCCCTGTAGAGTTTGGTGATATAGGTATGCCTGAAACTGTAGAGCCCGTAATCGGCTCCCAAATTGAAATGGTCCTTTACCACTTTTTTGAACCGCTTTGAGAAATAGTCTCTTTTATTGATCAGTGCCGTGTCCCAGTCCCCTCCCAATTTATCGGGAGTGAACAGTACGGATTCGCCGTCCATTTTTGAGAGGTCTGGCAGTTCGTTCCATAGAATCTCAGGGATTATCTTGGTCTTCAATGGACTGTTCTTTGCCTTAAATTGAATGGTCCTATTGTTTATATTGATGTCTTTGACCTTTAGCCTACAGACTTCGATCGGTCTCAAAAAGTTATAGGAGATAAACTTTATATATAATAGGAGTATGGGGTCTTTCTCTTGTAGATATTCAAATATGGCCTCTTGGGTTTCGTTGGAATAGGTCTTGTTCCTCTCGGGTGTGGACTTTAGAACAGGGATTTTCTTTATGAAGTTCGATTCTATGATGTCATTGTCCTCCAAGACCTGCACAAGACTGCTCAAATCCGTTCGGTAATTGTTCCTGTTCCTTGCACTGGTATTTGTGAGCATGTCGTTTAGAAATGCAGAGACCACTTTTTTGTTCAACTGTTCAATGTTCTTGACCTCTGGAGCATTGTTTTCGACCCACTTCAGAAACGTATCGACCCTGCCTTCGTATCCCTTTACGGTTGTTTTGCTGAGCAATTTCCTTTTGATGTTCAGGGAAAAGTCAAAGGCTTCCCTAAGGGATGTTTGGGGGATTTCAGCCTCAGGAGACTTTGTTTCAATTGATATTTTCTCCTCTTTGGGAGTGTTGTCCAGTTCGGTCTTTGGAACAACGGTATTTTCCTCTTCCTTTTTGCCGTTCAGTTTTTGGTAGAGTTCTGTATTGTCAGCAAACGGGTTGTAGCCCTTCTTAAGAAGTTTCAGGATGGTCTTTCTGTAAATGGTCAGTACTTCGAGGCGCTCTTCTTTGGTTTTATATTTATTGGTCTCACCATAAAAGGGGGTAATCCGTTTTAGCTTTCCAGATTTCGGGTCTCGAAATGAAAAATACACGTACCAACGTTTGGAAATATCGCCCTTTGCGGTGTAGATTTTTGGGTTGGAAAAATTCTTTTTTTGGACAAATCGTATGCAGTTTCGTATTCACTTTCGTATGCAAAAGCAATAATCTGTTCAGATGTAAACATAAAAAAAGCGGTTTAGTAAAGCCTAAACCGCTCGTTTGCAAATGATTGCTTGTTGTAGCGAGACCGAGATTTGAACTCGGGACCTCTGGGTTATGAATTCTTCAACTTAAAAAATCTAGCGTTGATTTTCAGTTGATTATGAATAGTGGTGCTCAAAATCGTGTTCAGCTTCCTGTGCGGAATTGTGTTCACGTGATTAATAATAATGGCAATTTAGAAAATACAATCGATATAGAGAGCTAATTAATTTAATAATTCAAATTTATTTAAAAAAAGAGAGGTTATATTTGAATTATTAGTTTCAAGTTTTATAAGTAAAAATCTACAACATCAGCCAGAGACAATTCAGATGGAGCCACACATGTGTTGAATTTTATAGTGGAAGCCCCAAGGATCCAAAATCAGATATTCAAGCCTTCTGCCAACCTATTCATGATTTGAAGAATGTAAATATGGAGTGGATGCTGCTTATGAGTTGGAAGGCCTATCCCTAAAGCCTAGTTACATCAAATGAATTCCCTTCCAAAGTGAGCAGATAAGGATTTAAACAAAAAGAAGTTGTTTTCAGTAAACGGAAGTAACTTCTTTGTTTTACAGCAATTGTATTTAATCCTTTGCACTTATTTTATAAGTGCACCGTTGTCCACCAGACACAATATGCTCCATGCGCTCTACAATAAATTCATCGCCAAAAAGCTGTTGGAAATTGTTTAGTTCGCTTCTGCAGAATCCTTGGCATTGGGTGGCTGCGGCACAAATAGGGCAGTGGTTTTCAATTAAAAAATAGTCGTTGTCTTCTTTTTTCCATTCGGCCAAATAGCCTTCCTTGGAACGTATTTTGCTTAATTTGTCTAGACGATCTTCTATGGTCTTGCTGTTTTTTAGGGCTGTGCTGTACATTTCAAATACTTTAGACTCCCTGTCGTTAATGAGTAAATCCAGAGCATTGTTTCCTAATAGATTTTTGATAGACTCTAACAATTCTACTGTAACCTGTGCATGGGAATCTGGAAATTCAGAAGCACTTTGTGTACTTAAAGAGTAATAAGTGACAGGTCTGCCTACGCCTTCGCTTCGCGATGTAGACTTTACTAAATTTTTGTTTATCAGTTTCACTAAATGCAAACGTGCTCCTTCTCTTGTTATGCCCAATTCGGATGCTAGGGAGTTTAAGGATACTTCGCCTTGCATTTTTAGGATCATCAGTATTTTGTCTGCTGCTTTCTTCATTTTACAATAAAATCATTGTTTTATTTGTCTTGCAAAGGTATTAAATAATAATCAAATAGTTCTTTTGGAAATATTTAACAATAATAAAGCAAGTTTTTGCTTGTTTTATTATTGTGCCCTATTTACTTTTGTACCATTATTAATCTTAAAAAATTAGAACGATGAGTTTTGTATTACCAGAGTTAGCTTATGCTTACGATGCATTGGATAGCTATTTTGATAAAGAAACAATGACTATTCACCATCAACGCCACCACCAAGGTTATGTAAACAATCTTAATCAAGCTGTGGCCGATGGCGGTTTGGAAGGTGAAACTTTAATAGGTCTTCTACGTAATGTAAGCAAGCACAGTACGGCAGTTAGAAATAATGGAGGAGGGCACTATAACCACTCGTTATTTTGGAGTATCCTATCGCCATCTCCAAAAACGGCACCAGAGGGTAAATTGGCTGAAGATATCAATGCAACTTTTGGAAGTTTAGACGGATTGAAAGAGCAAATAAGTCAAGCAGGGCTGAAGCAGTTTGGTTCTGGATGGGCTTGGTTGTACGTGAAGTATAACGGGACACTTGCTGTTTCGGGTACCGCTAATCAAGATAATCCATTAATGGATACCAATGTAACAGATCAAGGGTTTCCTATTTTAGGTGTTGATGTTTGGGAGCATGCCTACTATTTAAAATACCAAAATAAGAGAGCTGATTATTTGGAGGCATTTTGGTCTGTATTGGATTGGGCTGCTGTTGAGAAAAAATATGAAGAAGTACTTGCAGCAACTTTGTAATGTCTGAAATCTATTGCTGCGGGCAAGGTGCTTATTAGTTGCCTTGCCCTTTTTTTATTATGTCAGAAGAAGTATTTATTAATAAAGTTCAGGACAATGGTATTGTAACTGTGGACTTGGAAGCTTACAGACCTCTAGAAAACAGTTTGTTTTTTGATATTAAGGAGGGCTTGTATATGGAACTGCTTTTAAAAGAAAAGGAGTTCAAAGCATTTTTATCTGAAGTGAATTGGGACATCTATAGAGGTAAACCGGTAGCTATTGGTTGCACTAGTGAGGCCATTGTGCCCATGTGGGCTTATATGGTGGTAGCTGATAAGTTGAGTGATGTTGCTTCGCAGATTGATTTTACAACTTCAGAACAATTGGATGTTAACCTTTGGAAGCATAATGTGTTATTTACAGATTTCAAACATCTTAGTAATCAAAAAGTGGTGGTAAGACAAAGTCAGCAGGTGCCACCGGAGCTGTACATTGCCATAACCAGTAAATTGAAGCCTCTGGTAAAAACCTTAATGTACGGTGAGGCTGGATTGCCTAAAGTAATTTTTAAAAAATAAGAATTGAAATGAAAGTATTGATCTTTAATGGGGCTATGGAACGCAGTGAGAATGCTACATCCGAGCGCTTAACACGTTTTTTGCAAGAGTGTCTTCAAGAAAAGGGCGTAGAGGCCAATGTGTTTAAAATAGCGGATTCAGGGATTCCGCTTTTTGATGTTTCCTTACAAAACACCCCTAAGTCGGTAGAATTGATGAATCATATTTTTCGCGAAGCCGATGTGCATATATGGTTAACACCACTTTACCATGGCAGTATGACAGGGGTAATGAAGAACTGTCTGGATTGGTTGCAGTACAGTGCCAATTTGCCTAAACCTTATCTTACAGGGAAACTAGTTGGTTTAATGTGCTGGGCCGATGGGGTGCAGGCTATGCAAGGAATAAATGCCATGGATTCGGTGGCAAAGGCTTTGAGAGCTTGGACTGCACCATTGAGCATTCCTATGCAGCGTAGTGAACTGTTTGATGTTGAAGGAAACATAACTGATCAATACAAAAAGCGTATCGATATGTTGATTAGTTTATTGATGCAATCAATGCCAAGTAAAGTTTAGTTTGAAAAGTTTTGTTTCAAAAGGTTATTTTAGAATTATAGTTTGAATTTCTTAACTTTGCATTATGGCAGAATTAAAAGAAAGATCGGTTTCAGAGTTCAATAATGAACTTAAATTAAAAGGATTCAATATTTTTCAAATAGAAAAGGACGGCAATGCTACTAAGGTGTATAGTCGTAAAGATTTCTATAAAATCTGTTTAACAACGGGGAAAAGCATCATTCACTATTCCGATAAAAGTTACGAAGCCGACGATACCATTTTATTCTTCGGAAATCCACATGTGCCATATTCATGGGGAACATTATCAACAACTTATGTTGGGTATACCTGTTTGTTTTCGGAAGAATTTTTAAAATTATCCGATCGTTCTGAAAGTATTTTACAATCGCCATTATTTAAATTTGGGGGAACACCCATTCTAAAAATTTCAAAGGAGCAGCGTGAGTTTTTAAATCGTATTTTTGAGAAAATGATTGAAGAGCAGTCATCTGACTATGCACACAAAGATGATTTAATTCGAAACTACATTCACCTTATTATACATGAGGCTTTGAAGATGGAGCCATCAGAGAATTTTGAACAACACATGAATGCTTCAGAGCGTTTAACTACTGTGTTTTTAGAATTATTGGAGCGTCAATTTCCAGTAGAAAGTGCGGATAAACCCTTAGGTTTAAAAACTGCAAAACACTTCGCAGATAACCTTTCTGTACATTCCAATTCATTAAATAGAGCGGTGAAAGAAGTGACAGGAAAACCTACATCTGTTCATATTTCCGAGCGCATAACTCAAGAGGCCAAGGCTTTGTTGCATCACACCAATTGGAACATTAGCGAGATTGCCTATGCTTTAGGCTTCGATTACCCTACCTATTTTAATAACTTCTTTAAAAAGCAGACTGGTACCAATCCTAAGACCTTTAGAATGGACGCTGTTTGAATTTCTTAGTTTTTGGTTTGATTTTCTTTACCACCTAGGCTGACTTAGGACCTAATTTTGTACCATAATTTTAAGTGAATATTATGAGTGCAGAAAAGGAACATACTAAAACCCCAAATATTTTTGATAGAATATTATCTGGAGAAGTCGTGTCTTTTAGCGATTCTGACTTTTATCAACTTGCAGAACAATCAGAAAGAACGATTGGTTTACTAGTAGACTTGAACGCTTCCAAATCACTTGAAGATATCAGAACACATTTAAGTCGTATCACAAAACAAGAAGTAGATGCTTCAACTACAATTTATACGCCATTCAGTATTAATTATGGTAAAAATTTAAAATTAGGTAAGAACGTTTTTATCAATCAAAATTGTCAAATGTTAGACTTAGGCGGTATTACCATTGAAGATAACGTTATGATAGGGCCTCGCGTTAATTTATTATCTGAAACCCATCCTATTGAATCTGAATTACGAGATGCGCTTATAGGTAACCCCATTCATATTAAACAACATGCATGGATAGGAGCTGGCTCAACTATTCTTCCGGGAGTAACTGTAGGTGAGCATTCGGTGGTTGCAGCAGGAGCAGTTGTTTCTAAAGATGTTCCAGACAGAACAGTGGTAGCAGGGATTCCAGCAAAAATTATGAAATCAATTTAAAACTAAAAACAGAATGAAACATAAATTATTACTCGCTGTATTATTAATGGGTACGGTGGTATTTGGTCAAACAAAGTCAAATAAAAATTTAAAAAACATGAGTGCAACAGCAGAACATTATACGTTCAAACTAAGCGATAACGTAACCAGAGAAAAAGTATCCTTTAAAAATCGTTACGGAATTACATTAGCAGGTGATTTATATACACCTAAAAATAAAGAAGGAAAATTGGCGGCACTAGCAATTAGCGGACCTTATGGTGCGGTAAAAGAACAGTCTTCAGGGTTATATGCAAACCAAATGGCAGAACGCGGATTTATTGTTTTAGCTTTCGATCCGTCTTACACAGGAGAAAGTAGTGGTGAACCACGTCATGTATCTTCGCCAGATATCAATACCGAAGATTTTAGTGCGGCAATTGATTTTCTTGGATTGCAGGATAACGTCAATAGAGAAAAAGTAGGGATTATTGGAATTTGTGGATTCGGAGGATTTGCACTTAATGCAACAGCAGTAGATAAACGTGTGAAAGCCGTAGCTACAACCAGTATGTACGATATGTCTAGAGTAACGGCAAAAGGCTATTTTGATTCTATGACGCCTGAGCAACGTACAGGGATGTTAGAGCAACTAAGTGCACAACGTTGGGTAGATGCTGAAAACGGAACATCGGCATTATCAGGTTTAGGATTGCCAAATAAAATTAATGGTCAGGAGCCAGAGTTTGTTCAAGGGTATTTTAATTACTATAAAACAGAACGCGGATTCCACCCAAGATCAATCAACTCAAACAGCTCTTGGACAGTAACAACACCATTATCTCTAATGAATATGCCAATTTTAACATACATCAAAGAGATTTCACCAAGACCAATATTAATTATAGCAGGCGAAAATGCACACTCACGCTATTTTAGTGAGGACGCTTATAAAGCGGCAAATGAGCCAAAAGAATTAATGATTATTCCTGATAAAGTACATACCGATTTATATGATCAATTGGATGTGATTCCATTTGATAAATTAGAAACATTCTTTACTGAAAATCTTAAATAATGAATTTGAATATGGCCCTTTTACAGGGTCATATTTTTTACATTCTATTTTTCCAATTTAAAACTCTAGTAAAAATGAAGGCCTTGTTAATTATAGCGTTATCCGGACTTATGGGATGGTTTCTTTTTGATAGAGAAGGTAAAGCCGAAGGGGTGAACCAGCAAAATACTTTAGAACACATGAAACTGAAAATCACTTTTGAAAATACTGAACTTACAGCAAGTCTATACGATAATGCTACTGCAAGAGACTTTATTTCCATGTTGCCTATAACAACAGAATTAAAAGATTATGCCAGTAACGAGAAGATTTTTTATCCGGAAAGAAAACTAACATCGGAAGGTGTTCCAGGTGGTTACAAGCCATCGAAAGGAGATATTACCTATTATGCGCCTTGGGGAGATGTGGCCATATTTTATAAAGATTTTAGTTTTTCATCTGGGCTTATCGGTATTGGGAAAATTGAGAATAATGGTGTTGAGAAGCTTAGGCAAGTAGGTGAAATCCCTGTAACCTTTGAATTACTTCAAGAATAGTAGCGTGTTGCTGTTTGAATTTCATAACTATTGGATTGAATTGTTTAAAACGATTAGCTATGAAATCTGTAAATTAGTGGTGCTTATTTTGTGGTTTAACTGGTTGATTTTTAATGGTTAAATATGTTGAGGAGTAAGTCGAAATAAAGTGATATTTAGATAATTAGTAAAGATGAAATATTTAAGTCGTACCATTTTAGTATTAATAATTTTCACATTAGGATTATTTCAAAGTTGTAAGCAACAGGCAGAGACAGCTGTAGTTGAAGAACAGAAAGAAGTTGTTCAGCAAGAGAGCGATACCAATTTTATCTTCCCAAAAGGGGAAAAGGGCTCTGACAAGTTTTTTACGGGAAATGCTTATAACACGGGCTTGGTAGCCATGGATTCAACCTATACAACCTTGGTTGGGAATGTCTATTTCGAGCCTGGCGCCCGTAGTAATTGGCACACACATCCGGGTGGGCAAATATTGATTATTACAGATGGCGTGGGCTATCATCAACTAGAGGGAGAACCTATACAAATCATGAAGAAGGGTGATGTGGTTAAGTGTCCTCCAAACAAAAGGCATTGGCATGGAGCGAGTCCAAATCAAGGGTTGCAGCAAATGTATATTGTGCCCAATACCGAAAAAGGAATTGTAAACTGGATGGAAGCTGTGACCGATGAACAATATCATATGAATCAATAAAATAACCTATCATGAAAATTTATAAAAACGGAGATATCCCATCCATGAAAGGACCAGATGCTTGGTTTACAGGGGAGGTCATTGTAGATCCCTTATATCAAAATATTGAAAACGTTACCAAAGGTGCCGCAGCGCTTGTAACCTTTGCGCCAGGGGCAAGAACGGCATGGCACACACACCCAGCTGGACAAACCTTGATTGTGCAATCTGGATTGGGGTGGATTCAAAAAGAAGGTGGGCCAATAGAGGAAATTCGCCCTGGTGATATCGTGTATTTTGAGCCGAACGAAAAACATTGGCATGGAGCATCGGCAACCAAAGCGATGAGCCATATAGCCATTCAAGAGGAAGTGAATGGAGAGGTAGTGACATGGATGGAAAAGGTTTCGGACGAGCAATACTCAAAATAGAACGATGCCACATATTCAAGTAAAATTGCTTTCAGGTAAAAGTGAGGAACAAAAGCAGGAATTAACCAAAGCGCTTATGGAAGCAGCGCAAAGTGTTATTGGTTATGGAGACGAATCCTATTCGGTAAGTATTAAAGATTTTTCACTTCAAACTTGGAAAGATGAGGTGTACCCAAATGATATCCTGGGTAATCAAGACATATTATATAAAAAACCGGGGTATAAGATGTAATCGAAATTAAAGTTTCGGAAATAAATATAGCTTCGTATAAAACAAAAAACCGATTGCTTCGAAAACTTGTCAATCGGTTTTTTTGTTTTTAAGAGAGCAATTTTACTTTCTTGAGTAATAATCTTTTAGAATAAAAAATGCTTTCTTTTTGATGCCTTTTTCAGAGATTAAACCTTTGCGGTTCCAACCATCCTGAACGCCCGGTAATTGTCGTAAAGGCGACATATAGTCCACTAAAATCCATGGAGTCATTCCAACCATGCCATCAATTTTGTCAAACATGGCAATACTTTCTTTATAAAGGTCTTCTTGGAATTCTTCACTCCATCGTGTGCGTTTGTCACCATGAAAACCTTGTAGTGCACCACCGCCAAATTCACTAATAATGATTGGTTTTTCAAATCCAGAGGTAAAGGATTTGGTTCTGCAAGCCTCAGGCAATCCGCCGTACCATCCCAAATATTCGTTGATGCTTAGGATGTCTAACTTTTCAATAAGTGGGTCGTTATAGGTGTAAACGCTATCCGGGTGCCCGTCTAATTCTTGGTCTTTTTTAATGGCTGCCGAAATCAATCTGGTTTGGTCAATGCCTCTAATGTAATCGGCCATTTCAGATAGGAATTCATTTCTTGAAGGGATAGGTGCTGTTTCGTTGGCAATGGACCAAATGATAGAACTAGCGCGGTTGTAATCACGGTTGATCATTTCGGCATATTGAGCCTTGGCTTTTTTGAGCACTTCGGGGTTTTCCCATTGAATTCCCCAATATAAAGGCAATTCTTCCCAAAGCAAAATTCCTAATTTATCGGCTAGTCTCACCAATTTCTCTTGATGTGGGTAATGTGCCAATCGTATGAAATTACAACCAAGTTCCTGTGCCCATCCCAAAACCAATTCGGCATCTTCAATGGAGTTGGCACGATCCTTTCTAAGTGGGTTTTCATCGTGTAAACAAATGCCTTTTAAAAACACAGGTTTTCCGTTAAGCAGGATTTCTTTGCCTCTGGTTTCAATGGTTCTAAAACCTATCTCGTCATTGATACTGTCTTCACCAGCTTTAATGGTGATGTTGTATAATTTAGGAGTCTCTGGCGACCATAGTTCCAAGTTTTTAACATTCACTTGAAAGTTGGTTGCGCCTTCTGGGTTCACATCAATTTCTTGGTCTATTTTTAATTCAGGAATAAGGATGCGGGCCTTTTTTGGTAAAGAGGTGCCGGTAAGTTCCAGTTTCCCATTGATGTGCTTCGTTTTTTGATTAAGGGAGCTTCGATCCAACGATAGAAAATAGTTGTTGATAAACGCATTGGGTACCTCAATTAGTTTAACACCTCTAGTAATTCCTCCGTGGTTGAACCAATCGTGTACTTTGGCAGGAATGTCGTCAGCATCTCGTTTGTTGTTCACGCCAATGATTAGGAAATTGTCCTTTTCTTTCATCAAGTCGGTGACTTCAAAATTGAATGGAGTGTAACCACCTTCATGTTTTCCCAATGTTTTGCCGTTGAAGGTTATGGTGGCCGTTTGGTTGGCTGCACCTATATAGACAAAATAGCGTTTGTTGGAAGAAAGGTCTGGTTTGTCAAATGTTTTTCTGTACCAAATAGAAGATTCAAAATACTCCAATTCGGCTTTTTGGGTGTTCCAGCCTCCGGGTACATATAGTGTTCTACCTTCAGTAAAGCCATACTCAACTCTACCTGTTTTATCGGTAGGTTCGTAGTTGTCGGAAATGGCTCGACCTCCCATGCCGCCAGTTTCGTAGGGGTCTAGGATGTAGTTCCATTTTCCGTTGAGGTCTGTATAGGTTCGGTTTTCTGTATTAGAAATAAAGGTGGTTTGTGCCTGTGGCGAAAGTGTCCATAGACATAGAAACAGGGCTATGGATAGTTTTAAATGTTTTTGTGACATTGGAATTTTAGTAATTGGTATTGTATCGAATAAAATCTTACTGCAAGATAAGGGTATTTACAATTTTTTGAACTTTAGTTTTTTTATATGAAATTTTAAAAATTATGGTTTCCCTTCATAATAAAACCAATCAAAAACCGCT
>NZ_JCAPEU010000018.1:0-11892 GCF_059735265.1 Mangrovimonas sp. sgz306409
TATTGACTGTAAAGATACGATTTGTATTGCTGTTATTGGCTTGTTCGGTTAGGAATATTGAGCTTTGTGTTGAAGGAGCAGCTCCAATAAGAGCCGCTTTCTGTGAATGCACATTCTTGGAATTACCCGCGAACTTCGTCACAATTCAAAAGTAGTATAATTTTTAGGCATTCCGGCCAACTACAACCCATCGCTCAATAGATCGCTAATGTAACACTGTAAAATTGGATCCGTAAAACCGTCTTTTCTCTTGGTTCTTTTCTCTATCCTCTCAATTCTTTACTCTTTATTCCTTTTTTTTTACTACTTACTACTTACTACTCACTACTCACTACTCACTACTCACTACTCATTCTTCATTAAAAAAGTGCAGGGGTGAAAGTCCAGGAAGGGCAGGTAAAGCGGCCATAATGGTTGGCCTATTGGGTGTACCTGCCTTGTACAAACTTTTATTTAAGGTTAAAACAGCCGAATGACAACCTCATCCACATATTTGTTGGTGGCATGAAAGGGTGATGGCCCACAATAGCCAGATTGTAATTGTAAAATCACTCTTGCCGTTTTGCTAATTTCGTGGCTATAATGCTTATGATGAAAATTTGGAGGCCATGAAAGAGCATTAAGGGGAGGAGTATCAGGCCTGTAGAAAATGAACTTGGGAATAAAATTTTAGAAAATACAGTACCATGAACTAATGATTTTTTAGTCCCGCAAAATTGGGCTGTTATCTGGTCCTCTGTACTGAATTTTAGTTTTCTTGAAAAATATCCTGTTAGGTGAAACACAATATAGAAGAGGGCTATGGTCGCGATAACAATCACAATGAGATCTTTATATTCAATCTCCGAAAAAACCTCGTCCATAAATGAGTCAGAGAAACTTTTATATATAATCAACAATATAATGGATTTGTCGAACGTGGATAATTGTTTAGAATACCTCGCGGCGAATTGTCCCCATTTACGGTTCATTAGCAACCCTAAAATTACAGGTATTAATATCTCGACAATCAACTTAAGGTAAATGGAGCTCAAACTATACCCAGTTGAGGTCTGTTTTAAAAATAGTCCCATCCATAAAGGGGTAATGGCAATGCCTATCAAACCAGAAATACTGGCATTAAAGATGGATGCCGCTATATTACCCTTTGCCATCGAAACCATGACGACAGAGGACGAAACAGTTGATGGTAGTGTGGCAAGAAAAAAGAAAGGTAACCACAGAGCCGAGTATGGCGTATGGTCAATAAATGGACGGCACACCAATAGGATCATTGGAAAGACAAGAAATGTGGTAAGCTGCACTAGCAGGTGCAATTTCCAATTCCTTAAGCCATGTGTAAGTTTGTCCCGGCTCAATTTTAATCCATAAAAGAAGAAAATTAACGAAACCCCAAAACTGGCTATCAAATCTAGGTTCACAGGACTATGTTGACTTCCCGGGTATGGAAGCATATAGGCCAAGGCAATGGACAGGAGTATTGCTATTACAAATCGGTCAATTTTCATTTTTCTTATCAATATTATGATGGCTAAATAAAACAATTGTGAGAGAACTCTAAAAGAAAAATGTATTAGGAAACACTTTCCCGAAAAGTGTGTAAGATATAAATCTAGGATTTTATTTTTTTAAGCGGAACCCTTTTTTCAATTATTGAGAAAAACAGGTTTACAATATTACCCCGCTAGTGCGCGACATCGAAGATGTAACGAAGCTAATGCATCGCATTCTCCAAAACCACCAATGAGTATATATAAAAAGCGGCTCCAAGGGATGCCGCTTTTCTGTGAGGTACACCCTTGGAATTACCCGCGAACTTCGTCACAATTCAAAAGTAGTCTAATTTTTAGGCATTCGGGCCAATTTCAACCCATCGCCCGATAGATCATTGGAAGTATGATCCGTAAAACCCCCACTAGTGCGCGATTGTACCACGTCCCAAAACTTGCAACAAATATAAAAGGCTGACCCTTAAAGTCAGAAATTGGCTCTTAGTGATAGAATGAAATTCCTCCCTGCACCAGAAAGACCTGAGCTATATGGTCGGTATCTTTGATCGGTAAGGTTTTCAATACCACTGCTTATACTGAAAGTCTCAGTAAGGTCATACATAACTTTCAGGTTGAGCGTATACCATGAAGGCGAATAGTTATTTCCGCTCGAATCCTTGGCATAGATCTCATCCTTTCCTTGTTCGCTGACAGCAAGATCATTAAAGGTTCTTTCGCCTTGAAAGCAGCCATTAAACTCAAGTATGAGGTCATCGTATTTATAGCGCAATCTGCTCACACCAAAAAATGGAGCTGCATGGCGCGATGCACTTATTGTGCCATCGTCCAGCTCTTCTTCTCCAATTTGGTAGTTCAGGTCTGTCAAAAACATAAATCCTGTGGGCATATTTACTTCAAGTCCAGCTTGCACGCCATACACCTTTGCAGCTGCCGCATTTTGTATGGCTTGTACTTTACTCATATCTCCTGCGTAAAGAATGCTGTCTTGTCCATTGAGCTGAAAGTCCCTGCGAACCAGAGCATTTTCAAGGATGGTATAGTAGCCTGTTAAATTTACTTTTACAACATCTCCAAAAACTTTCGATATTCCCAAATCAAAATTATAGGCATATTCCGCCTCCAGATCAGGATTGGGAACTACCACGGAACCAGGCTCAGAATCAAACACCTTCCCTATATCATCTACATTAGGAGCGCGGAACGCAGTTCCAAAATTTGCACGAATTGCCCACTTTTCTGATGGATGATACACCCCTCCAATACTTCCCGTAAGAGCGCCATTGTTAATGTTTGCACTGGTGAAAGAAAATGGGTAGAAATCTGAGTTGTTGCTAAAATCTGCATCCAGTATAAAGTGATTGTACCTTAGTCCTGCTTGCAGAGTTAGTTTATCTGAAACTCTTAGCTCATCATTTACATAAGTTGCTATGGAACTCCAAGTGGAATTTGGATACCTTGCGGGACCTGCTTGGTCAATTCCTGTGGAAATATCAGTGCGTTTCCCGCTTGAGGTTACATCGTTAAAAATATATTCTAGTCCGTAGTACAGTGTGTTTTTTGTGCTTATACTTTTGGTGAAATCCAGGTTTGTGGAATAGGCTTCCACCTTCTCAGTGTTTGTGGTGCGGTCATCTTTGTTTAGTGATCGATCAATACGGCTTTCTTCAAAAGATTGCTTTGCCAATCGCCAGGACATTTGATCATAAATAGCATTTTTGCCACTATGCGTAATATTCAAATGGTTCATCATCCATTTCTGTGGACCATAATTCCATTCAGCATAACGAATCGTCCCATTTTTGAATCGGTTATGACGGTCATACCTACCATAAGGCGAAGTTTCAGAATAATGAACCCCATATTGAAAATCCCAATTTTCGCTTGGTTTAAACCGTACTTTTTGCATGAAATTTATTTGCGAGTATGCAGATGGCACTTGCAAAAGTTTATCCTCCTGCGTAATTACCAGATCCATGCTGTCTTGACGTTGTGGATGTATTCCCTTAATGTAATCGTTTGGTCCTTTGCTCCCTTGGCGTAAATGGTCAAAATCCCAAGAACTAATGCTTGTTACCATAGCCCATTTTTTCCAACCTATATTCATGTCAAAGTGCCCCGTTTTCTCATTATTGGCAGAAGAATATCTGGTAACCGCTTTGCCTGTAACCAGAGGTTTTTCTGTTAGCGACAATTGCGGGGTGAGCGTTTGAAAACTCATTACTCCACCAATGGCGTCACTTCCGTAAAGAACTGAGCCTGGTCCGAAAAGGACTTCCGTATTTTCAATGGCGAATGGGTCTAGATTAATCACATTCTGTAAGTTGCCTCCCCTGAAAATGGCGGTGTTCATCCGGATACCGTCAATGGTGTAAATGAGCCTATTGGTAGCAAAGCCTCTTATCATTGGGCTTCCACCGCCTTGCTGGCTTTTTTGGATGAAAACCTTTCCAGAAATACCTAAAAGGTCGGCTGCGGTTTGCGGATTTTGCAAAGCTACTTCTTTGGGTGAAATCGATATGATTTTAGAGGGAATATTGCCGGATGTTTGTCGCCAACGTGTAGCAGAAACTACTACTTCATCAAGGTTTAGGTGAGATGGCTCCATCCCAATCCTAAAATCAAAGGATTGAATTTGTAAATAGCTCAAAACCTTCATTTCATAACTTAGAGAGCGAATTTGAATATTCGTTACCTCTTTAAAAGCAGAAATGTCGGCTTGCCCTTTTGTATTGGTTATTGTTGATACTTGGGGACTTTCGCTGATTAGAACGACACCTTCAAGGGGTTTTTTGGTTTGCTGATCTATAATGATTACCGTTTGGGCATAAGAAACACTTGTCAATCCCAACAACAACCCCAGAAAAAATAAGTATTTCATTAGGTATTATTTTAGAAGCATTAAACAGAAAGAATACAATAGAGGAGTAGGGTTCTGATTATTTTAATACTAACCGAAGTATGGCCTTATCTTCATCTGATTTAATGATTAAGAAATACACGCTGGATGCTAATTTTAATTTTATATCTAATAATTGACTATCAGTGTAATTCATAGATTGAATTATTTTGCCGTTTAAATCTATGATTGTAATATCAATAGTTTCATAATTAGTACCTAAATCAATAGAGAAATTTCCGTTTGATGGATTAGGATATATAATAGGATCTGTTTCAAAAGTATTTTCAATGATGCTTGGTGTTGGTGCAACAACAATTGCATAATCTTCAACTTCACCATCGTAGCCAGTTTCGCATTGCCCTGGGGAATAGGCAAATTTTGCAGCGACTCGCATTGTTGTTTGTCCTTCTATTGCTTCCATAGGTACCGTGATAGGTAATGGACATAAGCTTGTGATACCATCAACGGTATTTATTGCCGAGCCTAAATCGTAGGTTTCACCGTCATCATCAAAATCAAAATCTTGATTCCAATCAATCCAGGCTTTGGCATAAATAGTATAATCACCATCTGTGTTAAGATGAACGTTTAAATTATAGGTGTTACCAACTTCTACATCCGATGAAAAACTATCTGTATAATCAGTATAGGGTTGGGTTTTCCCAGTTGCATTATTGATACCATTAAAATCAACCAAGGTAACTGCTGTACTAAAGTGCATATTTCCAGATGTTTTACAAGGCGAGCAATCGTCTACCACTGTAACCATATTTGTTATCGTCTTTGTATCTGAATGACCCTGACCGTCGGTAACAGTAAGACTTACATCGTAAGAGCCTTCAGAACCAAAAACAACAATTGGATTTCTAGCTGTATCAGAAGAAATGGATAGGGGCTCAGGAGTAATTGTCCATTTCCAGGAAGCGCCTTCATGATTTAATATAGAATAACAATCAAATTGAATCGGTTTCATGAGGCATTCCACTCGGTCTGAATATGTAATGGGTTGAGCAATTGGAAAAAATAGGGTGTCTTTCATTTTTCTGCCCCAAACCCCACGTCCATTGGTTGCTAAGCGCAATTCTGAATCACGATAAAAGGGATTGATTTGTAAGGATTTTGCTATTAGGGGTAAATTTGTTGAATAATTTAACCAGTCGCTCGTATCTGTATCCCAATAGAAGACGCCATTACCCGAGGCTATATAAACGATGTCATTTGTTCCTCCTTGATATAATATATCAGCAATATTCTCACCATCTAGAGTTGAAGTCGTTTTGTTTTGCCATGAAGCTCCACCATTTTGTGTATAATGTACTTTTGAGCCGTCTTGACCTCGAGGGGTACATACCCACACTTTATTTTCATCTTCAGGATGAATAGAAATTCTAAATCGTCTTCTGTTTCCACTCGGATCTGAACTCGTTTTGTTCCAAGAAATACCCGCATCTGTAGATTTCCAAATTTCACAAGGGTCCCAGAAGCCATTGGTTGGGTTTAATACCGCATAGATAACATTTGGATTGCTTCTTGAAATTTCCATTTCATAAATCATCCCGTTGGGGAAGGAGTAAATGATTTCAAAGTTGCTCCCGCCATCTGTTGATTTATAAACTTTATTTTCAAGACCAACATACATATGGTCGGCATATCGTGGATCAAAATAAACCCCACTGCGTTCTGCTGGCATGAACTCTTCATTAGGTCGAATGGGTAAAGCCGTATGATCTACAAGTTCAGTTCCAAATATTTCCGGAATGGTTTTAACGGAAGTGTCATCACTGTTATAATGAGTTCTATAAAATAACTTTCTGCTCTCAATGGGATGGACATACCCTGAAGCCTCCTCGACACCACCAATGTTATAGGCGTTACCTAACCCATAATTTTCGTACCATCCGCTTGTACCATCATGATATTTGCCACCTGTAAAGGTGTCTTCGTTCCACCCCGTGTTAAAGCCCCAGAAATGGGCTGCTTGAATACCTCTATTCAATGCTATATGCGACATTAATTCGTCTTCAGAAAAATCGATACCCCCATCAGTAGCCACCCAAATATCGTTGCCTTGAACTTCAATATCTTGAACGTCAGAGTGGATGTGGTTTAAACGTGTTGAGTTGGCACCACCAATCGATTGAAAGGATTGACCACCATCATTTGATTCTGTTAGTCGCAAAGTTGCAATCCAAATTTTATTTGGATTTATAGAGCTTGCTTCCATATCAAAATTATAGAAACCTTGATGATAGCCATTTTCATAAGCTGCTACATTCCAATTTGAAGGACTGTTTGTTGGGGCATAAGGCCCGCCATCTTGTCCGCTTGGATTCACCCAATCATCTCCTTGATTTGAACTTTTATAAACACCAATCCAACCATTGTCCCCGTTTTTGGATTGCCCAATGAGGCATACATAGACTAGGTCGCTCGAAGCGGTTGTAACGGCAATTTTACCACCTTCATCAAACGCATTGTTTATATCGGCAGGAACATACCAACCGTTATCTTTAAGTGTCCATGTTTCACCATTATCATCACTTCTAAAAAGTTCACTTCGCTTTGCAGAAGGGTTGGATTTTAATAAATAAACAACATTGTTGTTGGTGGGATGGAAATCAATGTCCCAACAGCTATTGGAATAAATCTGAACCCAATTTAAGCCGGCATTGGTGGATTTAAATAAGCCGGAGGATGACGCATGAAATATAATGTCATTGTTTAATGGAGAATATGTGAACTCATGCCCAGTTCCATTTGTAAAATATCTTTCCTTCCAAGAAGTGCCTCCATCTAAAGATTGATAAATTCTGTTATTGGAAGATACTAAATAATTATTGGGATTGGAAGGATGAATTTTCACGGCAGCATTATAACCGGAAAAAACTTCATTTAAAGAGATCAATTCCCAATTAGCTCCTTTATCAATGGTTTTGTATACCCCACCTGCTTCTGTACCGCATATGAGTACATCTGGATTTGATAAAGACTGGTCAATTGAATATATATTTTTATGCCATGAAATTGGAGTAGCCGAATTGGTGGCAAATGTTTCAAAGGGTCCCATAGCAACCCAACCATTATCGGAACCTGTGCTACGTAACTCCTGTTGTTGTTCATGTTTTGCTTTAAGCTGTAGATGTTTGTTGTCTTCCTCAGTTCGACTTAATTGTTTGATAAATCCATTTTGGTCTAATAAAGGTTCAACCGCCAATATCCAATGCTTGTGATTTTGTGTATGAATTGTTTTGACAAATTTATGGTCTTTATAGTATTGCCTATATAAGTCTTCTACCTCACCAACATTGGGATTATCAGAATACATTAATTGGGCCCATTTTGGGGTGTTTTCATCTATAATTGGAATTGTTTTAAAAAAATCTGCACGATTTTGACTTTGAACATGAATAGAAATTATATAAAGGAATAGTATTAAAAAGGCGGATCTCATCTCAAATAGATTTAATAGTTATTAAGTGGTGAAATTGAGAAGTAGTAACAAAAAAAGGTCTGCAGGTAATAACAAAGCTTTCATTTGTTATGTTTTGCGAGCAACGAAACCTTAGATTTTTTGATGTAAATGGTTTCTTTTGGAATACCCCACCATCTACAAGTAAATATCATTTGTAAACGGTGAGGCATTGTCTGGCTAAAAAAAAAAAATCAATTCATGAGCTTTGATTACTCTTTAATCAGTTTTAAAGTACTTTTTGCCCCATTTGATAAAATTGTCATGAAATAAACACCTGTGGTAAAATCGGTCATATCTAAAGTCATTTTGGTCGCACGATAAGTTTTTGAGAATACTTTTTTGCCTAATATATTATGGACTTCTATCATATCAATGCTATGTCCATTAGATATAGTTACAACGGAAGAGGCAGGGTTGGGGTACACTTTCAAGGCATAAAAAATATCCGCTTTTACACTTAAAACATTGGGAGTTGTAAAAGATACAGGTTCAGACCACTCGCCAAAATCAGGAATTCCCGTGGTTTCATCGAAACAATACGATCTTATAAATACCTGGTAAGTAGTGCCAGGTTCCAAATCGTACTGTGTTTGGCCTACTGTTGAGACACTTGTCGCTTCCGAGTCAATGGGAAGTCCATTCTCATCAGGTATGCTGTCCGATACGATACAATATTGGTAAAACAAAGGCATGCTTTCTGGCGAATCCCAGCTTATGCTTATATCCGTTTCTGTGATATCTGATATCGATATATTTGATGGGGGTACGCAAGTGGGCAAGGATAAAGTTGTAAAGGATACTCCTTCAGACCACTCGCCAAAAGCAGCATCCCCTCCGTTTACACAAAATGCTCTTATGAACACCTGATACGTCGTGCCAGGTTCCAAATCGTACGTATCTGGATCTAATGTGGAGGCACTTGTCGGTGGTTCAGCTGCTTCAGCGACACCATTGATGGTAACTACGGGAACAGGTATGCCGTCTGTAACGATGGAATATTGGTAAAACTCGGGTAAAGTTTCTGGTGAATCCCAGCTTATGGTTACATCCGTTTCTGTGATATCTGATACCGTTAAATTTGATGGGGGAGGACAAGTGGGCAGGGATAAAGTTGTAAAGGATACTCCCTCAGACCAGTCGCCCCAATCAGGTGCTTGCCCTGGGATGACACAAAATGCTCTTATAAACACCTGATACGTCGTGCCAGGTTCCAAATCGTACGTATCTGGGTCTAATGTGGAGGCACTTGTCGGTGGTTCAGCTACTTCAGTTACATCACCAATAGCAGGTGCGCCCTCTCCATTAGGTATGCCGTCTGTAACGATGCAATATTGATACATCTCAGGTAAAGTTTCTGGTGAATCCCAGCTTATGGTTACATCCGTTTCTGTGATATCTGATACCATTAAATTGGCTGGTGGCTCACAATCAGCCTTTGTAAATTGAACTGCCAATAAACAAAATAGGGATACGGTAATTTTTTTCATAAAATAAAAGTTTTAGAGATTAATTGATTGCGTATTATGAATTTCGTTGAGCGCAAATATCTCTTAACGATTAAAATATCTATAAATATTATCATGAAATAGCGGGACATGCTAATGGAAAAAGCGGGACATTTTAACATAAAACCCAATAATTATGCATGTTAATCAATAATTTGTAGCATTATGTGTTTGTGAATTCTTAAAATTAGATGTAATGTGCCTGTTTGCGTAAACTGTGAAAAGGAAGTCTTTTCATTTTCTAAAAAAAACGCAGCTCGCTAGCTCCTAGACTGGCCTTCGTTTATTGCAGTTTCAACTTTTTTGGAGGGCAGGCATAAAGTAATATTGTTTAAAGCCGCGTTGAGATTTAACAGGCTTAAACAGGGTGTCTATTGAAAGCTTTTTCTGTTGGCAGGTGAAGGTCTAAAGCGGATGTTTAAATTATAGGACTTGACAGTTTTGTAACATAATCATACAAAGTCATATCTTGAGGAATTTTCATTTTTTTTGCAATTCGCGTTTTTCTTTTCCTACAAGCCTCTACTGTAATATTAAAAATAGCACAAATTTCTTTGGTTGTTAAGTTCATGAATACATAGCACACAAATCTTATGTCATTAGGATTTAAATCTGGATGTAGCGACTTAAGATTAGCTATAAATTCTTGATTTACGGCTTCAAAATGCGCTATAAAACTATCCCATTCATTATCTGTCCGTAAATGATTTTTTAGGGTATTCACCTGACTTTTTAATTCAAAATTACTTTTAACACTCGGTAATCTGCTTAGAGAATGAATGACGTCCTCAATCAGTTCATTTCTCCCGGACAGGTATAAGGCCTTGGCCGATAATTTTCTGTTTTTTTGCTCGATTTCATTTTTTAAGCGTTCCTGCTCCAACAAACCATTTGTCTCTACATGCTTCAATTGCTTTTCTAGTAGCAAGTGTTTATCTCTTTCTTTCTCCAATTCAAGTTCTAAAATTTTCTGTTCTCTTTCAGCTATTATTTTTCTTTGATTTTCTTTGTGAAGCTTGTTTTTTAAAAGTCGGTATACCAAATACATCAATGAGGAAATAGTAATTACTAAAATGATATAAATGATGCGCTCTTGTTTTAAATTTTCCTCATTTTGCTTTAGCTCATTCTTATAGTTCTGCAAATCGAACTTTATTTTATTGCTTTCATAGGTTTGAGCGTCCCTATGTTTAGCCAATAGTTCTGAAACATTCAACAGCGAATCCTTAAAATGTAAGGCTTTTATATACGCTCCCTGTTCAAAACTATATTCTGAAAGCATTTTATAAAACCGTTTTTTTTCTACTAGAACATCTGTATTACTCAGGCCTTCTTTGGCTAAAGAAATGGCTTTTTCAATGTTTCCTTGTGTGCTATACACCTCAGACAACATAGATGCTACTTCGGTAAAAATACCTTGTAAGTCTTGAGAGGATTTCTTACTATATTCCTGCTCCAAAACACTTATAGCTTTGGATAATTCGCCTTTAAGCATATAGTATTTCCCTAGGCAAATTCTACCTTTTATCCAAAAATAGCCATCGGCCTCGTTTAAATCCTTAAAAGCGGTATCTAGATATTCTTTCGCCTCATCCAATTTATTTAACTCACTCAATACATTAGCTACGTTAAATGAAAAGACAGCGACCTTCTTTTTATCCTCACTATGTTTAATGAGATTATAAGCCTTTAGCTGATATTCGTACGCTTTCTCTAAGTTATTTTCAGAGTTGTTTTCAGACAAATAAATGGAAACAATATTATTTAATATAGTAGACTCTTCATTTTCTGTTAAATGCTCCAAAGCCAATTCATGGGCCTTTAAGAAATAGCTGAGCGCCTCAGAATAATCGCATAATCTATGGTAGATAGCCCCTTGATAATTAAGAGAGTTAAAGCGCTCCAAATGCCAACCGTTTTTTTCAGACAACACGGTAGCTTTGCTAAGGTATTCTTGAGCCTGGATGTAGTTTTCAGATAAAATAAGGGCTCTACTTTCTTTCAACATCTGCTGACATTCCTTTCTAGTTTGCCCATAAATTAGGCAGCTAAAACATAAACTAACAGATATAAGAAGCTCTTTTATCAAATAAATGAGTTAAGGTTAAAAGGCGTTAGCTACAAGCTTAAATATGGTAACTATACCTTCATTATGAATTTACAAAGCAGGCAATTAGATTCAAATATATATTATTATGGTCATATCGACAATAAGTAGCGTTAAAAGTTAGTGCTAGATAACATATATTTGAAAATGCAAACCTCGTTTTACAGAGATACCAAAAAGTATGAGACCAAGGAAGCCCGCTTTGCTGTTTTGGGAATTTAAGGGAAGTCATCAGTAAACTTTTATCGAAAGAGTGTAATTTTTAGGCGTTCAGGCCAACTTCAATCCATCGACCAATAGACGATCACTAAGGTGACACCGTAAAATTGACTTCTTAAAACTGTCTTTTCTCTTTATTCTTTTTTTCACTACTCACTACTCACTACTCACTACTCACT
>NZ_JCAPEU010000019.1:0-10757 GCF_059735265.1 Mangrovimonas sp. sgz306409
GTACCACTCGTTGGTATAGTTACGCTTAGAGTACACCAAGGTACCGTAGCGGTTATAGATCTCGATATTGTGGACCTGGAAGTTGCTAAGCTCAAAATAGTCGTTCAAGCCGTCGCCGTTAGGCGAGATTCCCTGAGGGATCTCGCAGTTAACCAATTCTATATATACATTATTCTCAGATTTACACCCCGTTGCTTCAATTTCCGCCTCAGCGTAATAAGTTCCAATAACTGACACTTGATAGGTTGAACTGTTTGCCAACAACAACTCATCTGTATCGGCACTATACCAGTTCACAATTACACCTTCTGGAACGCTTACCGAAAGGGTAACATTTCCTCCACAAACTGTATCCTCACCATTATTAATTGGCATTTCTGGATAGATGATGGAAGTAGCTACTGCAGTTCGAGTTTCCGACACACAGCCTGTAATAGGATCGATAGTTTCTGCGTAATAAGTTCCCTCTTCCGTAGCTTCATAAGTTGTACTATTTTCCAACAAAAGGTTACCTCCTACTGCAGCATCGTACCAATTCACTTCTAAACCTTCAGATACAGAAACAGTAAGCATCGCATTATTATTGGTACAGTTAAAATCTACATCACCATCGCTTAAAGGAGCGTCTGGAAGGGATACACTAACAACCAACTCTGCTCTAACTTCAGACACACATCCAGCCTCGCTAATAGCTTCCGCATAATATGTTCCTGGCGAAGAAACTTCAAAAACAGTACTATCAGACATTAACAAAGCCCCCCCTGTAGGAGCATCATACCAGTTGACTTCCACCCCTGCTTCTACATCCACTGAAATTTCAGCAGAATTGGTCATACAATTAAATTCTACATCCTCACCAGTAATTGTAGGCAATGGATTTACAACAGCATCAAAACTATCGGTAAATACTACAACACCACAGTTGTCTAAAACCGTTACTAAATACGTGGTATTCTCAGTTGGTGTGAACACAGGGTTAGGAATACTAATATCGCTAACACCTGTAGATGGCTGCCATTCATAACCAATTCCATTTTCATAAGTAGCATCTACTGTATCGATACTTTCTCCAATACAAATTTCTTGATCCGCCAAGGCCAAGGTATTAGCAAAAGACACATATTTGAAACAGATTTGTTGTAGGTTATAAGCACCACCTGTAGAACCTGCAAAACCAAAATACACCTCAGAAACACCGCCAAACACGGTATTAATAATATCACCGCTATATACAATTCGCTCACTACAATCAAAAAACACAGTAAAGGTTTGTGTAGCCGCTACCCATTCAATTTTCACTTCGTGGTATAAACCGTCCTCTACATTAATTGAAGTCGCCGATATATCTATAGGTCCAGCAAGGTTATCGATTGAACTATGGTGCGCATTTCCTCCCTTCATAAGAGACATGTGGTCTATACCGCCAGGGGGATCAGCTCTATTTCCATTGGTCCAAGTATCAAACTCAACAGCCAAGGATTGTGTAATTCCTTCATACCCTAAACCACCGCCAGAGTTTCCTATTTCTGGAGTAGAAGTTGTTTTCATAACAAAGGCCATACCATCGGCACCATTGGCATCGTTATCTCCAAAATTGGCATCAAAAATAATTTTAAAATCAGCATTCAAATCTATAGGGTTATCGTACCATACAGAACCACTTTGCGACGCTACATCATCGGTAACCCGATAACAATCATCCCCAAGAGAAACAGCATCACCATAAAAAACGGGTACTAATTGTGCCGACATATTTAAAGAAAGGCACAAGAAGATAGATAAGAGAATAAGTTTCCTCATAAAATATAGTATAATTTGTAGTTAAAATGAGGCGTTAAATTAAGGCAAGGCCAAAATTCAGGGAAATATCAACTGCCTTTTAACCTTCAAATAACATTCAAAACAGATAGAACCTCTTTGACAGCATTTTTGTAGGACTTACAAAGCGTTTCCTACCTTTAAATCCTTAATTTCGTTCTTGCATTCATTTCAATTTCATAATGAACCTTTTAAAGCGTTATCCCAAAACATCTGCCATTATCGTTTTTCTGAGTTTGGCCTACTATTTCTGCCTTCCAAAAGAGCTTTTCAAGGATCCAACAACTACTGTAATCACCGACTCCAAAAATGAACTTTTGGGAGCATTAATTGCTCAAGACGGCCAATGGCGCTTTCCACAAACCGATAGCATTCCAGAGAAATTCAAGAAATGTATCCTACAGTTTGAAGATGAATATTTTTACCAACACCCAGGGTTTAACCCTGTATCCATTTTTAAGGCTATTCGCGACAACCTCGCCTCGGAAGGCATTAAACGTGGTGGAAGCACCCTAACCCAACAGGTTATAAGGCTTTCCCGAAAAGGAAAACCGCGTACTTATTTCGAAAAAGGCATTGAACTTATTTTGGCCACGAGATTGGAATTGCGCCATAGCAAAGAGACTATTTTAAACCTTTACGCCAGTCATGCACCATTTGGAGGAAATGTAGTGGGCCTCGATGCCGCTTCATGGCGCTATTTCAACAGAAATGCGTTTGAATTGTCTTGGGCCGAAAGCGCCACCTTAGCGGTCCTGCCTAACGCTCCAAGTTTGATTTACCCAGGGAAAAACCAAGAGCGACTTCTCGAAAAACGCAATCGACTCCTCAAAAAATTATTAGGCAATCAAATCATAGATTCTCTTACTTACAAGCTTTCTATTTTGGAAGCGCTCCCTCTAAAGCCCTACCCACTCCCTCAATCAGCTCCTCATTTGCTGCAAAAAGTAGCCAAAGAGCATTCTGGAAAACGCATTCAAACAAGCATTGACTCCAAATTACAACACCAAACCAATACCATTGTAAGGCAACATTACAACCAACTCAGCCAAAATGAAATTTACAACATAGCTGTATTGGTTATGGACGTTAAAACCCGAAAAGTCCTCACTTATGTAGGCAATACACCTACTGACAGAGCTCATCAAAAGGACGTTGACGTTATAGACAAGCCAAGAAGTACCGGCAGTATTTTAAAACCTTTTTTATACGCTGCCATGTTGGACGCCGGAGACATGCTGCCCAATACTTTGGTAGCTGACGTACCCTCTCAATTTGGAAGCTACAATCCAGAAAACTACAACAAAACTTACGACGGTGCCGTGCCCGCAAGCAAAGCCTTGGCCAAATCATTGAATGTGCCTTCGGTAAGAATGCTTCAGGAATTTGGGCTGGACCGATTTCATCATTATCTAAAATCATTGCACCTAAAAGACCTCACCCATGAAGCCAACCATTATGGCCTTTCCCTTATTTTAGGAGGCGCCGAAAGCAATCTTTGGGACCTCTGTAAAAGTTATGCAGCCCTCTCTTCAACCTTAAATCACTTTTCAGAAACCTCCAGTGAATACTATACTAACGAATTTTGCGAACCTACTTTTTTAGCCAACAAAACGACTGATTTTGGATCAAAAGTGAAAGAGAAAACCTTGTATGATGCCGCTTCCATTTATTTAACTTTTGAAAGTTTAAAAACCGTGAACCGCCCTGAAGGAGATGAACATTGGGAGTTTTTTGATGGCTCTAAAGAAATTGCCTGGAAAACCGGTACCAGTTTTGGCTTTCGGGATGCTTGGGCCATCGGGACTACCCAAAATTATGTAGTAGGTGTTTGGGTAGGCAACGCCGATGGAGAAGGCCGACCTGGTTTAGTAGGCGTACAGGCTGCAGCACCCATCCTTTTTGAGGTCTTCGACTTATTACCCAACAGCGATTGGTTTGCCAAACCCTTTGATGAGATGCAGGAAATTAAGGTTTGTGCAACAAGCGGTTATCGAGCAGCCCCGAACTGCCCAAATCCACAAGACAGTTTTGTGCAATTAACAGGTATCAAAACAGAACCTTGCCCTTACCATATTTTAGTTCATTTGACTAAAGATAGAACGTATCAAGTAAATTCCTCCTGTGAAGACACCAACCAGATGCTTCACGAATCTTGGTTTGTCCTGCCTCCTTTGATGGCCTATTATTACAAAACGAAACACCCCTTTTACAAATCCCTACCGCCTTTCAAACCAAATTGCTCCGGTCAACAAGAGGCAAATATGCAATTCATCTATCCAAAGGAAAACAACACTGTTTTTCTACCCAAAGATTTTGATGGCGCAACTAATGAACTCATCCTCCAAATAGCACATTCTAAACAGGACGCAACAGTATTTTGGTATTTGGACCAAACCTTTATTGGACAAACCGAAACCCTTCATGAAATGGCCATTTTACCTGAAACCGGAGAACACCTTATTACCGTTATGGATGAATTCGGCAATCAAACCCAAAGAAAAATCACAATTTCAAATTAAACCATAATCTCCTCCCATTTATAAATTGCTTACATTTGTTGAACCAATTATTTAAATACATAAAATGTACAGTACAATCAAATTTCTGCATTCATATTGGGCCTATCTGGTTCTCATTATTTTAATTTTAGCAACCTTTAATGCGTTGATGAAATTTTTCAGCGACAAAGAATTCTCTGCAAAAGATTTCAGAATCTCGTTATTCACGCTTATTGTAACCCATATTCAATTATTATTGGGGCTTATTTTATACTTTGTATCTCCCAACGGATTGCAAACCATAAAAATGAATGGCATGGGAGGCTTAAACAGCCTATCCAGACTTATGGCCGTTGAACATCCATTTGTAGCCATTTTGGCGGTAACCTTTATCACCATTGGTTACTCGAAACACAAAAAGAAATTGACATCGAAACCAAAATTCAAGTCTTTAGCTATTTTTTATTCTTTAGGATTGATATTGATTCTCTCCAGAATTCCGTGGAGCAACTGGTTATAAGATTAAAAAAAGGCGTCAATTTTCATTGGCGCCTTTTTTATTATTCAGTCACTTCTTTGATCAAGTAGATATATACAGGAAAATGATCGCTAAATCCATCGGTAAAACCTCCATCCGCAAAACTTCTCAATGGATAACCCTTATACCGACCATACTTATTGGTTAAATAGTTTTTATTGAAAATCCCTGCTTTGTAAAACCTGAATGACGAATAATCCTTTTCAATTAAAGGCTTGGTCATCAAAATCTGGTCAAACAAACTCCAGGCATCTCGATAAGCTGTAGTTCCCAATCCCTCCTTTTTGAACAAATCTTCATATGGGTTGTAAATACCTTTCAGCTGTACATCCTCACGATTGGCCTTGGCATTCAGCACGGTTTTCACACTGGCATTGGTAGGGTCGTCATTCAAATCGCCCATCGTAATGATCTTGGCATAGGGATTTATAGACTGTAAAGAATCAATCATATGCTTATTCAATTTGGCTGCGGCAACTCGTTTTGGCCTGCTCTTAGCTTCCCCTCCGCGTCTGGAAGGCCAATGATTTACAATAATATGAATCAGTTCCCCCTCCAATTCCCCGGACACCAGCAATTGGTCTCGGGTATAAATCCGCTTCTGACTCTCATCATCATAAATTTTCAATTCATAAGAAGCATTATGAAGTGGCCTAAACACATCTTTTTGATAAAGTAGTGCTACATCGATGCCCCGTGCATCGGGCGAATCAAAATGCACAATTCCGTAGTTCTTACCTAAAAGCAAGGAGTCGTTGACCAAATCCTCCAAAACTTGACGGTTCTCCACTTCGGAAACGCCAATTATTACAGGAGAATTATTGGAAATATCTGTCCCTATTTCAGAAATGACCCTAGCCATATTATGGACCTTTTTCATATATACCTCCTTGATATTGGTTTTCATTTCCAAAATTGGGCTGGCCTCATCAAACTTTACCGGATCATTGATAGTGTCGAAGAGATTTTCAAGATTGTAAAAGGCAACGGTATGGATTTTAAATTTCTTCTTTTCCTGGGCAGTTATGACCAAAGATGCACTTAAAAACAGCAAAAACAAGCAGTAATTTAAACTTTTCATTTAGTGAACGTTATATTTTGATTAATATCTAACAGTTTCAAATTCAAATTTATTTATTTCTTATAAATAATGTATTTTAGTTAGCTTTAAATAACTGTTACTTAACAAACAAGAGCATTTTAACACTAATTATAAGTATGAAAAGAAGACTACTTGCCCTCATAGTTACCATTTGTTCTCCTATTTTATTGATTGCCCAACAAACCCTCGTTAAAGGAAGCGTAAAAGACGCGGCCACATTTGAACCCATCCCCGGCGTAATAGTTACCATTGAATCCAGCCAGCAAACCACACTTACCGATGCTTTTGGAAGCTTTACTTTTTCGGAAAACCTTCCTTTGGGAGAACAGGTCCTTAAAATTGAAAAGATAGGGTATATTGCCAAACGCTATCCCATTGTTATCCAAACCGGAAAAACAGTAGACATCACTGATATGACTATGGCGATTGATGTCTCCGATTCTGCCGATCTATTTACCATCACACTTTCTGATGACGAATTAAATGACGACACCAGTGCTTCTGATAACATTTCTGGCTTGTTACAGTCTTCACAGGATGTATTTCAACGTACAGCTGCTTTTGAGTTCAGTTCCTCTTTTTTTAAGGTAAGAGGTTTGGATTCGGAGAATGGTTCGGTATTGATTAACGGGATCGAAATGAACAAACTTTTCAACGGCAGGCCCCAATGGAGTAATTGGGGCGGACTAAATGACGTGGTACGCAACCAAGAACTCACAACAGGCCTAGCACCTTCCAACTATACCTTTGGAGGCATTTTAGGGACTAACAATATTAATACAAGAGCCTCGAGCTATAGAAGAGGTGGCCGTGTGACCTATTCCTCTTCCAACAGAAGTTACACCCATCGCGTGATGATTACATACGCCTCAGGATTGGTAAAAGGCGATTGGGCCTATGCCATATCTGTGGGCAGACGCTGGGGAAATGAAGGCTATCAGGATGCCACATTTTATGATGCCAATTCCATCTTCGCGTCTGTTGAAAAGAAAATCAACGACAAGCACAGTCTTAATTTCACTTCCATTTATGCCCCAAACAGAAGAGGCAAATCATCACCAAACACACAGGAGGCTTATGATTTAAAAGACATCAGATACAACGAATATTGGGGCTATCACGATGGAGAAAAACGCAACTCGCGGATCAAAGAAGTGGTAGAGCCCATCCTTATGTTGAATCATTATTGGGACATTAGCGACAAAACCAAATTAAATACCAACATTGCTTACCAATTTGGAAAGTTAGGAAATAGTAGATTGGATTATTCGGGTGGCGCCAATCCAAGTCCTACCTATTACCAGCTCTTACCAAGTTATGCCTTGGCAGACCCTGACGGACCAGACTACGACACCGCCTACCAATTGGAACAAAATTTCTTGAATAATGGCCAAATAGATTGGAACCGGATTTACGATGCCAACCTTACCAACACTATTACAGGCATGCCAAATGCTTATGTTTTGTATGAAGACCGGAGCGATGACAAGCAACTTACAGCCAACTCTATTTTCTCTTCCGAGATTTCAGAGAACATTTTACTGAATGCCCGTATCGACTACAAAAATTTAAATTCGGAAAACTTTGCAGAAATTATGGATCTCTTGGGAGGTTCGGGATATTTAAACTTAGACAGTTTTGACAATTTTCAGTATGACCTTCAAAACCCTGATAGAATTGTGGGCGAAGGCGGAAAAATTCGCTACAACTACAATCTTTTGGTTAATATTGTTTCAGGATATGCCCAGGCACTGTTCAAATACAATAAAATAGATTTCTACCTTTCGGGAAGTTTAAGCACCACCACATACCAACGTGAAGGCCTTTGGCAGCATGAACGCTATCAGGACAACTCGCTCGGGAAAGGCGAAAAGCTCACCTTTAATGGCTTAGGAGCCAAAGGTGGATTCACTTATAAAATTACAGGAAAGCATTTATTGGATGTTAACGCTGGTTACATTACCAAAGCGCCTTCCTTAAGAAACACCTACTCCAACGCCCGTGAAAACGATGCCGTTGTAAGAGGTATTGAAGAAGAAAAAATAACTTCTGTAGATGCTGGCTACATTTTTAGATCTCCAATTATTAAGGCTCGTATCACTGCTTTCTACACTAAAATTGAAGACGCCAACGAAATCTCATTTTATTATGCCGATGGCATTAGCAGTTTTGAAATTGAAGACAATGACTCTTCTGCCTTTGTTCAGGAAATCCTACAGGGAATTGACAAAAAACACCTAGGCACCGAAATTGGAATCGAAGCTCAAGTCACCCCAACCATCAAGCTTAAGGGAGTCGCATCCATAGGGCAATACACTTACGACAACAACCCTAATTTGTATCTAACTTCTTCAAGTTTCACCAATGAAAACGGTATTGATTTTGGCCAATCCAACCTAAAAAATTATAAAATAGCAGGAGGCCCACAAAAAGCCTATTCCCTAGGATTTGAATATCGAGACCCCGATTACTGGTGGGTAGGAGCCACTTCCAACTTTTTTACAAACACCTATGTAGATATTAGCCCATTGACTAGAACCCGAAATTTCTATTTGGACAGCGACGGCCTTCCTTTCAATGATTACGACCCCGAAATTGCCAAACAACTGTTGAAACAAGAACGATTTGACGACTATATGGTAGTAAACCTTATTGGAGGTAAATCGTGGAAAATCAATGATTATTACGTTGGCTTTTTTGCTAGCATCAACAACCTTTTGAACAAGACCTATAAAACCGGTGGTTTTGAACAAGGAAGGAATGCCAATTACCAAGAGTTAAAAGAGGACGCCAGTAACGATACACCCGTATTTTCACCCAAATATTGGTACGGTAGAGGCACAACCTACTTTGTAAATGTTTACTTCAGATTTTAAAAAAACAACTATGAAAAATAAATTAGCAATCCGTACACAAATGAAAAGATACCTTACGCTTTTAACGGTTTTCACCTTCATAACCACAATAACTTCCTGTGTTCAAGATGACGATTTTTCAGTACCCACAAGTCTTGGCAATGAAGAGAATCAAAATCTGCAAACTTTATTGGAAAATGGCACTGAAGTTTCCATGGAAACGGTAAAGGCCATGTACCAAGAAGGAGAAGTCATCGAACAAATTACTTCCGATATTTATGTAAAAGGCTATGTAACCTCGTCCGACTTTACCGGAAACTTTTATAAAGAATTCTTTATTCAAAACGCTCCAGAAAACCCTACTAATGCCTTAAAAGTAATTTTGAACAGAGTAGATTCCTATAATCAGTTCAACCCAGGCAGAGAAGTTTACATCAATCTAAAAGGCTTATATATTGGTGAAGAACGTGTCGGCAACGGTGTCACAACCATTGGGGGCAAAACAGAAACCGATCAATATGGGACCACTGTGGTAGCCCTTACTGAAAACCAAATCAAGACTAATTTATTGCGCTCCCAAAACACCACTACCATTAGCCCTAAAGCAATGACCTTTTCTCAAATATCCGATGCCAATATTGGAATGCTCATAAATATTGAGAATGTAGAATTTGCAGACAACCTAGAAGGAGCCACCTATTTTGACCCTATTGAAGATTACGATACACAAAGAACCCTTCAAACCTGTGATGGTTTCGGTTACGCCACCTTTCCTCTAGAGACTAGTTCATTTGCCAATTTCAAAGACGACCTATTACCCACAGGAAACGGTTTAATAACAGCAATTGTAAACAAAACTTTTGACGGAAGTACCTTGGTATTGACATTAAATAATACTGAAGATGTTAACCTTAACAATACGCGTTGTTCACTTTTGGACCCTTCGGATTTCACAGTAATCTTTGAAGAAGACTTTCAAACAGCCATCAACAATACCAACTTTGATTTTGAAGGATGGACCAATTTCAACGAAGAAGGCAATTATAAATGGAGAGAAAAAACCTATTCAGGAAATGGCTATATTGAATTTAGCACCTACAATTCCGGAAGCCCTGTCAATATTGCTTGGGTTGTCACTCCAGCATTTAACATGGATGCTCAGGACAATGAGTTTTTAAACTTTAAAACAGCACAACACCATTTGGATTCTCCTGAAAACACTATAGAACTATTTGTTTCTACCAACTACAATGGCACCGATGTGCTTGCTGCCACTTGGGAACCTATAAGTGCCAATTTTGCCTCGCAATCAGATGACTGGTATGATTTTGTGGATTCCGGGTTAATTGATCTTTCTTCCTATTCAGGACCCTTACATGTAGCCTTTAAAGTGGTAGGTTCAGGAACAGATACCACCTTGGATGGCGCCTATCAAATTGATGATTTATCCATCATCGCGTCAAACTAAACAAAACTATATCTATCTTTCGGCCGACTTTTAAGTCGGCTTTTTTTGTTTAAAACCTAACGCATATGACTTTCTTCGACGCACTATTTTATAGCGCCTTTAACCACATAAAAACAAAACACAAAACCAAGGCAACCCGCATCAGCACCATCTATCTAACTATCGTGCAATGCTCCTTTCTACTATTCTTAGGAGTTTTCTTTTCAGAATTTTTAAGTCAAATGCGAGTAAACACCATGTCATCCTCTAAAGCTTGGACATTATTTGGTATTTTGGCCATCATTCTTTATTTCAAAAATTGGATCCAATACAGCGGAAAGAAAAGACGTGTAAAAAATGCTAAAGTGATTCATAACAAAATACCGCAATACAGCATCTGGATACTTTGTTTACTCCCTATTGGAGTTCTATTTGTATCCATACTTTTACTAAAGGTTTTATAAAAAAAAGCCCCATCATTTCTGACGGGGCTCAA